>NZ_JBKJTG010000195.1:0-7033 GCF_046590535.1 Phenylobacterium sp. | reverse complement strand
CCTTGCCGGGCGGTCCGGTGACGGACACCAGGGTCAGCTGCGCGCCGGCGTCCACATCCGTGTCGTTGGCCAGCACGTCGAAGGTCAGCGTCTGGTTTTCGGTGGCGCCCGTCAGGGTGTCCGTGCCGGCCACCGGCGCGTCGTTGGCGCCCGTAATGGTGACCGCCACGACCTGCTGCACCGAGCCGCCTTGATTGTCGGCGACCGTGATCGTGTAGAGCTGGGTCAGCACCTGGTCCTTCGCCAGCTGCTGGATGGTCGCCGGGTCCACCGAGAACGTCCAGCCAACGCTCCCGGCGCCATCGCCGGTGGCGGCGTCGGACGCCGTTGCGGCGAAGGTTCCAAAGTATCCATTGGCCTGCGCGGCCGATGCAACGGTGTGGGTGTCGGCAAGATCCACGTCGGCGAACGCCACCGATCCGGCCGCGGACATCACGCCGTCCTCTACCGTGGCGGCGGTCGCCAGCGCCGAGGTGATGGTGGGGGCGTCGTTCGATCCCGTCAGGGTCATCGTCAGCGTCTGGCTGGCGCTGCCGCCCTGGCCGTCGGACACCGTCAGAACGTAGGTCTGGGTCCGGGTTTCGCCCGCCGCCAGGAAGTCCAGCGCTCCGTCCGCCGTTGCAAAGGTCCAGCCGACGGTGTTCGCAGCCTGGTCCACCGTTCCTAGAGTCAGGGCGCCGATATAGCCCGGCCCCGCCGGCGTGAACGTCGCGCTGTGGGTGTCGGTCAGGTCCACGTCGGCGAAGGCCACCGCGCCCGACGCTGTCAGGGTGGCGGTGTTCTCGTCCGAGGCTCCATCGGCCCGCTCCGTCACGGCGCCGGTCGCCGTCGTGGCTGCGCTGATCGTCGGCGCGTCGTTCGTGCCGGTGATTGTCACGGCGACAACCTGCTGGACCGAGCCGCCGTGGTTGTCCGCCACGGTGACGGTGTAGAGCTGGGTCGCCACCTGGTCCTTCGCCAGATGCTGGATGGTGGCCGGGTCCACCGTGAACGCCCAGCCCACCGCGCCCGCGCCATCGCCGGTCGAAGCGTTGGTCACGGCGGTGGAGAAGACGCCGAGGTAGCCGGTCGCATTTGGCGTCGCGGTCACGGCATGGCTGTTGCTCAGGTCGACGTCGGCGAAAGCGATGACGCCGTCGGCGGACATCGCGCCGTCCTCCACCGTCGCGCCCGTGGAAACCGCCGAGGTGATGGTCGGGGCGTCGTTGGCGCCGGTGATGGTGACGGTGACGGTCGCGGTCTGCTGGTCGCCGTCCGCGTCGGTCACCTTGTAGGTGAAGCTGTCGGTGGCGGTTTCCCCTGCCGCCAGGTACTGCCAGTGGGTGGGGCTGGGCGTGTAGACGAACTTCGCCGTCTCCGCGCCCGCGCCGGCGCCGGACGTCCTGGCCACCAGCGTCGCCGTCCCGTGCGCGGGTTGCGTGAAGCTGAGGGAGGCCACCAGGTCCGGGACGCTGTCGTTCAACAGGACATCAAGGGCCAGGCTCGGCGCGTCCTCGCTGGCGACCATCGCATCGGCGCCCAGCACGACCGCCTGGTCGCGCGGATCGATGGTGACCCCGTCGACGACCACCTCCAGCCGCTCAAACTTGGAGGCGTTCAGTCCGAAGGCGCGGAAGACGTACTCCGCGTTGGAGGCCTGGCCGTTGTTGGGATTGGTGGCGGCGGCGATGAAGGAGAGATAGCCCGCGACGTCCTGCTGTACGGCGGCGCTCAGCCACTCGGTCCGCGTCATGACCAGACGCAGCACATCGACTCCCGAGCCGCCGTCGTAGACGTCTGAAGCGCCGGCGTTCTCACCGACCGCGTAAACGGCCACGTCGTCGCCGGAGTCTCCGCTCACCCGGTCAGACCCCGCGCCGCCATCCACGGTGTCAGCGCCCGCCCCGGCGTTCAGCTTGTCCGAACCCCCCAGGCCGAAGAGCTGGTCATTGCCGGCGCCCCCGTTGAGGTGGTCGTCAGCCGCCGTCCCATAGGAAATCGACGAGCCCGAACTGCCCAGGTCAGCCATGCTGTAAAACTCCCCCAACGGCGCCTAATCGCCGTTTCCCGCTGAAGTCCTAACGTTGATATGCGACGTTTGTCTACAAGCTTCACCATGAGTTGTTTCCGCGGCCCAAGTCTAAAGCCAAGCCAACACAGTCCAATCGCGCCCACGTGGCGTATCAATCCAAGAACTCAATCTCTGGTTGCTATTCGGTCCGCGCTCTGAGCATCGGGCAGTCCCCAACGGCAGGCGTGGCCGTATTCGATCAGACGCGGGAGGGCAGCGCTTGGCGTCCCCGCCGACGCGCTCTAGAGAATGCCGCTCATCCCTCAAAGCCGGCGCCATGCACGACATCCGAGCCATTCGCGAAACCCCTGAGCTTTACGAGAAAGCCTGGGCGGCGAAGGGCCTCGCCGGCAAGGTCGCCGAGATCCTCGCCCTGGACGAGGCGGTGCGCCAGCAGCAGACTCTGGCCCAGTCCGCCCAGGCGCGGAAGAACGAACTGGCCAAGCTGATCGGCCAGGCCAAGGCCAGGAAAGAAGAGACAGAAGCCCAGCGCCTGCTGGCTGAACGGGCCGCCATTCCCGAGGCGGCGGCCGATGAAGAACAGGCGAGTCGCCTGCGATTTCTGCTTCTTTCCAGCCTCCCCAACCTGCCGGCCCCGGACGTGCCCGCCGGCGCCGATGAGGCCGACAACGTCGAGGTCCGCCGCTGGAGCCAATCCTCCGCCATCGCCAACCCGAAGGACCATGTGGACCTCGGCGCGGCCCTGGGCCTGATGGACTTCGAGGCCGCCGCCCGGATGAGCGGCGCCCGCTTTGTGGTGCTCAAGGGCGAGCTGGCCCGGCTGGAGCGGGCGCTGGGCCAGTTCATGCTCGACGTCCAGACCCGCGAGCACGGCTACCTGGAGGTCGCTCCGCCGCTGCTAGTCCGCGACGAGGCCGCCTTCGGCACCGGTCAGCTTCCAAAGTTCGCCGAGGATCTGTTCCACACCACCGACGGCCGCTGGCTGATCCCCACCGCCGAGGTCTCCCTCACCAACCTGGTGCGCGAGCAGGTCACCGCGCAGGAGCAGCTGCCCCTGCGCTTCACCGCGCTGACGCCCTGCTTCCGCTCCGAGGCCGGCGCCTCGGGCCGCGACACCCGTGGCATGATCCGCCAGCATCAGTTCAACAAGGTGGAGTTGGTCTCCATCACCACGCCCGAACAGTCCGAGGCCGAGCACGAGCGGATGGTCGGCTGCGCCGAGGCGGTGCTGAAGCGCCTGGAGCTGCCGTTCCGCACCATGTTGCTCTGCGCCGGCGACATGGGGTTTTCCGCCCGCAAGACCTACGACCTGGAGGTCTGGATTCCATCGGAGGACCGCTACCGGGAGATCAGCTCCTGCTCCAACTGCGGCGACTTCCAGGCCCGCCGCATGGACGCCCGCACCAAGGCGGCCGGCGAAAAGGGTACGCGCTTCGTCCACACCCTGAACGGCTCCGGCCTCGCCGTCGGCCGCACCCTGGTGGCGCTGATGGAGAACTACCAGGACGAGGGCGGCCGCATCGCCATCCCCCAGGCGCTCCACCCCTACCTGCCGGGCCTGACCCACATCGGCGGTGATCGTTGAGGATCCTGCTCACCAACGACGACGGCATCCATGCGCCGGGGCTGATAGCCCTTGAGAAGATCGCCCGCGAACTCACCGACGACATCTGGATCTGCGCGCCTGAGTACGAACAGTCGGGCGCCAGCCGGGCCCTGACGCTGGCCGAGCCGATCCGGGTTCGCAAGGTGGGCGAGCGCAGGTTCGCGATCACCGGCACCCCCACCGACTGCGTGATGCTGGGCCTGCGCGACCTGGTGGAAGGCGCCGCGCCTGACCTGGTGCTCTCCGGCGTCAATCGCGGCGCCAACCTGGCCGAGGACGTGACCATGTCCGGCACCGTGGCCGGCGCCATCGAGGCCATGGCCCTGGGCGTCCCCGGTATCGCGCTGTCGCAGATGGGCAGCTACGACCACGACGACGACCTCTTCGAGCCTTCGGAGGTGTTCGCGCCGGGGATCATTCGCCGGCTCATGGAGATCGGCTGGCCGAAGGACGTGGTGATGAACGTCAACTTCCCGCACGCCGCCATCGCCGACATCACCCAGGTGGAGGCCACCCGCCAGGGCTTTCGCGACGCCCACGTGCGCCATGCCGAAAAGCGCACCGACCTGCGCGGCCGCGACTACTATTGGGTCGGCTTCCGCCAGGAGCGGTCGAAGCCCGCCGAGGGCACCGACCTTCGCGCGCTATATGAGGGCCGCATCTCGGTGACGCCGCTGCATATCGACCTGACCCACACCGCCGCCCTGCATGACCTCAAGCAGGTCCTGGGCGGGGCGCCGCCGAAGGCTTGAGCATGACCAGGCGCCAGGACAGCGACGAAACCCGGCTGGCGCGCCTGATCCTGGCCCTGCGCTCGCAAGGGGTCAGCGACCCGGCTGTGCTGAACGCCATCGAGACCACCCCGCGCGAGGCCTTCACCCCGGACCTGTTCAAGGAACGCGCCTGGGAGGACTCGGCCCTGCCGATCGCCTGCGGCCAGACCATCAGCCAGCCGTTCATCGTCGGCCTGATGACCCAGGCCCTGAAGCTGGAGCCCCGCTCGCGGGTGCTGGAGATCGGCACCGGCAGCGGCTACCAAACCACCATCCTCTCCAAGCTCTCCCGGCTGGTCTACACCGTGGAGCGCTACCGCACGCTGATGCGCGAGGCCGAGGCGCGCTTCAAGATCCTGGGGCTCACCAACATCATCACCCGCTTCGGCGACGGCGGCGAGGGGTGGCCGGAGCAGGCGCCTTTTGACCGCATTATGGTCACAGCCGCGGCGCCGGATGAGCCGAAGGCTCTGCTGTCGCAGTTGAAGCCCTCGGGGGTGCTCGTGGCGCCGATCGGCAAGGGTCCGGTCCAGAGCCTTCGCCGCTATACCGGCGACGGCAAGGGCGGGTTCGAGGTCGAGGCGCTCACCGACGTCAGGTTCGTCCCGCTGCTGGATGGGGTGGCGCGAGAACTCTGAGTTTCCCGAAGGCTTTGGTCCTGCGGCGGTTTGCGGGTTGGCCGGGGTGGCGACCTTCCATCAAAATCCCCCCGACGCCCCACTGATTCTAGACGTCCAATTCGGAGCGGCGATGACGCACTTCCTCCAGCGATCGGCCCTGATCCTCGCGGCCACAGGGGCGCTCGGCGCCTGCGCCAGCGCGCCCTCCGATGTGCTCACCCCGAATTTCCCGATCACCCGGGCGCCCGCACCCGCGCCGCAGCCGCTCCCGCCGCCGGTCGCCGAGGCAGAGCCCGCGCCGGAGACGGCGCGCCCCACCGCCCCTGTAGAATCCCGCCCGCTGGAGCAACTGGCCGCCGCCCGGCCGCGGGAGCCGGACCCTGAGCCGCAGGCCGCGCCCGTGCGCCGCGCCCCGCCGGCCCCGACCTTCCGCACCGTCACCACCAGGTCGGTCACCGGCAAGGTCGTGGAGGTGGACGGCCCGTCGCGCACCCACGAGGTGAAGTCCGGCGACAATCTGGAGAAGATCGCCCGCCTGCTGGACACCACCGTCGATCAGCTGAAGGACGACAATGACCTGAAGTCCTCGGTGATCCAGCCCGGCCAGGACCTCAAGGGCCCGAAGACCAAGGCCAGGGCCTATGTGGTGGGGCAGGGGGACAACCTCAGCGCCATCGCGCGGCGCTTCGGGGTCACCGCCCAGACCCTGGCCGACGAGAACGACATCGCCCGCTCCGCCACCCTGCGCTCCGGCCGCCGCCTGCGCCTGCCGGCCGGCTTCAAGGATAAGGGCCCGACCAACACCACCGCCCGCGTCGCCGTCGCCCCGCCGCCGGAGGCCGAGCGCGAGCCGGCGCCTGCCCCGCCAACCCGCCGCACCCCGCCGCCGCCGGTCCGCACTCCGCCGCCGCAGCCCGCGGCGCCCCCCGCAGCCGCGCCCCCCGCAGCCGCGCCCCCGGTCTACACCGCCCCGCCGGTCCGCGAGGCGCCACGCCCGGCGCCGCCGCCGGTGCAGGAGGTTCCGCCTCCGACGCCGTCCTCGCCCAGGCCCTATTCCACCTTGCCGGGCAGCCCGTCCGCGCCGCCGCGCGCCGCCCCCGTCGCCGCCCCGCCGGTGGGCGACGCTCAGATCTCGCAGATGGGCCGTGGCCGCTTCGCTTGGCCGGTGCGCGGGGAGGTGATCTCCGCCTATGGCCCGAAGGCGGCTGGCCAGCGCAATGACGGCCTCAATATCCGCGCGGGGGCCGGTGACTCCGTCCGCGCCGCTGCGGCCGGGGACGTGGTCTATGCCGGCGACCAGGTGCCGGGCTTCGGCAACCTCGTGCTGATCAAGCACCCGGACGGCTGGGTCACCGCCTACGGCCACCTCTCGCGGGTGGACGTGAAGATGCAGCAAAGGGTCAATCAGGGGCAGCAGATCGGCCAGGCCGGCGCCACCGGTGGAGTTCCCGAGACCCAGCTGCACTTCGAGGTCCGCTACGCCCCGTCACCCCTGGAGCGCGCCCGGCCCATCGATCCCGCCCTCGTGCTGCCGCGCTAGATACGAAAACGCCCCCCAGGGTTCGACTGGGGGGCGCTCGCAGCACGAGGCGACGAGAGAGTGACGCCTCAAGGCGGGTAACCTCGGACAGGGCCGCGGGTTCCGGAGACGGGTGTGGATATCGCCCGGTGTCGCCTCCCCGACAGAGCAAGTGGAATGGAAGACTCACGATCTGCGGGCCCCGGCCGCCGGACGGGTTCCACAATGCAGTTGCGGTCAATACTTCGATTTGAGGCAGGTGTTGCAGGGCGGCAACACCCAAAACCGCGTCTAGCGCGTTATGGCCTCAATTGGCGAAATCATGATCGGCACCAGCCGGCTCTGACTCGCCCGGGCAACAGGGGTTTCACGATGAAAATACGTTTGCTGGCGGGCGCCGCCGCCGTCGCGTTCTGCGCGAGCGCTCCCGGCGCAATGGCTCAGGATTGGCTGAGCGGCTGGTACGTCGGCGCCGATGTCGGCTACGCTTGGTCTGACGGCATC
>NZ_JBKJTG010000187.1:0-5190 GCF_046590535.1 Phenylobacterium sp. | reverse complement strand
CCATCGACGCCACCCACGCCGTGCAGCTGCCGGGCGCTGACCCTCGCAGCAACAGCATCGCCACCGGAGGCCGCCGCGACGGCGTGCCGGTGATCGCCCGGGCGGCCGTGGCCGCTGGCGCGGACGGTGTCTTCCTGGAATTCCATCCGGACCCGGAAAAGGCCCTGTGCGACGGCCCCAGCACCCTGCCGCTGGACGGTGCGGAGGTGTTGTTGGCCAAGCTGAAGGCCCTGCACGAGGTCGCGCGCGCCGCTTGACCGCCCCAGCAACCCGCCGCACAGGCTAACCGCATGGATCTCGCCGCCCTTCAACATCTCCTGGGCGAGGCGCCCGGCCGCCGGGTGGCCTGCGTGGGCGACCTTATGGTCGACCGCTTCGTCTATGGGGAGGTCAGCCGCGTGTCGCCCGAGGCGCCGATCCCGGTGCTGGCCCGCACCCGCGAGCTGGTCATGCTGGGCGCCGCGGGCAACGTAGCGCGCAATGTGGCCGCCCTGGGGGGCTCGGTGGCCCTGGTGGGCCTGATCGGTGGCGACGCCGAGGGCCACGAGGCCCAGCGCCTGGTAGGCGGGGAGAGCGGCGTGGAGGGCTATCTGGTCACCGACCCCAGCCGGCCCACCACGCTGAAGACCCGTTTCGTCTCCAGCGGCCAGCAACTGCTCCGGGTCGACCTGGAGGAGAGCCGCCCGGTCACCGGCGAGGTGGAGCAACGGCTGATCCGCACCGTGCGCGACGCGGCTAAGGGCGCAGGCGTGATCCTGATCTCCGACTACGGCAAGGGGGTCGTCACCGACGCGGTGATCGCCGCCTGCCACGACGCGGCGGCCAAGAGCGGCGCCAAGGTGGTGGTGGATTCCAAGGCCCGCTCCTTCGCCCGCTATGGCGACATCGACCTGGTAAAGCCCAACGCCGCGGAACTGGCCTACGCCACCGAGCTGCCCACCGGCACGGATGCGGAGCTGGAGACGGCCCTGGCCCGCGCCCTGGAACTCTGGGCCACCCGGGGGGTGCTGGTCACCCGGGCCGGAAAGGGCATCTCCCTGGCCCTGCGCGGCGAGCCGGTACGCCATTTTCCCACCCAGGCCCGGGAGGTGTTCGACGCCTCGGGCGCGGGCGACACGGCGCTGGCGGCATTGGGGCTGGCGCTGGCTGCCGACGCCACCCTGGAGGACGCCATCGCCTTCGCCCAGCTCGCCTCTGGCGTGGCGGTGGGCAAGGCAGGCACCGCGACGGTGACCCCCGAGGAGCTGGTGGAGGCGGTGATCACCGCCCACCTGGCGCCCGCCGAGGCCAAGGTGGCCACGCCCCAGCGGATGGCTGACGAGGTGGCCCGCTGGCGCGCCAAGGGCCTGCGGGTGGGCTTCACAAACGGCTGCTTCGACATCCTGCACAAGGGCCATGTGGCCTATCTGGGCCAGGCCCGGGCCTGGTGCGACCGGCTGATCGTGGGGCTGAACTCCGACGCCTCGGTGCGGGCGCTGAAGGGCGAGGGCCGGCCGGTGAACGACCTGGAGAGTCGCGCCCTGGTGCTGGCCGGCCTGGGCAGCGTCGACCTGGTGGTGCCCTTCGAGGAGGCGACGCCCGTGAAGCTGATCGAGGCTGCGCGCCCCGAAGTGCTGGTCAAGGGCGCCGACTACGCCGAGGACCAGGTGGTGGGCGCCGAGCTGGTCAAGGGCTGGGGCGGGGAGGTCCGGCTGGCGGCCCTGGTGGACGGCTATTCCACCACCGCGGCCATCGCCCGGATGGGCCGCCCAAGGACGGATCGGGAGAAGGCATGACGCGCAAGATCGCCTTCGTCACCGGCGGAGCGGGGTTCATTGGCTCCAACATCGCCGCGCGCCTGGCCGAGGATCGCGACCTGGACGTGGTGGTGTGCGACCGCCTGCGCGAGGCGGATCTGGGCAAGTGGAAGAACATCGCGAAACACCCCATTGGTGATTTCGTGGCGCCGGAAGACATGTTCGACTGGCTTGAGAAGCGCTGGCGCGACGTGGAGCTGGTGGTCCACATGGCCGCGGTGTCGTCCACCACCGAGCCGGACGCCGACAAGATCGTCCACTCCAACTTCACTCTGAGCCGCGACCTCTTCCGCTGGTGCGCCGACCACCAGCGCCGGTTGGTATACGCCTCCTCGGCGGCCACCTATGGCGACGGCGCCAACGGCTTTGACGACGACAACAGCTACGAAGCCCTGGCGGCGCTGCGGCCCCTGAACACCTACGGCTGGTCCAAGGCGCTGTTCGACCTGTTCGCCGTTCGCCAGGCCCTGCGCGGCTACGCGCCGCCCCAGTGGGTGGGGCTGAAGTTCTTCAACGTCTACGGCCCCAACGAGGAGCACAAACACTCCATGAAGTCGGTGGCGTCGCAGATCTGGCCCAAGGTGCGCGAGGGCCACGCGGTGCAGCTCTTCAAGAGCTATCGGGCCGATGTGCCGGACGGCGGCCAGACCCGCGACTTCGTCTATGTGCGCGACGCCGCCGAGGTCACCGCCTGGCTGCTGGAAAACCCGCAGGTCAACGGCGTCTTCAACCTGGGCTCCGGAAAGGCCCGGACCTTCGAGGACCTGGCGCGGGCCGTGTTCAAGGCTGCCGGCAAGCCCGCGCAGATCGAATACACGCCGATGCCACCGGCGATCCGCGACAAGTACCAGTACTTCACCGAGGCCAGGATGGATCGCCTGCAGGCGGCCGGTTACCCGAAGCCCCTCACGCCGCTGGAGGAGGGGGTCGACGACTATGTCAGCCGCTACCTCAGCCAGCCCGACCACTACCGCTAACCCATGAGCGAGCCCGGGCCGCGGCGCCGGCGATGGCTGGCCTTCATCCTGGTGGGGGCGGTGCTGCTGCTGGGAGTTGGCGTCGCCGTCTTCTGGGGCGACCTGATGCGCACGGCGCTGGACCCCAAGGTGCCGTTCCAGACCTATCGCCCCCCGCCGGCGCCGAACTACGCCAAGCGGGCGTCCTGGGCGCTGATGCCGCTGCAGCCCGAGGCGCCCACCGCCCAGGAGCCCGCCGCGGACGTGTTCTTCGTGGGCCCCACCACCTATGACGGCGGCCGCCACTGGAACGCCCCTATCGACGACGGCAAAGCCGATCGACTGTTTCGCACCTCCATCGCCCCCAACCACGCCGGACCCTTCGTCCGGGTGGGGCGGATCTTCGCGCCGCGCTACCGCCAGGCCAGCCTCTACAGCCTGCTGACGCTGCGGGAAGACGCCCGCGAGGCCCGCGCCTTCGCCTATGGCGACGTGGCCCGCGCCTTCCGCGTCTATGTCCAGGACTACAACCAGGACCGGCCGTTCCTGATCGTCGGCGTCGAGCAGGGTGGCACGCTGGCCGCGCGGCTGGTGGCCGAGGACGTGGCCCGCGACCCTGTGCTGCGCAGCCGCCTGGTGGCCGCCTATCTTGCCGACACCGTGACGCCGGCCGACGCGCCGGCCCTGCCGGCCTGCGCCGAACCGGGCCAGACCGGCTGCCTGGCCGCCTGGGCGGTGCAGTTCGACGGGGAGTTCGACAACGCCCAGATGCTGCTCGACCGGGCCCTGGTGTGGACCGCGCAAGGGACGCTGGAGAACCTGGGATCGCGGCCCTCCCTGTGCTTCAACCCGATCCTCGGGGCGGTGACCGACAAGCAGGCGCCGGCCCGCCTGCATTTGGGCGCGGCCAACGCCACCGGCCTGGAGTGGGGCGCCAGGCCCGCTTTCATGGCCCGCCAGGTCTCCGCGCGCTGCGTGGGCGGGGTGCTGCGAATCTCCCATCCCAAGTCGGCCTCACTGCAGCCCACCGGCTCCTGGGCAGACCGGCGCAAGGTAGCGGGCTACAACCTCTTCTATGCCGACCTGGAGGCCGACGCGCAGGCGCGGCTGGCGTCCCTCCTCGCCCGGTGACAAGCTTCGCGGCCGAAACGCCTTGAGGGAGACCGCCCGATGCCCGACGCCAATCGCCAGATCGTCCTGGACCAGCTGCCGCAGGGCGACCGGCTGACCGCACAGCACTTCCGGCTGACGCAAGGCGAGCGGCCGAGCCCGGGGGAGGGCGAGGTGCTGCTGCGCACCCGCTATATCTCGCTCGACGCCGCCAACCGCGCCTGGATGCAGGGGGCCACCTACCGCTCGGCGCTGAACGCCGGGCAGGTGATGGCCGGCGGGTCCCTTTCCGAGGTGGTCGAGTCCAACGCCAGCCACCTGGCGCCCGGCGATCTGGTGTTCGCCGACACCGGCTGGCAGGACTATGCGGTGCTGCCGGCCAAGCGGCTGGCAAAGCTGCCGGCCCTGGAGCCGGTTACCCACCTCCTGAGCATCTACGGCATCGCCGGGCTCACCGCCTATTTCGGCCTCCTGGAGTGCGGCAAGCCCAAGGCCGGCGAGACGGTGGTGGTCTCCGCCGCCGCCGGGGCGGTGGGCTCGATCGTCGGCCAGATCGCCAAGATCAAGGGTTGCCGGGTGGTGGGGGTCGCCGGGGGCGAGGCGAAGGGCCGTTGGCTCACCGACGACCTCGGGTTCGACGCTGCGGTGGACTACAAGGCCGGCGACCTGCGCCGCCAGTTGAAGGAAGCCTGTCCGGACGGCATCGACGTCTATTTCGACAACACCGGCGGCCCGGTCTTCGAGACCTGCCTGTTCGCCATGAACAACTTCGGCCGCATCGCCTGCTGCGGGGCGGTCTCGCAGTACGATGGCGCCGCCCCGCCGCACGGACCCCGCGGCATCCCCGGGCTGATCGTCACCAAGCGGCTGACGCTTCGCGGCTTCGTGGTGATGGACTTCGAGGCGCAGCGCGAGCGGGCGCTTAAGGATCTGGCCGGCTGGGTCGCCGACGGCCGCCTAAAGGTCCAGGAGGACGTCATCGAGGGCCTGGAGAACACGCCTGCCGCTCTCGTGGGCCTGCTGGCCGGCGAGAACCGCGGCAAGCGGATGGTGAAGGTGCGCTAGCCCGCGTGCTTCAGCGGCGAGCCGGCTTTCCAGTCGAACAGTTCCTGCAGCACCCGCAGCGCCTGGCCGCGCTCACCGGCCAGCTCCGGGTCGCGGCCGAGGATCAGCCGGGCGTCATCGCCGGCGGCGGCGATCAGGTCGCGGTGGGCGCCGCCCACGTCGGCGAAGATGTAGTCCGGGAACCCTGACTGGCGCAGGCCCAGCGCATCGCCGCCGCCGCGCAGCTCCAGGTCGGTCTCGGCGATCAGGAAGCCGTCGTCGGT
>NZ_JBKJTG010000109.1:0-10038 GCF_046590535.1 Phenylobacterium sp. | reverse complement strand
GTCAAGGAACCGCTGAACCGTCGCTCCACGATCGACATCAACTTCTGATCTCGATCTAGACGGACTTTATCGAACTAAGCGGGAGCCCGGCCGAAAGGCCGGGCTCCTTCGCGTTTGGGACTAAAGCGGCAGCGGCTGGCCCAGTTCGCCGGCCAGGTCGCGGATGAACTGCCAGGCGACCCGGCCGGATCGGGCCCCGCGCAGCTGCGCCCATTGCAGGGCCCGGCGGTCCAGGTCCGGCGCCTTCAGGCCGTGGCGGCGGGCGTAACCCTGGACGGCTGCCAGGTAGGTCGCCTGATCCATCGGCGGGAAGCCCAGCCACAGGCCGAAGCGGTCGGAGACGCTGACATCCTCTTCCGCGTCCTCGGCGACCGCCACCAGGCCGCGGTCCTCGTCGTGACCGCGCGGCATCAGGTGGCGGCGGTTGGAGGTGGCTACGAACAGCACATTGGCCGGCGGGCCCGAGACGCCGCCTTCCAGGGCGGACTTCAGCGCCTTGGCCGCCGCCGCTCCCTCCTCGAAGGAGAGGTCGTCGCAGAGCACCACGAACTTCTCAGGTCGCACCCGCAGCTCGTCGAACAGGGCGGGCAGGGCGGTGACCTCGTCGCGGTCCACCTCCACCAGCTTCAGGTCTGCCGTCCCGGCGGCCACGGCCATGAAGGCGGCCTTGGCCAGCGAGCTCTTGCCCGCCCCGCGCACGCCCCAGAGCAGCGCGTGGTTGGCCGGCAGGCCCCGGGCGAACCGCGTCAGGTTCTCCACGAACCGCTGCTTTTGCCGTTCCACGCCAACCAGGCTCTCCAGCGCCAGGGGATAGTCGGGCGCAGGATGGAAGGCGCCTGCGGTCGGCTCGTGACGGAACAGGTGCGCGCCGGCGAACGACACCGGCTGGCGCACCGGCGGCGCCATGCGCTCCAGGGCGTCCGCGATCCGCGCCAGCAGGGGTTTCAGGTCGCTCTCCATGGCCGCGACGCTTAGCGCCCGCGCCGTTCCATTGCAAAAGCGGGGCGCAACGCATAGCTTCCGCCGACTTCGAACGGGGCCATCTTTCGGCCTCCCCCAAACGCCATCCGGAGAGGCCATGTTCGCCACGCCCGCCTATGCCCAGACCGCCGCCGCCGGAACCACCGGAGGACCGCAGGATCTGTTGATCCAGTTCCTGCCGCTGATCGGCCTGGTCGTCCTGTTCTACTTCCTGATGATCCGCCCGCAGCAGCGGCGGATGAAGCAGCACAAGACCATGCTGGCCGCCATCAAGCGCGGCGACACCGTGGTCCTGTCCTCCGGCATGATCGGCAAGATCGTGCGCGTCGAGGACAAGGAAGTCGGTATCGAAGTCGCCACCGGCGTCACCGTAAAGGTGGTCAGGGGGATGATCGCCGAGGTCCGCACCCGTGGCGAGCCCGCGGCCGCCAACGACGCCAAGGCCTAGGACCCACCGCTTCAGATGCTCAACCTCTCCCGCTGGAAGGTCCTGCTGGTCATCGCCTCCGTGGTGCTGGGCCTGCTCTTCGCCCTGCCCAATGTGCTGCCGCAGGACGTCCGGGACAGGCTTCCCGGCTTCCTGCCGAGCAACACCCTGAACCTCGGCCTGGACCTGCAGGGCGGCTCCTACCTGATGCTGGAGGTGGACACCCAGGCCCTGCGCGTCGAGCGCCTCACCAACATGGTCGAGGACGTCCGCACCCAGCTTCGCGACGGGCAGATCCAGTTCACCGACCTGGGCGTGGTGGACGGCGCCGTCGGTGTGCGGATCACCGACCCCGGCCAGGTTTCGGCGGCGGCCCGCCTGTTGCGCAACTCTGTGGGCGGTGTCCTGCCCGGCGCCAGCGGCGGTCGCGAGGTGACGGTCACCACGGCCGCTGACCAGCGTGTCCGGCTGGCCTTCGTGGCCGAGGCCTTCGACGCCCAGGCCGCCCGCGCGGTCGAGCAGTCCATGGAGATCATCCGCCGGCGGGTCGACGAACTCGGCACCCGCGAGCCCTCCATCCAGCGGCAGGGTTCCGACCGCATCGTCCTGCAGGCCCCGGGAGAGAGCGATCCGGAACGGCTCAAGGCCATCATCGGCCAGACCGCCAAGCTGAGCTTCCAGATGGTCGACGAGAGCGTCAGCGTCGCCGAGGCCCAGGCCGGCCGCATCCCACCGGGCTCCGAACTGCTGCCCAGCGAGGACAATTACTCCCCGGCCTACCTGATCAAGAAGCGCGCCGTGGTCACCGGCGAAATGCTCACCGACGCCCAGCAGGTCTACGACCAGCAATCCGGCCAGCCGGTGGTCAGCTTCCGCTTCAACGGCCAGGGGGCCCGGCGCTTCGGCGACACCACCGCCCAGAACGTCGGCAAGCGCTTCGCCATCGTGCTCGACAGGAAGGTGATCTCCGCACCGGTCATCCAGGGCGCCATCACCGGCGGCTCCGGCCAGATCACCGGCAGCTTCACGGTGGAGAGCGCCAACGACTTGGCGGTCCTGCTCCGTGCGGGTGCATTGCCTGCGCCCCTGACCGTGGTGGAACAGCGCACCGTGGGCGCCGAACTTGGCGCCGACGCCATCGCCGCCGGTCAGATCTCGGCGGTCATCGCGTTCGGCTCGGTGCTGATCTTCATGGTGCTGGCCTACGGCTTCCTGTTCGGCGGCGTGTCCCTGGTCGCCCTGGCGGTCAATGCGCTCTTGATCGTGGCCGCCATGTCCATGACCCAGGCCGCCCTGACCCTGCCGGGCATCGCTGGCCTGATCCTGACGCTGGCCGTGGCGGTGGACGCCAACGTGCTGATCTATGAGCGGATGCGCGAGGAGTACCGCGCCGGCCGCTCGACGATCGCCTCAATGGACGCCGGCTTCAGACGCGCCATGCTGACCATCTTCGACGCCAACATCACCCACCTGGGGGCGGCGCTGATCATGTTCTCCCTGGGCGCGGGCCCGGTGAAGGGCTTCGCCTGGACCCTGGCCATCGGGGTGTTCACCTCGGTGTTCACCGCCGTGCTGGTGACCCAGGTTCTGCTCGGGCTTTGGGTGCACACCACCCGGCCCAAGACCCTCCCAATCTCATGAGCGGCGAAATGTCCAAGTTCTCGGGCTGGTGGCCCCTCATCAAGATCCTGCCGGTCAAGACCAACCTGCAGTTCATGCGCTACACCAAGGTGCTGGGCGCGATATCGCTGGCGGCCAGCCTGGCGGCGATCTTCCTCACCGTGTGGCCGTTCACTCCGCCGTGCGGCGGGCTGAACTGCGGCGTCGATTTCCGCGGCGGGACGGTTCTGGAACTGAACACGCCGCAGCCGGCGGACCTGGGCCGCATCCGCGCCACCCTGAACGGCCGCGGTCTCGGCGACGTACAGGTGCAGGCCTTTGGCAGTCCCAACGACGCCCTGGTGCGGTTCGAGGCGCCGGAAGGCGTCGACGGCTCCCAGGCCGTGGACGGCGCCAAGGCGGCGCTGACCCAGGCGCTCGGCCCCGTGAAATTTGTCCGCACCGAACTGGTGGGGCCCAAGGTCTCCGGCGAACTGTTCCGCAACGGGGCCATCGCCCTGGTGCTCGGGATCACCATGATGATGGTCTACATCTGGTTCCGGTTCGGCCTGACCTTTGGTATCGGCGCCGCCGTCGCCCTGCTGCACGACGTGACCCTTACCTTCGGCCTGTTCGCAGTGACGGGCATGGAGTTCACCCTCACCACCATCGCCGCGATCCTGACCATCATCGGTTATTCGGTGAACGACACCGTCGTCGTGCTCGACCGCATCCGAGAGAACTTGCGCAAATACAAGCGCATGCCGCTCGCCGAGGTGATCGACCTGTCGATCAACGAGACCCTGTCGCGGACCGCCATCACCGGGGTGACCGGCCTCATGGCGCTCACCGGCCTGGCGGTGTTCGGCGGCGAGCCGCTGTTCGGCTTCTCCATCGCGATGATCTTCGGGATCGTGGTCGGCACCTATTCCTCCTTCCTGATCGCCGCCCCGGTGCTGCTGCTGCTGGGCGTCCGGCGCGGCGAGGAAGAGCCTGAAAAGCCCATCACGCCGGGTCAGATCCAGCGGACCTGATCGGGTGGCGAGGGATGCCCCGTCCATCGACGCCTATGGCGAGGGCGGTTTCCGGCTGTCCGGCGTCCGGCACGAAGGCTCGATGCTGATCCTCGGCGACCTGGCGTACCCCTGGCCGGTGGCCAGCCTGGCCGACCTGACACCCCTGAGCCTGGAGCCGGTGCTGGCCGCCGGCCGCGCCCAGGTGGAATTCCTGCTGCTGGGCGTCGGCGCCCGCAACGCCCAGCCCCCGCGCGCCGTGCGCGACGCCCTGCAGGCCTGCGGCGTCGGCCTGGAGTTCATGGACACCCCCGCGGCCGCCCGCCTCTACAACGTCCTGACCTCCGAAGGCCGCCGCCTGGCGGCCGCGCTGATCGCCGTGTGAGACCTCCGCCGCAGTCGCTTTCGTGCTGTGGCGAAACGCCCTATACCTCGGGGCCAGGGCAGCATTCTGGGAGGGCATCAGATGGCCGGGCTACTTTCGAACTTCCGCAACACGATGATCGTCAGCGTCATTCTGGCGCTGATCATGGTGGGCGCCTACGCCATGGGCCCGCAGGGCACGGGCGAGATCTTCTGGCAGGCCGTGTTCCGCTGGCTGCATGTGTTCTTCGGCATCCTTTGGATCGGGCTGCTCTACTATTTCAACTTCGTCCAGATCCGGAAGATGCCGGAAATCCCCGCCGAGCTTAAGCCGGCGGTGTCCAAGTACATCGCCCCCGAGGCGCTGTTCTGGTTCCGCTGGGCGGCGCTGATCACCGTGGTCATGGGCCTGATCGTGGCCGTCATCCGCGGCTATGCGCACGAGACCATGACCCTGGGCCTGGCCGGCGGCTACGACCCCGTCGCTGATCCGCAGAACGCCATGCTGGGCCTGGGCATGTGGCTGGGCATCATCATGATGATCAACGTCTGGGCGTTCATCTGGCCGAACCAGAAGCGCGCGCTGGGCATCGTCGAGGCGGACGCCGACACCAAGGCCAAGTCGGCGCGCACGGCCATGCTGTTCTCGCGCACCAACCTTCTGCTTTCGATCCCGATGCTGACCTCCATGACCATGAGCCAGACGATCTACGGCTGACGGCGGAACAAAGGATTTGTGGAAGGCCCGCATCGCGTGCGGGCCTTCTGCGTTTGAAGCCTTCTGATGAATGAAGACAACGACCTGGGCGGCCTGGTCCGCCGCGTCGATCCGGACCGCTGGCTGTCCAGCCGATTCATCGGCGATGCCCAGGCCCGCGCCGACGTGGTGGCCCTCTATGCCTACGACCATGAACTGGCCCGCGCGCCGAAGGTGGCCTCCAACCCGCTGATGGGCGAGATCCGCCTGACCTGGTGGCGCGAGGCCTTGGACGAGATCTTTTCAGACCGCCCGGTGCGCCACCACCCCACCGCCCAGGCGCTGGCCTTTGTGGTGGGCCGC
Source organism: Phenylobacterium sp. (assembly GCF_046590535.1). Lineage (GTDB taxonomy): Bacteria > Pseudomonadota > Alphaproteobacteria > Caulobacterales > Caulobacteraceae > Phenylobacterium. Next base: position 4,595 of record NZ_JBKJTG010000109.1, on the reverse strand, counting down.
CGCGACCTCCCGCGGGCCCCGCTGGAGGCGATGATCGACGCCCGCTACCGCGAGCTCGACCCTGCGCCCCTGAGCGAGACCGAGGCGCTGGACTGGTCGCGCGACACTGGCGGCCTGGCGGCGGAGCTGGCCGCGGCGATCCTCGATCCGGCCACGGACGCGCGGCTGGCCCTGGCCGCCGGCTCCGCCTGGGCGCTCGGCCGCAGGCTGGCGGCGTCACCGGAACTGCAGCCCGCCTTCGACAATGTGCTCACCGCCGCCCGCAGCGCCACCCGCTCCCTGAGCGTCACCGCGTTCCCGGCCGTGGCCCATGCGGCCCTGGCCGTGCGCCCTGCGAAGTCGGACATCTCGCGGCGCCTTCGCCTGACCCTGGCCGTGGCGCGGGGCCGGATCTAGCCGGGCCGACACCGCCCCCGTCTGCTACTCGGCGGCCATCGCCGCAATGTCGCGGCTCCAGGCGTCCAGGTCGGCCAGGGCCCGCTCGCCCACCAGCCGCTTCTTGGCCCGCCCGCGCTCCTTGCTGGGCAGGCGCCGCCCGTCCGGCCCGCGTTTAGGTCCTTCGAGGGCCGGCATCAGGCCGTAGTTGATGTTCATCGGCTGGAACGAGCCCTTGCCACCGTCCAGGTGGCCGCCGGTGATATGGCCGATCAGGGCGCCCAGAGCCGTCGTCGCTGGCGGCGGGGCCGGTTGGGACCCCAGCCGCTCGGCGGCGGCGAACCGGCCGGCCAGCAGGCCTATCGCGGCGCTCTCCACATAGCCCTCCACCCCGGTCACCTGGCCCGCGAACCTCAGCCGCGGGTCGGCCTTCAGCCGCAGCGAGCCGTCCAGCAACCGGGGGCTGTTCAGGAAGGTGTTGCGGTGCAGGCCGCCGAGCCTGGCGAACACTGCCTTCTCCAGCCCCGGGATCGTGCGGAACACCTGCGTCTGGGCGGCGTGCTTCAGCTTGGTCTGGAAGCCCACCATGTTCCAAAGCGTGCCCAGGGCATTGTCCTGGCGAAGCTGCACCACCGCCCAGGCCTTGACCTGCGGATCGTGCTCGTTGGTCAGGCCCACCGGCTTCATCGGCCCGTGGCGCGGGGTCTCGCGGCCGCGTTCGGCCATAACCTCGATGGGCAGGCAGCCGTCGAAATAGGGGACGTTCTCCCAGTCCTTGAACTCCGTCTTAGGTCCGGCCAGGAGGGCGTCGATGAAACCCTCGTACTGGGCCTTGTCCATAGGACAGTTGATGTAGGCCGCCGCGTCGCCGCCGGGGCCTTCCTTGTCGTAGCGCGACTGGCGCCACGCCACGCCCATGTCGATGCTCTCCAGGTGGACGATGGGCGCGATGGCGTCGAAGAACGACAGTTCATCCTCGCCCGTCAGCTTCAGGATCGCCTGAGACAGGGCAGGCGACGTGAGGGGGCCGGTGGCGACGATCACGCTGTCCCAGTCGGCCGGCGGCAGGCCTGCGACCTCCTCGCGCGCTATGGTCACCAGGGGGTGGGCCTCCAGCCGCGCGGTCACCGCCTGGGCGAAGCCGTCGCGGTCCACGGCCAGGGCGCCGCCGGCCGGCACCTGGTGGGCGTCGCCGCAGGCCATGATGATCGAGGAGAGGGCCCGCATTTCCGCGTGCAGCAGGCCCACGGCGTTGCCCGTCCAGTCGTCGGCCCTAAACGAGTTGGAACAGACCAGTTCAGCCAGCCGGTCGGTGTGATGGGCGTCCGTGCCGCGCACTGGGCGCATCTCATGCAGCACCACGGGAACGCCCGCCTGGGCGATCTGCCAGGCGGCCTCCGAACCGGCCAGGCCGCCGCCCACCACATGCACAGGTTTGGTCGTCATGGGGGGCTAACTAGCAACGATCGCCGGCCACGGCGAGGCAGGCCTTGCGCCCGCGGCGGCGGGCCCGCACTTTGGCCCCCTAAGGGCGGCCGACTCGTGTGCTGCACAGTCAGGCCAAGGGACACGAATGAACGGTTTTTCGGCGAGCGAAGCCGCCTTGGAAGGCTTCCGCCTCACCCGGGAACGGCCGGGTGCGATCCTGGCGTGGAGCGGGCTCTACGCCTTCGGCATGGCGATCATCGCCTTCATCATGGTCACCAGCCTGGGCGAGGAGGCCATCGCCATCGCCCGCAAGGGCCAGCTCGGGCCCGAGGACATCGACGCCATCGCCGGGCGCCTGGCGCAGTCGGCGCCGGCCTTCGTGCTGATCCTGGTGCTTGCCGTGGCGCTGATGTCGATCCTCACGGCGGGGATTTACCGGCTGGTGCTCAGGCCGGGCGAGAAGGGCTTCGCCCATCTGCGTCTTGGCGGGGACGAGCTGCGGCTCACCGCGGTGAACCTGGTGCTGTTCGGCGTGGGCATGGTCTGCCTGCTGGCCGGCTTCATCGCCGCCGCCGCGGCGGAACAGGCGGCGCCGGGCATGGCGGTAGTCGCCGCCGCCGTCGTCGGCGCCCTGACCATCTGGGTGGGGGTACGGCTGTCGATGGTCACCCCGATGACCTTCGCGGCCCGCCGGATCACCCTCGGTCCCGCCTGGGAGCTGACCCGCGGGGCCTTCTGGCCGCTTCTGGGGATGATCGTCCTGGCGGTGATCTTCTATGTGATGATCTGGCTGCTGATCACCATCATCGGCATCGCCATCATCAACCTGTCGGGCGGCCAGCAGGCCATGACCGACGTCTCCGCCATGGGCCCCATGACCCTGATCGCCACCCTGGTCACCGTGGTCATGCAACTGCTGCTGTCGGTGCTGCAGGTGGTGATGATCTACGCGCCCTTCGCCGTGGCCTACCAGCAGCTGCATGGCGACGCGCCAGCCAATCCCCTGCGCAACCACGTCAAGGCGGACTGACCGGCCATGGACGGTCGGGCCAGCAGCTTCTCGGCCAGCGACGCGGCCATCGATGGCTTTCGGGTGATCGGCGAGCGCTGGCGGGTGATCGCCGGCTGGTCGCTGTTCAATCTCGTGGCCCTGGTGGCCATGGTGGTGATCACCGCCCTGATGATCTTCATCGTCGCGGCCACCGCGGGGTCGCAAGCCCAGGCCACTTCCCTGGGCGGCGTCATCGGCGGGGTTGGCGGCGGCCTGGGCACGTTCCTGATCGAGGTTATCATCGTCGCGGCTATCTACAGGCTGCTTCTGCGGCCCGACGAACCAGCCTTCCTGCATCTGCGGCTGGGCGGCGACGAGTTCCGCCTCCTGGGCGTGTGGCTGATCGTCGGCGTCTGCGCCGCGGTGCTCGGTGCGGCCGGGGTCTACGCGGCCACGGCGGCAGGCCAGCGGGCGGGCTTCGCCGCCGGCCTCGCGACCGCGTTGCTGGTCATGGCCGGGATGATCTACCTGGCGCTGCGCTTCGCCCTGGCGGCCCCGATGACCTTCACCGACCGGCGGTTCCGGTTCATGGCCTCCTGGCGAATGACCCGGGGCCGGGTCCTGCCGCTCCTGGGGATGAGCGCGCTCACCCTTTGCCTGTTGCTGCTGATCGCCGTCGTCGGCTGGATCGCGCTTTCGCTGGCCATCTGGGCGGCCACCGGCTTCAACGACCTGGGCTTGCTCAGCATGTCGGATCCGGACCACCTCACCGCGCGGCCGGCCGCCTACCTGACCCAGCTCGCCGCCCAGTTGCTGTTCGCCCCGTTCCTCTGGGTGATCTCCCAGGCGCCCCTGGTGGCGGCCTACCAGGCTCTCTCCAAGGCCGACTAGGCCTCGGCGCTGGGCCTCGCCGAGACCCGCGCGTGCCAGGCCTTCAGGTTGGCGAACTCGTCTTCCAGCGGCAGGCCGATCCAGCCGGCGAAGTCCACCGTGGTGAGCAGGCAGATGTCGGCCATGGTGTAGGCGCCGCCGGCGACGAAGTCTCGGTCCTCCAGCTCACGGTTCAGCCACTTCTGCGCGCCCTTGTAGGTGTCCTTGTTGGACTCTCCGAAGTCCTTGAACTGGGTCAGCAGGGCCGCCGTGCGCGGGTGGGCGTGGCGCCAGAACATGCCCACCGGCGTCATCACCGTGAACTCGACGCGGCGCACCCACATGTCGATGATTGCCTTCTCCACGGCCGTGGTCCCGAACAGCGCCGGCTGCGGCTGGATCTCCTCGAAGTAGCGGCAGATAGCCACCGTCTCGGAGATGCACGTGCCGTCATCCAACTCCAGAGTGGGCAGCTGGCCCATGGAGTTCTTGGCGCGGAACTCGACCGCCTTGTGCTCGCGCTTCATCATGTCCACCCGGGTTTCGGGCAGGTCGATCCCCTTCTCCGCCAGGAAAATGCGCACCCGGCGCGGGTTCGGCGCCGGATTCGGCGCGCCATAGAGGATCATGGGGAGGCTCCAATCTCTCAAAAGAATGGAGCTAGGCTATTTCGAACGTGCGTTTGAAGCTACGCCCTTTTCCGCTGCGCCCCGGCCCGTTGGCGGTGACGCTCCAGCAGGTCGGCCAGGTAGCGGCCGGTCCAGCTGCGGGCCTCGGCGGCCACGGTTTCCGGGGAGCCGCAGGCGACGATCTCGCCGCCGCCGTCGCCGCCTTCGGGGCCGAAGTCCACCAGCCAGTCGGCGGTCTTCACCACGTCGAGGTTATGCTCGATGACCACCACGGTGTTGCCCTGGTCGACCAGTTCGTGGAG
>NZ_JBKJTG010000222.1:0-3493 GCF_046590535.1 Phenylobacterium sp. | reverse complement strand
GAGGCCTTCGACACGGAAGAGGATGGTGTGGGTGGGCGACAGTCAGAGTGGTGGGAGCTGGCGCCAGAACTGACCAAGATCGACGGCCAGTACCGCACTTCACTTGTCGTCGATCCTGCCGACGGCCAGTTGCCATACAACGAGGCCGGCCGCCGCCTCGTGCGTGAAGGCCGTGAAATCCCGCTTGCCGCCATGGCTGGGCCCGAGGTGCGCCCTAGCCCAGAACGGTGTTTGACCGCCGGCTCGGGTGCTGGCGGGGCGCCGATGTTCCCAGCCCGTTACAATGGCCACTACCATATCATTCAGGCGCCAGACGAAGTCGCCATCGCAACTGAGTCAGCAGGGGTGCGCATCGTCCGGCTTGGCGTTCGCACGCATCCGCCGGCGCACATCCGCCTGTGGTCGGGCGATTCCATTGGGCGATGGGAGGGAGACACGCTGGTCGTCGAAACCACGAACTTTCACCCGGGCGAGGTCCACAAGACGCCGCAGCCGATCTCGATTACCGCGGACGCCAAGGTGACGGAGTGGTTCCGACGAATCTCTCCCAGCGAGATTCTTTATAGCTTCTCGGTCCAGGACCCTGCGGTGCTTACCCGCTCGTGGCGCGGCGAGCTGGTCATGCGTGCGGCCAAGGGGCCGGTTTACGAATACGCATGCCACGAGGGAAACTATAGCCTGGCCGGGATTCTCGCCGGCGCGCGCGTTGAGGAAAAAGCTGCGCTCGTGGCCCGGCAGGAACCCGCCGCAACCGCGCCCGGCCGGCGAACCGGCAGGGGCAAGTAGCCGAAACAGGTTTTGCCCGGGCCCCCAAACCGGACACTGCTTCCACCCCTCGCAGGCGTGTCTAGGGCTTTGTAACGACGACCCGGAGGTAGGTTGCAGGTATTTCGGTGCTGTCTTGGCCGGCGCGGTTGTAGTCTTCGAACAGCTTCGTCAGCTCCGTTTCAAGCTGCTCAGCCTTGTCGTCCTTCGAGGCCGCCTCGAACGCATTCATCGTCGGGCCGTAATATTGTTTGAAGGTCTGCAGCAGCTCGCCCGGCGGCCCAGGTGAGCGGAAGAAATAAGTCGCGCGCTCGCAAACAATATTCTCAGCTGACACGCCAGCCGCACCGAAGCGCTCACGAACGTTGTCCTCCACACCCCACGTGACCGGGCTGATAAACCCCTCGGGCGGCGGCGGGGTGTATCTGACGGCAGCACTCCCTTCCGTGCTTCCGAGGTGCTTCCGAGGTCGGCGCACCAATGCTCCCCCCTCGATCTTCTTGAGATAACATCCCGTTTTTGCTAGAGAAAATTGGTGCCGCCTAGGTGACTCGAACACCTGACCCCCGCATTACGAATGCGGTGCTCTACCGGCTGAGCTAAGGCGGCCCGGGTCGTGCGGGCGATGGGGCCGGCGCGACGGGGGGCTATTTAGCGGCTCTGGGCGCGCTCGCCAAGCGCCGCCTGCGCGGCCCGCGGCGCGAGGGCGTGGGGCCGTCGCCAGGGAGTGGGGGCTCGTCGTCGTCATAGTCGCCGCCGCCCACCGGATAGAGCACCGGCTCGGTAAGGAACGGCGCCGCATCGGCGTCGGCGTAGGCGATGGGCAGTTCCGGCAGCTCGTTGAGCGAGCGCTCGTGCCGCTCGTGGCGCGGGTGGATCAGCTCCCCGCTCTCGGCGAAGGTGGCCACCAGCCGGGCCCAGTCGGCGGCATGGTAGGCGAAGGCGCGGCCCTCCGGATCGAGGTCGGACCAGTCCGCCTCGTGCGGGGCGCTCATCCCCTGGGCCATCCAGACGCGGGCCTCGTCGGAAGCCCCTGAAGCGAATGCCACGCGGGCCTGCAGGCCGGCGATACGGGCGGTGACCGGCTCGCCGTCCAGGGCGCGGGCCGCCTGGCGCGCGGCAACGGGGTCGCCGGCGATCAGCGCCTGCTCCACCTGCAGGATGCGGCTCTCGCGATGGGCAGGGTTGACGGCGGCGAGCTGGGACAGGCGCCGAGCCCGCTCGCGCGGCGTCTCGTCGGTGCGCAGGTCGCGGTAGGCCAGCCACAACGCCGGGTGCGGCGCGGCCTTCCAGGCGGTCTCGATGGCGTTCACGGCACGGGCGATCTTGCCGTCCTGGGCCAGCAGGCGCGCGGCCATCACCACCCCGGGCGCGAAGCCGGGCTGGCGTTTGGCGGCCTCCACGGCCTGGTCGAGCGCCAGGCCGCGGGCCTTGGGCTGGGGCGAGTGCTCGAGCTGGGCGGCGGACGCGGCCAGGAGGGCGGCGCGGGCCCGTTCGGCCACCACCGGCGGCACGATCTTGCGGTCCAGCGCGCTCTTGACCAGGTCGAGGCCAGCGTCCCAGTCGGCGGCCTCCAGCCGGGCTTCCAGCAGGGCGCGCCAGGCCCAGCGGGGGGTCCTGGCCTCCCCATAGGCCTGTTCGGCGTGGGCCAGGGCGCCCTCGCGGTCGCCCCGGGCCAGGGCCAGCTGCATCAGGCCCTTGTGGCCGGCCAGGCGCATCTCCGGGAAGCCCAGCATGGCGGCGTAGGCGGTCTGCGCCGCGGCGGTGTCGCCGGCGGCTTCCGCGGCCTGGGCGGCCAGAACCCGCACCAGGCCCGGCTGGTCGGGAGCCATGTCGGCGGCCTTCTGGGCCAGGCGCCGCGCCTCGGACCCGTCGCCGGCCGCGGCGGCCAGGAAACCTCTGCCCAACACCTCAGCGGCCTGCCTGCGGCGGGCCTCGGCGCGCAGCCGATCGGTGCGCCGAGGCGCGTCGAGAATCCACAGAAGCATGCGCCAAGCCAGCGCTGCGGCCAGGGAGGCCGCCAGCGCCAGGATGAGCGCGGTGGCCGCGGTCATGTCCACCCGCCAGCCCAGCCAGATCAAGCTGGCGTGGCCCGCATCGCCGGTGAGCGCCAGCATGCTGACGGCGGCGGCGGCGAACAGCAGGATGACCAGGGCGGCGCGGATCATGCGCCGGTCCCCGCAGGCGCGAGGTCGCGCAGCGCCCGGGCGCGCAGGGTGGCGGCCTGGCGGTCGATCTCGGCGCGCTGTTCGGCCCGGGCGCGCCACGGGGCGAGGGCTTCGCGCGACGCCGGCGACAGACCGTCGAGGGCCTTCAGCCCGCCCTCGATGTCGCCCTCCTCGAACGCCCGTTCGGCCCGGGCCAGACGGGCGTCAGGGCTGTCGCCGGCCACATCGCCGACCCGGCGCAGCGAGACGAACTTCGAGATCGCGAAGATCAGCCGGTCGCCGACGCCGGAATCTTCGGCAGGTGTCCTGCCGGCGCTGGCGGCGCGGGCGGCATAGTCGGGGAAGCTGGCGGCGAGGGCCGCGCGGCTGGGCGCGCCGGCGTCGGCCAGGCGGGAAAGGGCGGCCAGTTCCGGCGCCTCGGGGGCGGCCGTGCGCAAGGCGGCGAGCTCGGCGGGGAACGGGCGCGAGCCCTGCGAGGCCTCCACCAGGGCGGCGGCGGCGAGCGCCGCTACGGCTGCGCCGGAGGTGCGGCTCTCCTGGCTCTCCAGGGCGGCGATGCG
>NZ_JBKJTG010000166.1:0-10399 GCF_046590535.1 Phenylobacterium sp. | reverse complement strand
GCAGGTCAGAGCCCCAGCTGGTCACGTCGACACCGGTCAGCACCACCTCGCGGTAGCCCTCTGCGGTCAGCTTGCGGACCTGTTCCACCACCTCGCCGGCGGCGGCGGAGCGCGAGTTTCCGCGGCCATAGGGAATGATGCAGAAGGTGCAGCGGTGGTCGCAGCCGTTCTGGACCTCCACATAGGCCCGCGCCCGGTCCTTCAGCCCATCGATCAGGTGCCCGGCGGTCTCGCGCACGCTCATGATGTCGTTGACCCGCACCCGACCCAGGGCCTCGGCGGCGGGGGCGTAGGCGCCGGCCTGGCTCTTTTCGGCGTTGCCCAAGACGAGATCGACCTCCTCCATGGCGGCGAAGGCGGCCGGGTCGATCTGGACCGCGCAGCCGGTGACGATCAGCTTCGCGCTGGGCCGCGCGCGCCTGGCCTTGCGGATCGCCTGGCGGGCCTGGCGCACAGCCTCGCCCGTGACCGCGCAGGTGTTGAAGACGATGGCGTCGACCAGGCCGTCCTCCGCCGCGCGCTTGCGGATGACCTCGCTCTCATAGGCGTTGAGGCGGCAGCCGAAGGTGACGATGTCGACGGCGTCGGTCATGGCAGTTCGCCTGCGAAGTCGACGGCGGCGGGCCCGGTCATGATCACATGGCCGTCGTCACGCCACTCGATGAAGAGATCGCCGCCGGTGAGCTCAAGGGTGGCGGCGCGGCCGGTGAGCTCCCGGCGGGCGGCGGCCACCAGGGCGGCGCAGGCGCCCGTGCCACAGGCCTGCGTCACGCCCGCGCCGCGCTCCCAGACCTTCAGCGCGATCCGGTCGCGAGCCTTCACCTGGGCGAAGCCGACATTGACGCGCTCGGGAAACAGAGGGTGGCGCTCCACCGCGGGGCCAACCTCGCGCACCGGGGCGTCCGCCAGGTCGTCGACGAAGAAGACCACGTGGGGATTGCCCATGGAGACGCAGCCGGGGGGGCTGGCCAGGGCGGGATGATCATGCAGAGTGACGTCGAGGGCGCGGGTGTCGTGGGCATGACTGAGCGGAATTTCCGTCCAGTCCAGGCCCGGTTCGCCCATGTCGACGCTGACCAGGCGATCGCCGGCGCGGGTGGCGGTGAGCCGTCCAGCCCTGGTCTCGATGACCGCCACGTCCAAGCCGGACGCCTGCATCAAGAGCCAGCCCACGCAGCGCGAGCCGTTGCCACAGGCGGAGACCTCCTCGCCGTCGGCGTTCCAGAAACGCACGCGGGCGTCGGCGTCGGGCGACGGCTCGATGGCGATGAGCTGGTCGCAGCCGATCCCGCCGGCGCGATCGGCGATCGCGCGCACCTGCGCCGCCGTGGGCGCAAAGGGGGCGGAGCGGGCCTCGACCACGACGAAGTCGTTGCCGAGCCCGTTCATCTTGAGGAACGGACGGCTCATGGCGGCGGACATATAGTGGAGAACGCCGCGCGTGGCACGCCACGGGAGACAGGCGCCTCTCCCTGAGGCTAAAATGCGACATGAGAGCCCTGCTCGCCAGCCTCTGCGCCGTGGCCCTCGCCGTTCCCGCCGCCCACGCCGAGGACGACCCCTACATCTGGCTGGAGGACATCGACTCCGCCCGCTCGATGGCCTGGGTCGCCGGCCAGAACGCCAAGTCCGCCAGGCGCCTGGAAGGCGACGCCCGCTACCCAGCCATGCTGGCCGAAGCCCGGGCCATCTTCACCGCCCAGGACCGCATCCCGACGCCCGGCTTCCGCGCCGGCGGGATCGACAACCTCTGGCAGGACGCGGCCAACGTCCACGGGATCTGGCGCCACGCCACCCTGGCGTCCTACCGCACCGCCCAGCCCGCCTGGACGACGATCCTGGACCTGGACGCGCTCTCCAGGGCCGAGGGCCGCAACTGGATCTGGAAGGGCGCGGACTGTTTGAAGCCTTTGGAGACCACCTGCCTGGTCCGGCTCTCCAACGGCGGCGGGGACGCGGTGGAGGTCCGCGAGTTCGACACCGCCACGCGGACGTTTCGCGCCACCGGTTTCCGCTTTCCCGAGGGCAAGCAGACCCTGGCCTGGGTGGACGCCGACACGCTGCTGGCCGCCCGCGCCTGGACGCCGGCCGAGGTCACCGGTTCGGGCTATCCCTATGTGCTGAAGGTGCTGGGGCGCGACGGCTCGGCGCGGGAGGTGTTCCGGGGCGCGAAGACCGACGTCTCCGCCACCCCCATCGTGTTGCGCGGGGACGGCGACCGGGCCGACGCCCTGATGGTGCGCCGTGGGGTCAGCTTCTTCGAGAGCGAGTTCAGCTTGGTCGGCGACTCCGGCCTGACCCGCGTACCCCTGCCCACGAAGGCGCAGTACCGGGGCTATGTGGACGGCCAGGCGGTGTTCGCTGTCCAGCAGCCCTGGGGCGGGTTCGGCGCCGGCGCCCTGATCGCCTATGACCTGGCCGCGCTGAAGCGGGACCCGGCTGGAAGATCAGCAGGTCTCCACCACCGAAGGCAAGCTGGTGGTCGCCCTCCTGGAGGACGTGAAGGGCGCGGTGGATGTCTATGATCTGACGGCCGGCCGCTGGAGCGCGCGGCGCCTGCCGCTGCCGAAAGACGCCAACATCACGCTCGTCGATACCGCCGGCCACAGCGAGGAGCTGTTCGCCACGGTGGAGAGTTTCCTGGAGCCCACCAGCCTGTGGCTTGCAGACGCCGCCCGCGGGCGGGCCGCCGAGGTGAAGGCCCTGCCGGCGCGGTTCGCCGCGTCAAACCATGTGGTCGAGCAGTTCTGGGCGACCTCGACGGACGGGACGAAGATCCCCTACTTCCTGGTGCGACCCAAGGCGATCAAGGCGGACGGAAGCCTGCCGACCCTGATGTACGGCTACGGCGGTTTCGAGGTCGCCAAGCCACCGGTCTATCTGCCGGAGATGGGCAAGCTGTGGCTGGCCCGGGGCGGCGCCTATGTGATCGCCAACATCCGTGGCGGCGGCGAATTCGGGCCGGCCTGGCACCAGTCGGTGCTCCGCGAGAAGCGGCAACTGGCCTTCGACGACTTCGCCGCGGTGGCCAGGGACCTGAGCGCGCGCAAGATCACCTCGGCGCGCCGCCTGGGCATCTATGGCCGCTCGAACGGAGGTGTGCTGACCACCGTGGCCATGACCCAGCATCCGGAGCTGTGGAACGCGGTGGTGGTGGAGAGCCCGCTGGTGGACATGCTGCGCTATCACAAGCTGTCGGCGGGCGCCTCGTGGGTGGGCGAGTACGGGGACCCGGACGTAGCGGCGGACCGCGCCTTCATCGCCAGGTACTCCGGCTACCAGAACCTGAAGGCCAGGACGGCCTATCCCGAGGCCTACATCACCACCAACACCCGCGACGACCGGGTGCATCCCGGTCATGCGCGCAAATATGCGGCGAGGCTGGAGGCGTTGGGCGTGCCTTACCTCTACTACGAGCAGACCTTCGGGGGGCACGCCAACGACGCCGACCCCGAGCTGAACGCCGGGCGCTGGGCGCGGCACTACGTCTACCTGGCCCAGAAGCTCATGGACTAGGTCGTCTCCACCGTCGCGGCGGTGTCGTCGATCATCGCCACGATGCGGTCGACCTCCGCAGGCGTGATCCGCGGTGACATGCGGTTCTGGAGCGCCATGCCGAGGTTCATCATGGCGCGGCCGACCCGGGGACGGCCAGGACCAGGCGCATCGGCGTTTCTCTCCAGCTTTGCCTTGGTAACGCGCTAGACGCCCTTTAGAGCCTCGGCCAGCAATTTGCCCTCCGCGCCGCGGTTGGAGCCTGCCCGCCAGGCCACCACGATCTCGCGGCTGGCGTGATCGGCGTCGATGGGCAGGACGGTGATCGGCGCCTGCTCGGCGAGGCCTGCGCTCACCGCCATCTGCGGCAGGAAAGTCATCCCCAGGCCCGACCCCACCATCTGCACCAGGGTCGCCAGGGAGGTGGCGGCGAAGGCGACCTCCTCGCCGTGGCTTTTCGGCGGTTTCAGGCCGCAGGCGGCAAGCGCGTGCTCGCGCAGGCAGTGGCCATCCTCCAGCAGGATCAGGCCGTCCTTCTCCATGGCGGCCGGCGAGGCCGACGCCTTGCGCGCCAAGGCATGACCTGACGGCATGGCGGCCACCAGCTCGTCGTCCGCCACGTGCGCCCACTGCAGCCCGGCCATGTCGAAGGGCAACGCGATCAGCGCCGCGTCGAGTTGCCCGGCCTTGAGCTGGGCGATCAGCCGCTGGGTCAGGTCTTCGCGCAGGAACAGGCGCAATTTCGGGAACCGCTCGCGCAGCATCGGCAGAGCCCTGGGCAACAGATAGGGAGCCACGGTGGGGATCACCCCCAGCCGAAAGCGGCCGGTGAGCGGCTGGCCGGCGTTCCTGGCCGCCTCCATCAATTCCTCCGCCTCGTTGAGGATGGCGGTGGCGCGGCGCAGGGCCTCCTCGCCGACGGTGGTCAGGATCACCCCTGAACGCGCCCGGTCGACCACCGCCGCCCCCAGCGCCCGCTCCAGCTCCTGGATGCCGGCCGACAGCGTCGGCTGGGTGACCCTGGCGGCCTCGGCGGCCCGCCCAAACGTCCCGTTCTCGGCGAGAAGCTTGAGGTACTGGAGCTGGCGGATGGTGGGAAGCATGCGGTGAGCATAGGCGGGGTCTATGGCAATGGCTCGAACAATCGATCAAGCCAGTACCCCCGTCTCCGGTTGGCGCTAGTCCCGCTTTCCGGTCACGATTTACCCCCCTAGGCCGGCTCGAAGGTTAGCGGAGCCCCCCAGAAAGTCTCCGCCAGGCTAGTTTGCGCGCCCGGCGCGCCGGTGGTCAGGAACCGCCGCCGGCCGCCGGTCCCGGGCGCGAACTCCGGGTGGCGGTCCAGGTAGATCGCCAGGGCGTCGGCCAGGGCGTCCGGCTGGTGGATCAAGGGCGTGCCCGCGGGCAGGGCCTGGCGGAACAGGTCGGCGACGATCTGGTAGTGGGTGCAGCCGAGGATCGCGCGGTCCGGAGCGCGGCCGATCCGCGCGGTGATCGCCTTCACATGGCCGGCGATCACCTCCGCCAGCTCCCGCCGGCCCGCGCCGGCCTCGATCATCCGCGCCAGCTCCGGACAGGATTCGGAGAACACCGCCACATCCTCGCGGCGCTTGTCGATCTCGATCTCATAGACCCGGCTGGCGGCGGTGGCCGGCGTCGAGAACACCGCCAGGATGTCCAGGTTCTCCACCTTGTCGCCGCGCCGCTCCGGCTCGGCTTCCCAGGCAAGTCCTGTGGCCGCCTCGATAGTCGGCACGATGATGCCCAGCACATTGGCGGGGCGCCCGCTGGCCTTGCGCAGGCCGGGCAGCCAGGTCTGTTGCAGGCGGCGAAGGGCCACGCCGGAGGCGGTGTTGCAGGCGAGCACCACCAGGTCGCAGCCCTCGTCGAACAGCCGCTGGCAACCAGCCCGGGTCAGGTCGACGATCTCCTCCCCCGGCCGGCCGCCGTAGGGGGCGTTGGCCTGGTCGGCCAGATAGACGAAGTCGGCCCGCGCGAACCGCTCCACGAGCCGGTGATGGACCGTCAGCCCGCCCACGCCGGAATCGAACACGCCGATGGCCATGGGCCGGTGTTAGCCGCGCCGGCGGATCGCGCCTAGCCCCGATGCGCGGATGCTGGCGCTTCACCGCCCGCCGCCTTATGTCGCTGTTGGCTGTCGGGAGCTCGCGCGCATGTCTTTGAAGGTCGCCGTCCAGATGGATCCCATCGAGGGGATCGGTATCGAAGGCGATACGACCTTTCTGATGATGGAGCAGGCGCAGGCCCGCGGACACAGCCTGTTCGTCTACACCCCCGACAGGCTCGCCCTGGAGGAAGGCCGCGTGTTCGCCCGCGGCCGCGATGTCAGCGTCCGGCGGGTGAAGGGCGACCATGCCCGGCTGGGTGACTGGCGCCGCCCCGAGCTGACCGAGTTCGACGTGGTCCTTCTGCGCCAGGACCCGCCCTTCGACATGACCTACATCGACACCACCTACTTCCTGGAGGCTGTGCACCCGAAGACCCTGGTGGTGAACAACCCGGCGGAGGTCCGCAACGCGCCGGAAAAGCTGTTCGTCACCCAGTTCCCGGGGGTGCAGCCGCCGACCCTGATCACCTCCGACAGACAGGCGATGTATGAGTTCCGGGCCCGCCATGGGGACCTGGTGGTCAAGCCGTTGAACGGGCGAGGGGGCTCTGGCGTGGCGCGGTTGCTGGCCGATGACCCCAACCTCGACGCCCTGCTGGAGCTGCACGAGCAGATCAGCTCAGAGCCGGTGATCCTGCAGAAATTCCTGCCCTCGGTGGTCAAGGGCGACAAGCGTATCCTGCTGGTGGACGGGGAGCCGGTGGGGGCGATCAACCGGGTGCCGGAGAAGGGCCAGATCCGCTCCAACCTGGCGGTGGGCGGCAAGGCCGAACCGGTGGAGCTGTCGGCCCGCGACCGGGAGATCTGCGCCATCATCGGCCCTGAACTGAAGCGGCGTGGCTTGCTGTTCGTCGGCATCGACGTGATCGGCGACTACCTGACCGAGATCAACGTCACCTCCCCCACCGGCGCGCCGTCCCTGAAGACCTTCACCGGCATCGATGCGGCGGAGATTCTCTGGGAGCGGATTGAAGCGCTTCGGGCGGCCGGTTAGCCCGGCCGGCGAGAAGACGCCGGGAAGTCACGGAAACGTCTCACCTTCCCCATAAGTTCTATTTTTGTTCTTGATCCGGGCCAGGCTTCGTGGTGGCCTTGTGGATAAGTGCAGGCGAAACACAAGGGGTTGAGGATGGCGGCGCGGGTGGTGACGCTGGCGTTCCAGGGCGTCGAGGCCGTGCGGGTCGACGTGCAGGTGCAGTTCACCAGCGGCGAATCCAAGTTCTTCCTCGTGGGCATGGGCGACAAGGCGATCTCGGAGAGCCGCGAGCGTGTGCGCGCCGCCTTCTCCGGCCTGGGCCTGGCGCTGCCGGCGCGGCGGATCATCGCCAACCTGGCGCCCGCCGACCTGCCCAAGGAGGGCAGCCACTACGACCTGCCCATCGCCCTGGCCATCATGGCCGGCATGGGGGTGATCCCGCCCGACGCCCTGGCCGACTGGGCGGCCATGGGGGAGCTGTCGCTGGACGGCCGGATCACCGCGGTGGCCGGCGCGCTGCCGGCGGCGGTGGCGGCCGGCGCCCTGGGCCTGGGCCTGATCTGCCCGGAGGCTTGCGGACCCGAGGCGGCCTGGGCCGGCGACACCCGCATACTGGCCGCCCCGTCGCTGATCGCTCTGGTCAATCACTTCCGCGGGACCCAGGTGCTCTCGCCGCCGAAGCCCGGGACCATGCTGGACGGCGAGCGGGGCCCTGATCTGCGCGACGTGAAGGGCCAGGAGAACGCCAAGCGAGCCCTGGAGATCGCCGCGGCCGGGGGCCACAACCTGCTCTTTTCGGGCCCGCCCGGCTCCGGCAAGTCGATGATGGCCGCCCGCCTGCCGGGCCTCCTGCCGCCGATGACCCCGGAGGAGTTGCTCGAAACCTCGATGATCCACTCGGTGGCGGGCCTGATCGCCAGGGGCCAGCTCACTCGCGCCCGGCCGTTCCGCACGCCTCACCACTCGGCCAGCATGGCGGCGCTGACCGGCGGCGGACTGAAGGCCAAGCCGGGTGAGGTGAGTTTGGCGCACAACGGAGTCCTGTTCCTGGATGAGTTGCCGGAGTTCGGTTCCCAGGCGCTGGATAGCCTGCGCCAGCCCCTCGAGACCGGCGAAGTGGTGGTGGCCCGCGCCAACGCCCACATTCGCTATCCCGCCCGGTTCCAGCTGGTGGCGGCGATGAACCCCTGCCGCTGCGGGCATGGCGGGCCGGGCCGCGGGGCCTGCGGACGCGCGCCGCGCTGCCAGACCGACTACCAGGGGCGGATCTCCGGACCGATGATGGACCGCATCGACCTGCAGGTAGAGGTCCCGCCGGTCACCGCCGCCGACCTGGCCCTGCCGTCGCCCAGCGAAGGCACCGCCGCCGCCGCCGCCCGGGTGCTGGCGGCGCGGCGGCTCCAGGCGGAGCGGGCCGCCGGGGCCGAGGGCGCGCCAAAGCTGAATTGCCTGGCCGAGGGCGACTGGCTCGAGACCATCGCCGACCTCGACCCGCCGGCCCGCGCGCTGCTCTCCCGCGCCGCCGAGGCTGGCGGTCTCACGGCACGCGGCTGGACGCGAACGCTAAGGCTAGCGCGCACCATCGCCGACCTGGAGGGCGCGGACGCGGTGCGCCGGGTTCATGTGGCCGAGGCGCTGATCTACCGCAGGGTCGCGCCGGGGGCTTCTCTGATCTCGTCGGCGTCGATCTCCGCGTAGCGGCGCGGCGCGGTCCAGGCGCCGTAGCCGATCGAGAACAGTGCGAGATAGCTCCACGCGATCCCCGCGGTCTGATAGGCCCAGCCGCTGATCGTCGGGTCGACCGCGCGCGCCAGATGGGTGACGACGAGCAGCAGTTTGAAGGCGGCGGCGAACAGCGGCCAGTAGCGGGGAGTCCGCAGCGCGAGCCAGAGGAAGACCGGCAGCTGAGCGACGTCGGTCAGCAGCACAGGCCACTGCGTGCCCTCGTTGCCTTTCTGGAAGACAACCATGGTCAGCGACCATGAGAGGAGCACGGTGCCCGCGGCCAGCCGTTCGGTGTCGCGGCCGCGCAGCACCGCCAGAGTGCAGGCCACCACCAGCACGATGGGCCATACCCAGAGAGGGAGCTGATAGCTGGACAAGACAAGGCCCCCGGGAAGGTCCCCCGAGGGTCGAATCTGTCAGACTTGCAGGTCCAAAGAAAGCGACGGTTACGCCGCGTGCACCGCGCGAAGTTGGCGCAGCTGGCGCTCGCCGTCCCGTTCGATCGGCGGGGGCTTGTCGCCACCGGGACCTTCGAGCTTCACTGCGCCGAGCCCTATCTGGGTCTGGACGACGCTGAGTTCCTTGTGTGTCTCGACGATGGCCCGGCGCGCTTCCGAAAGCGACATGATCGCCTGGGTGGCGCGTTCGAGGGCGTCCTGGCCGATGAGGGCCGAGGCGCCGGCCGACTGGCGCAGGAGCGGCATCATCGCTGTGAGCTGTGCGGCCTTGGTGATGGCGGCGTCGATTGCGCTCTCGGCTTCGAAAAGAGCGCCAGCGACCTGTTCGGCCGCGATACGGCGTTGCTTGAGCATGCGTTCTCTCCATGCGCGGCGGGGTCCCCGCGCGCTCTCAGTTTCTGATTTCGAGGTTTCCGGACCGTTGAGGTCCTTGGTTAATCGCGGTTAGGCGATCAGGCCTTCAGCAGGTTGTGCGCCAGGTGACCCAGCTCGCCGAGACCCGCCAGCATGCCCCCGAAAGCCAGGGCCGTGATGACCGCGATCGCGACGACAAGGCCGAGCCTTGCGACGGGGCTCAGCTCATTTCGGCGGAGCCCACCTCCACTTCGCCCTTGAAGTTCTCGTCCAGGAGAACCCAGGTGAGGCAGAGAATTTCCCGCAGCACCATTTCCGGCGGCTTGAATGGGGCCAGCTTCCGGGTGGCCGACACCAGGTGCCGGGCCATGTCCGCCTGCGCCGCGGTAGCCGACAGATCGACGAGCTGCCGCTCGAGTTGCGTCCAGGAGAAGCCCGGAAGGAGTTCCTCCCGCTTGGCCAGCGCCGGCCAGCGGGCCTCGAAGTCGTCGATCTCCCGACGAAGGCGTAGCGCCTTGCCGATCACTGCCCTGTTCTCGAAGTTCGGCCAGTCGCCCATCGGGGTCCCCCTGTGCTGCCGGCTCATCGAGCCCGCAATCGGAGGCAGTGTCTGTCCTGATCGCGTCCTGTCCTGACGCGATCAGGACAGGGTTAAGGACGTCCACCTCGCGCAGAAGCTTGGCCGCCTGATAGCGATCGCCCACGCCCAGCTTGCGCCGCGCGCGGTCGCAATAGGTGTCGACCGAGGTCTTGGACATGCCCAACTCGCGGGCGATCTGCTTGGAACTCAGATGCTGGTCGACCAGGCGCAGGCACTCGCGCTCGCGTGGGGTCAGGAGGTCGACAGCGGTCATCACGCCCTCGAAGGGAACGGGGTCTAGAATGGTAGTAAACCGCGCCTTGGGCGTTTCGTCTACTTTGCAGAGTGTTTGTGCGCTTTCCCGTCTAACGATCGCGCGGTTTTGTAGCAGCCGGCGGGCGGGTTTGACTGACCGTTAAGCCGTTGCCGCCTATCCCTCGGCCGACATGCGTAAACCCGCCCGACCCCTCTCCGAGCGCCGGCCCAACCGCGCCCAGATCAGCGCGGAGCAGCTGGCCTCGCTCAGCCATGAATTCCGCACGCCGCTGAACGGGGTGCTGGGGATGGCGCGGCTGCTGGACGGCACCAAGCTCACGGCCGAACAGAAAACCTATGTGACGGCCCTGCATGACAGCGGCCACCACCTGCTGACCCTGGTCAACGACGTGCTCGACTTCGCCAAGCTG
>NZ_JBKJTG010000117.1:0-47830 GCF_046590535.1 Phenylobacterium sp. | reverse complement strand
CTCGGTGCGGCGACGGTAGGCGATCAGGTCGGCGATGGCGCCGATCTTCAGGCCATGAAGCTGGGCGAACGCCACCAGATCCGGGAGCCGGGCCATCGACCCGTCGTCCTTCATGATCTCGCAGATCACCCCGGCGGGGTTGAGGCCGGCCATGCGCGAGATGTCGACGGCCGCCTCGGTGTGGCCGGCACGGACCAGCACGCCGCCGTCCTTGGCCACCAACGGGAACACATGGCCGGGGGAGACCACGTCCTGCACGCCCTTGGTGGGGTCGACAGCCACGGCGATGGTGTGCGCCCGGTCGTGTGCGGAGATGCCGGTGGTGACGCCCTCGCGGGCCTCGATCGAGATGGTGAATGCGGTGCCGTGGCCCGACTGGTTGTCGGTGGACATGGGCGACAGGCGCAGCTGGCGGGCCCGCTCGGCGGTGATCGACAGGCAGATCAGGCCGCGAGCGTGCTTGGCCATGAAGTTGATCTGGTCCGGCGTGGCGAATTGCGCCGGGATGATCACGTCGCCTTCGTTCTCGCGGTCCTCAGCATCCACCAGGATGTAGGGCCGCCCATTGCGGGCGTCCTCGATGATCTCCTCGATGGGCGAGATGGCCGAGGAATCGCGGTCGCGGTCCAGGATCGTGGTGGTGTTGGGCGGGACGAGATAGGGGCGCTTCATCAGCCGGCTCGCATTCTGGCAAAGTCCATAATCTGGTCGGCGACGGTGGAGAGCTGCCAGGCGTCCTTGGCCTCGCAGGGGTCACCGGCCGCGTCGAACAGGTTGGTCGTCGCGTTGAGGGCCGCGCCGAACGGCGTCGGCCAGCCCCGCATGGCATGTATGATCGCCCGCAACGCCATCAAGGTGGCGCCCGCCGCCTGCCAACCGTCGCAAGTCACGATCGTCCCCACCGGGCGTCCCTGGAAATAGGGCGCGGCGTCGTCACGGGTGAGCTCCAGGGTGTCCAGGGCGTTCTTGATCACCCCGGAGAGCGAGCCGTGATAGCCGGGGGTGGCGACGATGACTCCATCGGCGCCACGGATAGCGTCGGCCAGTTCGGTCTGGGCCTCGGTGACGGCGCCAGGCCGGGGGTCGAAGATCGGCAGTCGGGCCAGGAACTCACCGCCCAGCAAGAGGGTGCGCGCGCCCGCCGCCTCGGCGGCGCGCAGGGAGACGGCCAAGGCCTTCTCGGTGGTGGAGCCCGGGCGGAAGGTGCCGCCGATCCCCACGATCAGGGGTCCGCTCACGTCGGCTCCGGGGCTGCGAAAATTTTCTTCAGCTCGGTCTTCACGATCTTCCCGTTGGCGTTGCGCGGCAGGGTCTCGGGCCAGAAGACCACCTTCACCGGCGCCTTGAACGCCGCCAGCCGGGTGCGGACGAAGGCGCGCAACTCGGCCTCCGTCGCCGTGCCGCCGGGCTTCAGGTGCACCACCGCGGCGGGCTCCTCGCCCAGGGTCTTGTGCGCAATGCCCACCAGCGCCGCGTCCATTACATCGGGATGGTCGTAGAGCACGTTCTCCACCTCCACGCAGTAGATGTTCTCCCCGCCGCGGATCAGCATGTCCTTGGCCCGGTCGATGATGAACAGGAAGCCTTCCTCGTCCAGCCGGGCCAGGTCGCCGGTGCGCAGCCAGCCATCGACGAAGGTCTCAGCGGTGGCCTCCGGCTTGTTCCAGTAGCCCTTCACCACCTGTGGGCCCTTGCACCAGAGCTCGCCCACCTCGCCAGTGGGAAGCTCGGTGAGGCCGTCCAGAGTCATGATCCGCATCTCGCCCACCGGGGCGGCGGGGCCGGCGCTGTCGGGGCGGTTCTCATAGTCGCGGCCCAGGTGCGAGGTGAAGGTGGCGGTGGTTTCGGTCATACCCCAGCCGTTGCCGGGCTGGGAGCCGGGGAACACCTCGGCGATCTTGCGCACCAGTTCCGGGGCCGACGGCGCGCCGCCATAGGTCACCGCCTGTAGCGAGGAGAGGTCGTACTTCGCCCGGGCCGGATGCTCGATGAGCTGCCAGGCGATGGTCGGCACCCCGCCGGTGGCGTTGATCCGCTCACGCTCAATCAGCCGCATGGCGGGCTCGGCGTCCCAGCGGCGCATCAGCACCAGCTTGCCGCCGGAATTCATCGTCGGGCCGAGCGTCGCCGAGAGGCCCGTGGCGTGGAACATGGGCACCACCAGCAGGGTGGTGCGCTGCGGCAGCTTGTGCGGATCGCTCTCCGGCAACGGCTGGCCGGCGCGCAGGAAGTTGCGGGCGGCGGAGATGCCCCCGGCGCCAATGTTCGAGACCATGTTGCGGTGGGTGCCCAGGGCGCCCTTGGGTTTTCCGGTGGTGCCGGAGGTGTAGAGGATGGTGGCGTCGTCCTCCGGACCCAGGGGCACGTCCGGCAGCGGCAGGTCCGGCAGGACGGCCCAGCCGTTCACCGGCCCGATCACCTCCTCCAGCCGGCGCACCCGCAGGTCGGTGGGGGTGTCCTTCAGCCGCGAGACGTAGACCCGGGTCAGCTGCGGGCAGGCGTCCATGTGCGCCGAGATGCGCTCCAGCCGCTCGTCGTCCACGAAGGCCACGGTGGTCCCGGAATCCGCCAGGCCGTACTCCAGCTCCGCCCCGGTCCACCAGGCGTTCAGCGGGGTGACGATGGCGCCTGCCAGGACGGCGGCCCAGAACACCACCGGCCACTCCGGCAGGTTGCGCATGATCACCGCCACGCGGTCGCCCTTCTTGACGCCGTCGGCCTGCAGCCGGTGAGCCAGCGTCAGGGTCGCGCGGGCGAAGGCCTCGTAGGTGGCGCGGTCGTCCTCATAGACCAGGAATTCACGATCGGCGAAGGCGCGGCCGTTGAGGAAGACGTGGCGCAGGGTGGGGGGCGCATTCTTCCACACCCGGGTGTCGATCCCGCAGATGGACAGCGTCTCCATCTCGAAGCGTGCGCCCGGCGCGGTGAGTTGCGCATGGGCCTGCGCGATCGACATGACCGGCCAGATGTCTGTCACTTGGTCAACTCCAACCCAACCCTCCGGCGCCCGACGCCGGACCTTCTCAGGCGGGCGCCCTGGCGTGGCCTCCGCCCGAGGCGGCGTAGGCCTGCTTAAGCTCCGCGAGCTCGGAGGCGTAGCGCTTCTCCGCCGCCTCGCGAAGCCTTGGGACGTGATAGGCCGGGAAAAGGTCGTTGTCGGGCCGGTAGTCCTTGAGGACCTGCTTTGCGACGGTGACCTTGTGCACCTCGGTCGGTCCGTCGGCGATGCCCATGACCAGGCTGGAGGTGACCATGTGCATGAACGGCATCTCGTTGGAGACCCCCAGCGCCCCGTGCAGGTGGGCGGCCTTGGTGGCGATGTCGTTGTAGACCCTGGGCATGGCCACCTTGATGGCGGCGATGTCCTTGCGGACCAGCTGGTAGTCCTTGTGCTTGTCGATCAGCCAGGCCGTGCGCATGACAAGCAGCCGGAACATCTCCAGCTGGATCCAGCTGTCGGCGATCTGCTCCTGCACCATCTGCAGGTCGGCCAGGCGGCCGTCGCGGGTGGTGCGCGAGACGGCGCGGCGGCACATAAGGTCCAGCGCATGCTTGCAGGCCCCCACCGTGCGCATGGCATGGTGCACCCGGCCGCCCCCCAGGCGGACCTGGGCGATGACGAAGGCCGCGCCGCGGTCGCCCAGCAGAGCGTCATAGGGCAGGCGCACGTCGGTGTAGCGGACGTAGCCCTCTGTGCCGTCGCCGATCTCGCCGCCGCCGCCCACCGCCACGTTGCGCAAGATCTCGACCCCGGGGCTGTCGGTGGGCACCAGGAAGATCGAGGTGCGCCGGTAGGGGTCCTTGGCGTCCGGATCGGTGACCGCGTAGAGCACCAGCACCTTGGAGTAGCGGGCGTTGGTGGAGAACCACTTCTCGCCGTTGATCACCCATTCGTCGCCGTCCAGCACCGCGCGGGTCTTGAAAGTGAGCGGGTCGGAGCCGCCGGTGGGCTCGGACATGGAGAAGGCCGAGCGGATGTCGCCGTTGAGCAGCGGCTGCAGCCAGCGTTCCTTCTGCGCGTCGGTGCCGTAGTGGGCGATGATCTCGGCGTTGCCGCTGTCGGGCGCCTGGCAGCCGAACACGGTGGGGGCCAGGCCATTGCGGCCCAGCTTCTCGTTCATCAGGGCTAGCTTCACCTGGCCAAAGCCCTGGCCGCCCAGCTCGGGGCCCAGGTGGCAGGCCCACAGGCCCTGGTCCTTCACCTTCTGCTGCAGCGGCTTGATGAACTTCTGCCGGCCGAGCTGGCCACGCACCGCCATGCCCAGGTGGGAGAGCGGCTCCACCTCCTCGCGCATGAACTCCTCGATCCAGTCGAGCTTCTTCTGGAATTCCGGATCGGTCTCGAAGTCCCAAGCCATGGCGTCCTCCCGGCGGCCCGTTGACGGGCCTTGTTCTTCGTAAGTCCGGTACGTTCGCCTCCGCTTTGGCCCGTGGCAAGCCCTTTCAAACGCGCGTTCGGACGCGACTAGAACGCCCCACCGCGGCCCTGGCCGGCGGCAAAGCGTCCGGCGCCTTGCCGAGCGGAACCGGAATGTAGGGTCTGCATCCCCACCTCGACCTCGTAGGCCTGGGCCTCATCCCAGCCGAGCGACCACTGTTTGAGGGCCGAGAGGCGGTCGTTGCGCAGGCACATCTGCGGGAAGGCCGCGATCTGGGCGGCCAGCTCCAGCGCCGCGTCCAACGCCCCGCCGCGGGGCGCCAGGCGGTTGGCGAGGCCGATGTCATAGGCCTCCTGGGCGCCCACCGGCCGGCCGGTGAGGATCAGGTCCATGGCCCGCGAGTGGCCGATCAGGCGCGGCAGGCGCACGGTGCCCAGGTCGATCAGCGGTACGCCGAAGCGACGGCAGAACACCCCGAACACCGCCCCCTCCGCCGCCACCCGCAGGTCGCACCAGGCCGCCACCTCGATGCCGCCGGCCACCGCATGGCCCTCCACCGCGGCGATCACCGGCTTGCCCAGCGCCAGGCGGGTGCAGCCCATGGGGCCGAAGTCGCCGTCGGGCTTGATGGGATTGCCGCCGCCCTCGCTGATCGCCTTCAGGTCGGCGCCCGCGCAGAACGCCCCGCCTCGCCCCTGCAACACCGCCACGTCGAGGCCCTCGTCGGCGTCGAACGCCTTGAAGGCGTCGTAGAGCTGCTGCGCGGTGGCCGCGTCCACGGCGTTGCGCCGCTCCGGCCGTTCGATGGTGACGATGAGGGTGCGGTCGCGCCGCTCGGCGCTCACGGTCGGCATGGCTAGGGTCCTTCGGTCAGGCTGGCGCATGGTCGGCCTTGCGACAGCGCGGAAGGCAAGGGCGAAAGGTGCGAGCGCCGGCGCCGGCGCCGGAGGATCGCGATGAGCAAGGCCAAGTCTCTGGGATTTTCCGCCGAGCGTCTGCAGCGGATCGACCGGTTCCTGCAGGACGGGTACGTCGGCCCCCGCCGCCTGGCCTGCGCCCAGTTCGTGCTCGCCCGGCAGGGCCAGGTGGTCCACCACAGCGTACAGGGCCAGCGGGACCTGGAGCGCGGCGCGGCGCTCACCAACGACACCGTCTTTCGCATCTATTCCATGAACAAGCCGGTCACCTGCGTGGCCCTGATGACCCGGGTGGAGGAGCCACCTATCCTATTCGGCGGGAGCTTCGGACCGTGGCCTACTCGGCCCTGACAGAGCCGAACGCCTGACCTCCTCGGCGACGCCGGCGGCGGTCTCGCTCTCCTCCACGCCCTGCGGCGGGCCCATGCCGGTGTCGGCCGCCTCGCCCCGGGGGTGGGTGACCAGCATGCGCGACTTGCGCCAGCCGCCCCAGCGGTAGTAGCCGGCCGCCAGCAGGCAGGAGACCAGGCTGCCGACCGGGAAACTGATCCAGATGGCGTCTGAGCCCAGGTAGGGGGTGAGCACGTTGGCCAGCGGCACCCGCACGCCCCACAGCGCGATGATCATGGCCAGCAGCGGCGGCCAGACCGCGCCGGTTGCCCGCACGATCCCGGAGAAGATGAACGCCATGCCGAAGGGGATGAAGCCCCACAGCACGATGGAGTTGATATGCACGGCGATGGGCAGCGACGGGCTGGAGGCCGGCAGGAAGGCGCGCAACACGAAGGGGTCGGCGAAATAGATGATGATGATCGGCGTGGCGGTGAAGACCGCCGCGTAGAACACCCCCGTGCGGGCGATCTGGGCCACCCGGTCCATGCGCCCTGCCCCGACGTTCTGGGCGGCCATGGAGGAGACCGCCGCCCCCAGGGCCATGGCCGGCATCTGCACATAGGTCCACAGCTGCACCGCCGCTCCATAGGCCGCGGCGGTCTGGGAGCCGTAGCCGTTGACCATGGTCATCATGGTCACCGCCGCCAGGCTGATGACCATCATCTGGAAGGCCATGGGCATGCCCTTGAAGACCAGGGTGCGGACGATGGTCAGGTCGGGGATCAGCAGGCGCCATTCGTTGGGCCGCAGCACCAAGATGCTGCCCGAGCGGTAGAGATAGACGAGCATGGCCGCCAGGGTGAGGGTCTGCGAGATCAGCGTCGCGGTGGCGGAGCCGGCGATGCCCATCCGCGGAAAGGGTCCGTAGCCGGTGATCAGCAAGGGGTTCAGGATGACGTCGAGGATCACCGCCATCAGCGAGAAGTAGAACGGTGTGCGCGAGTCGCCAGCGCCCCGCTGGGCCATCATCATGAACGAGAAGAAGTAGATGAACGGCATGGCTGCGAAGATAACCTGCAGGTAGGCGATCGCGTCGGCGCGGGCGTCCTGCGGCGTGCCCATGGCGCTGAGGATCGCCGGCGTCAGGGTGAAGCCCGCCACGCCTACGGCCAGGGACACCACGATGAAGAAGATGGTGGAGGTGCCCACCACCCGTTTGGCCAGCGCCTTGTCGTCCGCCCCGATCGCCTGGCCGATCATGATGTTGGCGGCCATGGTGATGCCGAACACCGCACCCAGCATGAGGAAGAAGATCTGGTTGGCGTTGGAGATGGCGGTAAGCGCCGCCTCGCCCAGCACGTGGCTGACCCAGATGGCGTTGGCCGAGCCGTTCACCGACTGCAGGATGTTGGCGCCCATCACCGGCAGGGCGAAGACGATCAGGGTCTTGCCGATGGGCCCGGTGGTCAGGTCCGGCCCACCGCGCCGGCCGGCCCACGCGCCGCCGGGGGGTTTCGCCGCCGTGTCTTTTTTGGCTTCCACGGCGAAGAGCTCCCTTCTGGCGCGCACTCGCGCCGACCGGCGAGACCTGCTCGCCCGGTGACAAATCAGCCCGGCTTCTCGGGGATATCCTCTTAAGTGTACGAGGCGCAAAGCGCCGCCTTCAAGCGGTGCGGCGGAAAATCGCGGGGCGTCCGCGGGGTTGAGCCCGCCGCGTTTCCTAGTATGAGGGCGCGGGGACGGGTGGACCATTGCGCGGCGCGACGCCGCCAACGCTTACGAAAGACCGCATGAAGATCCTGATTACGGGCGGCGCCGGCTTCATCGGATCGGCTGTGGTGCGCATGGCGGTCGCCGCCGGCCACGAGGTAGTGAACCTCGACGTCCTGACCTATTCCGCCAACCTCGAGAATGTCGCCAGCGTGGCGCAGAGCCCGCTCTACGCCTTTGCTCAGGCCGACATCTGTGACGCCGCCGCCGTTCAGTCGATCTTCGCCCGCCACCGCCCGGACGCGGTGATGCACCTGGCCGCGGAATCGCACAACGACCGGGCCATCGAGGGCCCGCTGGACTTCGTGCGCACCAATGTCATCGGCACCGCCATCCTGCTGGAAGCCGCCCGGGCGCACTGGTCCGAGCTGCCGGCCGAGCGGCAGGGGCAGTTCCGCTTCCACCACGTCTCCACCGACGAGGTGTTCGGCGCCCTGGGCGACGAGGGCGACTTCACCGAGGACACGCCCTATGACCCCAGCTCGCCCTACTCGGCGTCGAAGGCCGGGGCCGACCACTTGGTGCGCGCCTGGGGCCGGACCTATGGCCTGCCGGTGGTGCTGACCAACTGCGCCAACAACTACGGCCCTTTCCAGTTTCCCGAGAAGCTGATCCCGACGGTGATCACCCGGGCCCTGGAGGGCAAGTCGATCCCGGTCTATGGGGACGGTCGCCAGGTGCGTGACTGGCTGCACGTGGACGACCACGCCGACGCCCTGCTGCTGGTGCTGCAGAAGGGCCGGCTGAACGAGACCTACTGCATCGGCGGCGACTCCACGAAGCGTAACATCGAGGTGATCCGCACCCTTTGCGAGCACCTGGACCGGTTCGCCCCGGCCAACACGCCCCACGCCGACAAGATCGCCTTCGTCACCGACCGACCGGGCCACGACTTCCGCTACTCCATCGACGATTCGAAGCTGCAGGCCGAGCTCGGCTGGGCGCCGCGGCGCAACCTGGCTGAGGGGCTGGAGGACACCGTGCGCTGGTACGTCGACAACGGCGACTGGGTGGAGGGCATCCGCCAGCGGGGCTTCCACTCCGAGCGCCTGGGCCTGGTCAAGGCATGAGCGTGCGCATCCTGCAGTTCGGGACCACCGGCCAGGTCGCCCGCGAACTGCTGCGCAACGCGCCGGACTACGACGTGGCGATCACCGCCCTGTCCCGGGCCGAGTGCGACTTCACCGACCCTGAACTGGCCGCCCGGCTGGTCTTCCAGACGCGACCGGACCTGGTGATCGTGGCTGCGGCCTACACCGCCGTGGACCAGGCCGAGTCCGAGCGGGAGCTGGTCTACGAGATCAACGCCGAGACCCCGGCGGCCATCGCCGGCGTCTGTGGCGAGGACGGCCCGGCCCTGGTGCACTTCTCCACCGACTATGTGTTCGATGGCGACAAGGGCTCGCCCTACCTGGAAGACGATCCCACCAACCCGGTGAATTCCTACGGTGAATTCAAGCTCTCCGGCGAGCGCATGGTGCTGATCCGCCCGCGCACCCTGGTGCTGAGGACCTCCTGGGTGGTCTCCAGCCACGGCAAGAACTTCGTCAAGACCATGCTGCGGCTGGCCCAAGGCGATCAGCCGATCCGGGTGGTGGACGACCAGTTCGGGCGGCCCACCGCGGCCGCGGACTTGGCCCGGTTCGTGCTGTCGCAGGCCCAGCGCCTCAAGGACGCGAGGGCGGGCGACCCGGTGTTCGGCCTGTTTCACTTCGCCAACGCCGGCGAGGTGAGCTGGAAGGAGTTCGCGGAGGCGGTTTTCGACCAAGCCCTGGGCGACAAGGCGCCGAGCGTCGGGGCGATCACCACCGCCCAGCGCCCGACCCCGGCGCGGCGGCCGGTCCGCGGCACCCTGGACACCGGCAAACTCACGCGCGTCTTTGGCGTGGCGCCCAGGCCCTGGCGCGAAGCGCTAGCCGAGATCGTCGCCGACCTGAAGGCCGAGCAAGGGACCCCTGTGGCATGAGACGCGGCATCATCCTGGCCGGGGGCTCCGGCACCCGGCTGCACCCGTTGACCCTGGCGGTCTCAAAGCAGCTGCTGCCGGTCTACGACAAGCCGATGATCTACTACCCGCTGTCGGTGCTGCTGCTGGCCGGCATCCGCGAGATGCTGATCATCACCACGCCGGAGGACCAGTCTGGCTTCAAGCGCCTGTTGGGGGATGGGTCTCAGCTCGGCGTGCGGTTCGAGTACGTCATCCAGCCGACCCCCGGCGGCCTGGCCGAGGCCTATATCCTGGGCGAGGACTTCGTCGGCGGCGAGCCCAGCGTGATGATCCTGGGCGACAACATCTTCTTCGGCCAGAACTTCAGCCAGATGCTGCGCTCGGCCGACGCGCGCGAGGCCGGCGCCACGGTGTTCGGCTATCCGGTTCAGGACCCCGAGCGCTACGGGGTGGTGGAGCTGGGCCCCGATGGTCGCGCCATCGGCATTGAGGAAAAGCCCGCCAACCCGAAGTCCAACTACGCGGTCACCGGCCTCTATTTCTACGACGGCCGCGCCAGTCAGCTGGCCAAGACGCTGGTCCGCTCGGAGCGGGGCGAACTGGAGATCACCTCGCTGAACCAGCTCTATCTGGAGGCCGGCGAGCTGCATGTGGAGCTGCTGGGCCGCGGCTTCGCCTGGGAGGACGCCGGCACCCACGACAGTCTGATCCAGGCCGGGGAGTTGATCCGCACCTTCGAGCAGCGGCAGGGCCTGCGCATCGGCTGTCTGGAGGAGATCGCCTTCCACCACGGCTGGATCGACCGCGACCAGCTGCTCACCCTGGCCGCCGCCCAGGCCAAGAGCGGCTATGGCCAGTACCTGCTGGAACTGGCCGACCGGCCGCCGGGCTTCGACGAGCCCGCGGAATAACTCAGGCGCTGGCCAGCCGGCTCCTCGTGCGGCCATAGGCCAGGTAGACCAGCACCCCCAGGGCGTTCCAGACAAAGAAGCGGATGATGGTCGCGGCCGGCAGGCTGGCGAACAGGTAGAGGCAGCCGGCGATGGCCAGGGGCCCCACCAGCCACCACAGGGGCGTGCGGAACGGTCGGGCAAGGTCCGGGCTGCGCCGGCGCAGGATCATCATGCAGGCCGCCGTGGCGATGAAGGCCAGCAGGGTGCCGGCGTTGGCCAGAGCGGTGATCTCGCCCAGGGGCAGGACCCCGGCGATCAGGGCGGCGATCACCCCGGTGAGGATGGTCACCGGCGCCGGCACGCCCCGCGCCCCCACCGCCGACAGGCCCCGGGGCAGCAGGCCGTCGCGGGCCATGGCGAAGAAGATTCGGCTCTGGCCGTACATGAAGACCATGATCACGGTGGGCAGGGCGATCACCGCGGCGCCGGCGATCAAGGTGGCGGCCACCGGCTGGCCGAGGTCGCGCAGGATGAAGGCCAGGGGCTCGGCGCTCTTGGAGAACACCGCGAACGGGGAGGCGCCCAGGGCCGCGGCGGCGACCACCATGTAGATCGCCGTGCACGCCAGCATGGAGCCGATGATGCCGATGGTCAGGTCGCGGCTGGGATTCTTGGCCTCCTCCGCGGCGGTTGATATGGCGTCGAAGCCATAGAAGGCGAAGAAGATGATCGCGGCGGCCGCCATCACCCCGTGCTTGACCCCGTCGGCGCTGGCCTGGGCGCCGTAGCCGAAGGGCGCGAAGGGCTGGAAGTTGGCCGCATCGAAGTGCGGCAGGGTCAGCGCCACGAACCCGGCCAGGGCCACCAGCTTGACAATCACCAGCACGAAATTGACCGTGGCGCTTTCCCGGGTGCCCACCAGCAGCATGCCGGTGACGGCCAGGGCAATCACTACGGCGGGCAGGTTCACCAGGCCGCCGGCCTCGGGACCGGCCAAGAGGGCCGCGGGCACGCCCCAGCCGGCGCTCTGGATCAAGCCCGCCGCATAGCCCGCCCAACCCACCGAGACCGCCGCACAGACCACGGTGTATTCCAGGATCAGGCTCCAGCCGACGATCCAGGCCGCCAACTCGCCAAGCACCGCATAGGAGTAGGTGTAGGAACTGCCCGCCTGCGGGATCAGGGTGGCCATCTCCGCGTAGCAGAGGGCGGCGAAGGCGCAGACCGAACCGGCGATAGCGAAGGACAGGATCACCGCCGGGCCGGCGAGGCCCGAGGCCACCCCGGTCAGGGTGTAGATCCCAGTGCCGATGATCGCGCCGATGCCCAGGGCCATGAGGTGGGGCCAGCCGAGCGTCGCCTTCAGGCGCGCCTGGCCGTCGGCGCGGGCTCCGGCCTCGATGGGCCTTCGGCGTGTGGCGAAGCTCATGATCCCTCCGGGCTGCGAGCGCCACCATGGCCTGCTCCGCCTTGGCGGGACAAGCCTCGCGCCCTCTTGGCGTTCGGCACGGCATGGGCCAGCTTGGCCGCCGCCACCAAGCCGGAGAGCCCATGCGCCGCCTGATCCTCGCCGCCGTCCTCGCCCTGGCCGCCCCGCCCGCCCTGGCCGCCCCGCCCGCCCTGGCCCAGGACGCCGCCATGGCCAGTCTGGCCGCCGACTACGACGCCTTCGAGCGGGCCGAGAACCCCGGCCAGGCGGCCCGGGAGGGCGACCGCGCGGCGCTGGCCCGGCTGAGCGACATCAGCCTGGCTGGCGACCAACGGCGCATGGCCGCCCTGGAGGCCTTCCGCGGCCGGCTGGGCGCGGTGTCGACGGCCAGCCTGTCAACGGGCCAGCGGCTCAACCGCGACGTCCTGGCCTGGGAACTGGAAGGACGTCTGCGGGGTCTGGCGCTGGACGAGGCGCGCCTGGCCTTCTCCAGCGACAGCGGCTTCGACCAGGCGATCACTTACCTGGCGTCGACCACGTCGATCGACAGCGAGGCGGACGCTGTCGCCTGGATCACCCGGCTGCGCGCCGTGCCCGGCCACTACGCTGCGGGCATGGAGAACGCTCGCCGGGGCGCCAGACAGGGCTTCACCCAGGCGCGGATGACCAACGAGGCGGTGCTGGCGCGCGCCCGCGCCGCCGCCGCCCGGCCCGTCGACCGCGACCCCCTGCTGCAGCCCTTCGACGACGCCGCCGCGCGACTGCCGAAGGCGCGGCGGGATATTCTGCGCGGCCAGGCCGCCGGGGTGATCCGCGACCAGATCCGGCCGGTCCAGGGGCAGTTCGTCACCTTCCTGGAGCGCGAGGTGCTGCCCGCCAGCCGCAAGGGCCTGGGCGTGCGGTCCGCCACCGGCGGGGAGGCCTACTACCGCTGGGCGGTTCGCGACCACACCACCACCGACCTGACCCCGGCCCAGATCCACGCCCTGGGCCGATCCGAGGTGGCGCGCATCCGCGCGGAGATGGGCAAGGTGATGGCGGAGACCGGGTTCGCCGGGGACCTGGCGGCGTTCTTCGCCATGCTGCGCTCAGATCCGAGGTTCTACGCCAGGTCGCGGCAGGAACTGCTGGAGAAGGCGTCGGAAATCGCCAAGCGGGTGGACGACCGGCTGCCCCGCTACTTCGCCACCCTGCCCAGGCTCTCCTATGGCGTGCGGCCGGTGCCGGCGGAGATCGAGGAGGCCTACACCACCGGGCGCTACTTCTCCGGCAGCCCGAAGATG
This sequence comes from Phenylobacterium sp., assembly GCF_046590535.1. Classification (GTDB taxonomy): domain Bacteria; phylum Pseudomonadota; class Alphaproteobacteria; order Caulobacterales; family Caulobacteraceae; genus Phenylobacterium. Next base: position 34,878 of record NZ_JBKJTG010000117.1, on the reverse strand, counting down.
GGCGTCGCCGGCGGCTATATGGTCAACACCTCGCACCTGGACCAGCGGGCACTCTATGAGCTGCCGGCGTTGACGGTCCATGAGGCGGCGCCCGGCCACCACATCCAGATCGCCCTGGCTCAGGAGTTAAGTGACCTGCCGGCTTATCGGCGCAACGCCGGGGTCACCGCCTTCACCGAGGGCTGGGGACTCTATTCCGAGACCCTGGCCGGGGAGATGGGCATCTACCGCGACCCCTACGAGCGGTTCGGCAAGCTGTCGTACGAGATGTGGCGGGCCTGCCGGCTGGTCGCCGACACCGGCATCCACTGGCTGGGCTGGAGCCTGGAGGAGGCCCGCGCCTGCTTCACCGACAACACCGCGCTCAGCCCGCTCAACATCGAGGTGGAACTGGCCCGCTACGTCTCCTGGCCTGGCCAGGCGCTGGCCTACAAGGTGGGCGAACTGAAGATCCTGGCCTTGCGCCAGAAAGCCCGCGAAGCACTGGGCGAACGGTTCGATATCCGGCGGTTCCACGACGCCGTCCTGCTCAACGGCGCCCTGCCCCTGGCGCTACTTGAACAGCGCGTCGATGCCTGGATTGCAGCTGAACGAGCGTCGCCGCACAGCGCTCCCTGAACGTTGATCAGAAATAATCTGGCAACGTGGCCCTGATCAAGTATTTTGGGAATATCGCTTTTTTCGAGGGACCGGACACGGCCTTGGGGCGCGCACCGTTCGCGCCCGATTTTCGAAGGTCCAGGGGAGAATTTGACCATGAGTATCGCACGCTTTTCCGTGCTGGGCGCGCTGGCCAGCGCTAGCCTGCTCTACGGCTGCACCAGCGATGGCGCCGCGCCGAACGCGCTGCAGAACGCCTCGGTCGCGTCGACGACCGAGACCGCGACCGTGGCCATGCCGGCGACCGTCGACAACTTCATGCTGGTCGACCAGAACATGGAGGCCCATGAGCTCTATCGCCTGGCCGACGCCAAGGCGGTGGTGATCATCACCCACGGCAATGGCTGCCCCATCGTGCGCAACATGGGCCCGTCGCTGAAGACCCTGGAAGCCGCCTACGCTGGCAAGGGCGTCGAGTTCCTGATGCTGAATTCCAACCTCCAGGACAGCCGCGAGGCGGTCGCCAAGGAGGCCAAGGAGTTCGGCGTCACCATGCCAATCCTGATGGACCCCCACCAGCTGGTGGGTGAATCTCTGGGCGTGACCCGTACGGCGGAGATTTTCGTCATCGATCCGAAGACCTGGAAGGTCGCCTATCGCGGCCCGCTGGACGACCGGCTCGACTACGGGACGCAGAAGGCCAAGGCGACCCACACCTGGGGATCCGACGCCATCGAAGCGGTGCTGGCCGGCCGTATGGCCATGGCCGCCAACCGCGCCAGCCCCGGCTGCCTCGTCGACTTCCCCGAGCGGGCGAAGCAGGCGATGCACACCAAGATCAGCTACGCCAAGCAGGTGGCGCCGATCCTTGAGGCCAACTGCGTGGCCTGCCACCAGGAAGGCGGCATCGGCCCCTTCGCCATGACCAACTACGACATGGTCAAGGGCTTCTCGCCGATGATCCGCGAGGTGATCCGCACCGACCGGATGCCGCCCTACAACGCCGATCCGCACACCAACAAGTTCTCCGACAACAAGAACCTGACGGCGGCTGAGGTGAAGACCCTGGTCCACTGGATCGAGGCCGGCTCGCCGCGCGGCGAGGGCGCAGATCCCCTGGCCGCCAAGCGCCGGGTCGCCGAAGAGTGGCCCCTGGGCAAGCCCGACCTGATCCTCAACGTGCCGTCCTACACGATCCCGGCGTCGGGCGTGGTGGACTACCAGCGGCCGCACATCGTCAACCCGCTGACCGAAGGCAAGTGGATCCGCGCTTCCACCGTCAAGGTGAGCCAGCGCCAGGGCGTGCACCACCTGCTCACCGGCTACATGAAGGATATCCCCAAAGGCGCGGCCAACGAGAGCCGCTGGGGCTCCTCGGTCGGCGGCTATGCGGTGGGCTCGGAGTCCGAGATCGCCCCGAAGAACGCCGGCACCTACCTGCCCCCGGGCGGCGCCATCGGCGTCCAGGCGCACTACACGCCGTTCGGCAAGGAAGCGACGGACAAGAGCCAGATTGCGCTCTACTTCCACGACAAGAAGCCCGAGCTGGTCATGCGCAACTCGGTGATCGTGGACAACTCGATCGTCCTGCCGCCCGGCGAGGCGCGCCACAAGGAAGTCGCCTACGTCGAGTTCCCCAAGGACGCCCTGCTCTACTCGGCCTTCCCGCACGCCCACTACCGCGCCTATTCGTCGGACCTGTGGATCCAGTACCCGGACGGCAAGAAGAAAATGCTGCTGTCCCTGCCGCGTTACGATTTCAACTGGCAGCGTCACTACACCTTCGCCGAACCGGTCAAGATCCCGGCGGGCTCGAAGCTGATCGCGCACTACGTCTACGACAACTCCAAGCGCAACCCGGCCAACCCGGACCCGACCAAGCAGATCGTCTGGGGCGACCAGTCCTGGGAAGAGATGCTCTACACTGCCATCCGCTTCCGCTGGACCGACGAGACCTCCAACAGCCAGGTGGACTACGAACAGGCGCTGAACAGCGGTCGCATGATGGGCATGCTGGACGACAACATCGACAACAAGGTCCAGAAGGCCGAACTCAAGGGCCAGATGGGCGACGCGCTCGGCAAGTATTTCACCGTGCTCGACAAGAACAATGACGGCGGCATCGACAAGGTCGAACTGGCCGTGGCCCAGGCGATGATGGGCGGCGGTCGCCGCCGCGGCGGCGACACCGCCCAGGCGGCCCCTGCTCCGGCGGCGCCCGCCGCCGGCAAGGCGGGCGGCGGGCGCTAGACGCGCTCACGCTCTGGCGCTTCAGGTCGGTCCCCGGATACTCTGCGAGTGACCGGGGACCGACCGATGCGCCTGCTGATCTACGAACCTTCGTTCCGCCGGCTAGAGGCGGACATCGCGGCGCACCGCCCGGCGGTCGAGCCGCTGCTCATGAGTGCGGACGGCCAGATCACCCTGGGCGGCCAGCCGCTTGCGGTGGACGACGCCCGCCCCGACGCCGCCTGGATGAACGCCGACCTGTGGGCCGGCAAGGCTGGGCGCGACTTCGCCGTGGCGATCCTCAAGGCGCCGAGCGTCCGCTGGGTGCAGAGCGCCGCGGCCGGCTTCGACCACCCCATCTTCGGCCAGCTGGTCACCAAGGGCGTCACGCTCACCACCAGCCACGGCCAGGCCATCGGCATGGCGGAATATGTGCTGGCCGGGGTTCTCGACCATTTCCAGCATGGCCCCGAGCGGCGCGCCGCCCAGGCGCGGGCGGCGTGGCGCCGCGTGGCCTTTCGCGAGATCATCGGGTCGCGCTGGCTGATCATTGGCTTCGGCGCCATCGGCCAAGCCGTGGCCGAACGGGCGCGGGCGTTCGGCGCCCATGTCACCGGCGTTCGCCGCAACCCGGCCCCGCATCCGGCCGCCGAGGCCATCGCCGCCCTGTCCGATCTGCCTCGCCTGCTTCCCGACGCCGATGTGGTGGTGCTGTGCGCGCCGCTGACGCCGGAAACTCGGCACATGGCCGATGAGGCCTTCTTCGCGGCCATGAGGCCGGGATCGGTGCTGGTCAATGTGGGCCGCGGCGGGCTGGTGGACGAGCCGGCGCTGCTGGCCGCCCTTGACCGAGGCGTGCCCGAGCATGCGGTGCTGGATGTCTTCGAGACCGAGCCGCTGCCCGCCGACAGCCCGTTCTGGGGCCACCCCCGGGTCAGCTTGACGCCCCATGCCTCCGGGGTCGCCGACGGCCAGAACGTCCGCAACGACCAGCTCTTCCTGGAGAACCTACGGCGCTTTGTGGCTGGCGAGCCCTTGTTGAACCAGGCCGACCCCAAGGACGTGCTGAGCGGCTGAGGGCTACTCTGTCCAGAGCTCTTGGATGTCGCCCTTGCGGTTCAGCATGCGCACCGCGCGCTTGACGACCGCCAGCAGCCGAGCGCGCCGGGCCGGCTCGTCATAGGTCATGGCGCCCTTGGCCAGGCCCTCCAGCAGGAAGCGGCCCAGGTCGCGGCTGGCCTGGAAGCGCGGGTCGGCGCCGGCCTGCACCAGGGCCCCGAAACGGTCGCCGCCCAGCTGGGCGTGGTCGAAGGCGCTCTGCGCCGCGGCCAGCCGCTCGCGCAGCATCGGATCGGTGCGGGCGGCCGCCTCCAGTTCGGCGAAGGCCGCGAAGGGGCGGGTGTGCAGCAGCTTCCAGTAGGCGTCGATGGCGTGCTCGGCGGCGTCCATGCCGGCCGCGGCCGCGGGGTCGGCCGCGCGTTCGAACAGCCGGGCGCGCTCCACCTCGATATGGGTCACCGCAGCCTCCACCAGCTCCTCGCGGCTGGCGAAATGGTAGAGCATGGCGCCGCGGGTCAGTTTGGCCTGGTCGGCGATCATGGCGTTGGTGGCGGCGTGGTAGCCCACCTCGGCGAACAGCCGCATGGCCGCGTCGAGGATGCGTGCGCGCGTTCTCAGCGACTTCGGCGTCGCCTTCGCCGGATAGGTTCGGGCGTCCATCGGACCCAATGTTGCGAACGGCCTGGGGAGGCGCGCTCTGGCTTCAATGTCTAACAGGACAAGGGAAGGCCGCGCCAGCCGCGCAAGGGCCTTCACGGAACTGACATGCAATCACCCTAGCCAGTTGGTGGAAATATAGGCTTCGAGGGCGCCCAGTGACCGACCCGGGACTCCGCCGTTATCGCAGCGTCTTCATCTCCGACATTCACCTGGGGACCCGCGGCTGCCAGGCGGAGCTGCTCCTCGACTTCATCCGCCACATCGAGTGCGACCATCTCTACCTGGTGGGCGACATCATCGACGGCTGGAAGATGAAAGGCGGTTGGTTCTGGCCGCAGAGCCACAACGACGTGGTGCAGAAGTTCCTCAGGCTGGCGCGCAAGGGCGTGGCGGTGACCTATGTGCCCGGCAACCACGATGACCGCATCCGCGACTTCTGCGGCGTCCACTTCGGCGGCGTGGTGGTCGCCCGCGACTGCATCCACGAGACCGCCGACGGCCGGCGTTTCCTGGTCACCCACGGCGACGAGTTCGACGGGGTGGTGCAGCACGCCCGCTGGCTGGCCCTGCTGGGCGACTGGGCCTATCGCTCGATCCTGGCGGCCAACACCCTGATGAACCGCGTCCGGCGACGGCTGGGCTTCGGCTACTGGAGCCTGTCGGCCTTCCTCAAGACCCGGGTGAAGAACGCCCTGCACTTCATCGAGAATTTCGAGGGGGCGGTGGCCGAGGAAGCCCGCCGGCGCGGGGTCGACGGGGTGATCTGCGGCCACATCCACAAGGCCGAGATGCGCGAGATCGACGGGATCACCTACATCAACGACGGCGACTGGGTGGAGAGCTGCACCGCGCTGGTCGAACACCCGGATGGCCGGCTGGAGATCCTGGAGTGGGCCAAGCTGCGCTCCTGGTCGGCCATCGACCGGACGGTGGAGGCGCCCAGGCCGCTGGCCGAGCCCCTGGCCGCCTGAGCCTCCACCTCGATTGACTTGGCCCGAGAAATTGTGACGGTGCGGCTGTCATGAAAACCCCGGCCACCACCCCCAACCTGCGCGACCGGCAGCGGGAGGAGACCCGCGAACAGATCCTGCGCGCCGTCGCCCGCCAGCTCGAGACCCGTTCGCTGGAGGACCTGGGCTTCGCCGAGATCGCCAAGGAAGCGGGCCTGGGGGAGCGGACGGTCTATCGTCACTTCCCCACCAAGGAGGCCCTGCTGGGGTCCTTCTGGGCCTGGATGCAGAACCAGGCGGTGGCGGCGCCTGGGCGGCCGCGGGCGCCGCGCTCCCCAGCGCGGCTGCGCGACGCCCTAACCGCGCCGCGCGACACCAAGCGGCCCATGCGCATCCTGCTGGCCACCGACGCCTGGGAGCCGCAGGTCAACGGTGTGGTGCGCACGCTCACCCGGGTGGTCGCGGAGCTGCGCGGCATGGGCCACTCCGTCGAGGTGATCAGCCCCGACCAGTTCAAGACCTTCCCGCTGCCCACATACCCTGAGATCAAGGTGGCCATCGGCGTCTATGAGCCGGTGCAGGAGCGCTTCAAGGCCTTCGAGCCCGAGGCCATCCACATCGCCACCGAAGGCCCCATCGGCCTGGCGGCGCGGCGCATCTGCGTGGAATGGAAGCTGCCCTTCACCACCAGCTACCACACCCGGTTCCCGGAATATGTCTCGGCCCGCCTGCCGTTGCCGCTGGCCGCGGGCTATGCCTACATGAAGTGGTTCCACAAGCCTTCGGGGCGCTTGATGGTGGCCACGCCCACCATGCGCGACGAGCTGGAGCAGCACGGCTTCCGCAACATCTCGGCTTGGTCGCGGGGCGTCGACACCGAGGTGTTCGGCGCCCGTCGCAAGGGTGACGCCGATGTCTTCGAGGGGCTGGCGCGGCCGGTCTTCCTCTATGTCGGCCGCGTGGCCGTGGAGAAGAACATCGAGGCCTTCCTGGGCCTGGACCTGCCAGGCACCAAGGTGATCGTCGGGCCGGGGCCTCAAAAGGAGGAGCTGCAGTCGAAGTACCGCGACGCGAAGTTCGTGGGCTCCAAGTCCGGCGAGGAGCTCTCGGCCCACTACGCCTGCGCCGACGTGTTCGTGTTTCCCTCGCTCACTGACACCTTCGGACTGGTGATCCTGGAGGCCATGTCGGCAGGCACGCCGGTGGCGGCCTATCCTGCGCCCGGGCCCATCGATATCATCCCTGGGTCACAGGCGGGCGTGCTGGCGGGCAGCGCCACCGAAGGCCTGCGCGAAGCCTGCCTGGACGCCCTGAAACTGGACCGCAAGCGGGTGCGCGCCTTCGCCGAGACCTTCTCCTGGCGGGCCTGCGCCGAGGACTTCGTGCGCAACCTGCAGCCCTATCCAGAGCCGGAAAAGACGCGGTTCTGGCGCCGGCTGCGCCGCCTGGCCCGGGTGCGCCGCCGCCGGCCGGAAGCCTAAGTGTCCAAAGAAAAGCGCCGCAGCCCGGGGGAAGGCGCGGCGCGAGTTGGGGGGTTTGGACGATGTCCGACCCGGACTAGGCCGCTCGAGCAACAGCCACGCCACGGTTTGAATATCCTCTTGTGACAGCCGGGTCCGCCCTGCGGCGACCCGACGGTTTACAGGGCGCGCGCATCCGCTTAGGGCGTGGCGAGATGATCAGTGTTCTGAGGACATTTCCCCCGTCGAACCCGCGCGCTGGGGGCTGAGGCGATGCCGAAGCACAACCGCGACCGCCCCGCCGAACCGGACCGCGAGCCCCGCGCCCAGTACGCCGCCCTGCCCTGGCGGCGGACCGCGGACGGGGTTGTCGAGATCCTGCTGATCACCTCGCGGGAGACCCGGCGCTGGGTGATCCCCAAGGGCTGGCCGATCAAGGGGCTGAAGTCCGGCCCCTCTGCCGCCCGCGAGGCGATGGAGGAGGCCGGCGTCGAGGGCGCGCTGAGCAAGAAGCCGATCGGCGTGTTCCACTACGACAAGCGCCTGCGCAGTGGCCGGCTGCAGCATGTGCGGGTGTCGGTCTATGCCTTGGAGGTCGCCCGTGAGCGCGACCAATGGCCGGAAAAAGCCCAGCGCGAGAAACAATGGACCAATGCCCCCGCAGCCTTGGAGCTGGTTGAGGAGCCGGAACTGCGCGCCCTGCTGGCCGCGTTCAAGCCCTAGCAGTGGGTCAGAGCAGCCGGCTGCGGATGGTCTGCGACAGGAGGTCGATCAGGCTGACCGCGACGATGATCACGATGACGATGGCTGCGACGCGGGAGTAGGCGAAGCTGTTCAGGCTGTCGAACAGGATCTGGCCGATGCCGCCGGCCCCGATCAGGCCCAGCACCGTGGCGCTGCGGCTGTTGGATTCGAACCGGTAGAGCGCATAGGAGGTCCACAGCGGCGCAACCTGTGGGATCACCCCCCACATCACCTCGTGCAGCCGGGTGGCGCCAGTGGCTCGCACGCCCTCGACCGGGCCCTTGTCGATGGACTCCACGGCTTCAGAGAACAGCTTGGCCAGGACGCCTGAGGTGTTGACGGTGAGCGCCATGACGCCGGCGAAGGGGCCCAGACCCACCGCCACGATGAAGACAGTACCGATGACCAGGTCGGGCGCCGAGCGGATCACGTCGAGGATCCGGCGCACGGGAAGCTGGATGAAGGTCGGCGAGGTGTTGCGCGCCGCCAGCAAGCCCAATGGAATGGCCAGCACGATGGCCAGGGATGTGCCCCACATGGCGATCTGCACCGTCAGCCACATCTGGGCGACGTAGAGCCGCCACTCGGCGAAGTCCGGGCGCATGAAGTCGCGACCGAACTGGCGCATGTTCTCGGAGTTGGAGAACAGCTTCGGCACCTTGTCGATCTCGGCGGGCCCGAAGGCGGCCACCAGCATCACAGCGATGCCGCCCCACAGGAGGATGTCGAACACCCGTTGCGACAGGGGCCGGGTCGGCGGCTTCATCAGGTCAGGCGGGGCGACGGTCACGGGCTTACTGGACCGGTTGGCCGGTCTTGGCGTCGAGGCGGGCCCGCTCGGCGCGGATGTCGTCCAGCGCCTTCTGGGCCGGGCCGACCTTGGCCTGGTCGCCGGCGTTCTTGGCCAGTTCCAGGGCCTCTGTCGCCTCCATCTCGCGCACCGGGAGGAGATGGTTGGCGTCGGCCGGCTTGAAGCCGCCGATGGAGATCTGCTTGAGCAGCTTGCGTTGGCGGTCCGCCTCCGCGCCCTCGCCCGTGCCGTAGGTGAGGAAGAACTGGCGCAGCTTCTCCTTGACCGCGGGGTCCAGGTCCTTGCGCCAAACGATCGGGTCCTCCGGCAGCTTGGGGGATTCCCAGACCACCCGGATCTGGTCGGCCACCGGCGAGCCGCGTTCTCGCTGCAGGCGGATGGCGGTGGAATTGTTGGTGGATGCGTCCAGCACCCCCTTCGCCACAGCGAACAGGTTCGACTGGTGATTGCCCTGGCGCACCGTGCTGAAGCAGTTGGCGACCTGGATGTTGCGCGGCGTGAACAGGTAGGTCATCGGCGCCAGGGTGCCGGAGGTCGACTTGGCGTCACCCATGCCGAAGGTGAGCTTGCGGTCGCAGCGCAGGAGGTCTTCCAGGGTGGTCTTGCTGGCGGCCGGCACGATGATCACCGAGCGGTAGCCGTCGTCACCGGAGGGATCGAAGGTGCGGGCGAACACCTCGCCGTTGGCCCGGCGGATGGCTTCCAGGCCGGAGAGGTTGGAGAACCAGCCCACATCGGTCTGGCCGAACCGCATGGCCTCGATGAGGGCCGTGTAGTTGGAGCCGTAGAACGGCTTCACCGGGATGCCGATCGACGTCTCCATGTCGGCGAGCACCGGCTTCCACAGGGTTTCCAGGCTGGTGGAGTTCTCGGTCGCCAGGATCGAGAAGTTGATCACCTTGGGAGCCTCGCCGGAGGCGGGGGCGTCCGCCTTGCCGCAGCCGGCAAGGGCAAGCGCCGCGAACAGGGCGGCGCCGATGAGGGGGCGGCGGATCATTTGGGCGCTCCTTCCCAGAAGACGTCCTCGAACTCGGGTCCGTAGATGTCCACCAGTTGTGCTTGCTCGAGCCCGCTGGCGGGCCCGTCGTAGACGATCTTGCCGGCCTTCAGCGCCACCACGCGGTCGCAATAGCGCAGGGCGTAGTCCACCTGGTGCAGGGTGACCAAGACGGTGAGGCCGTCAGTGCGGTTGAGCTCGCGCAGGATGTCCATCACCTTGCGCGCCGCGACGGGGTCGAGGGAGGCCACCGGCTCGTCCGCCAGGATGACCTTGGCCTTCTGCACCAGGGCGCGGGCGATGGCGGCGCGCTGTTGCTGGCCGCCGGAGAGCGTGTTGGCGCGCTGCGCGGCGTACTCGGCCACGCCGACCCGGCCCATGGCCGCCATAGCCGCCATCTTGGTCTCGTCGGGCCACAGACCCAGGAAGCCGCGGATCGGGTTGATCCGGCCCAGGGACCCCAGCACCACATTGTTGAACAGGGTCAGACGCCCGACCAGATTGAACTGCTGGAAGATCATGCCGATGCGGGTGCGGGTCTTGCGCACGTCGCCGGCGATGCGACCGTTCTGCTGCACCGAGCCGCCGAACGCATCGATGCGGCCCTCGCCGCCGTCGATGGTCTGCAGGCCGCTGATCGAGCGCAGCAGGGTCGACTTGCCGGACCCCGACGGGCCGATCAGGGCGATCATCTCGCCCTTGCGGACCTCAAGCGAGACCTGGTCCAGGGCGCGGCGCTGGCCGAAGGTCTTCGAGGCGTTCCGTATGGACAGAACGGCGGCGTCGGACATGGAGAGTTTCGGCTTTCCCGATCAGGCACGCGCGAGGCGGCGAACCCCCTTGTTCGCCGAGCCCTGCGACGGCTTCATGACACGCGGGCCTAGGCGCGGTCCAGCGCCCAGCCCGCGACGCGCCGCAGCAACACGATCACTTTACATTCGGACCATTAGTCCCTATCTCGCTGCGTTCCGGCGGACCCGATGTCCTCAAAAGCGCTGCTAACGCCGGATTGGGTTCAACAATCCGTTGGGGGCTGCGTGAGGTGCAAACGTACCATACGCCCCTGGACCTGGTCCGTGAGCGGTCACCGGAGCGTCCTGTCGCCTTTGCGCGGCCGGATGCGGTGGCCCTAGCGGCCCGCTGGTTCCAGGACAAGTTTAAGGGCGACGTCTTCTACGCTGTCAAAGCGAACCCCTCGCCGTGGGTGATCGAAACCCTCGCGGCGAGCGGTGTGACGTCCTTCGATGTGGCCTCGATCCCCGAGATCGAGCTGGTCGCGCAATTCGCCGCGGGCTCGCGCATGGCCTTCATGCACCCGGTGAAGAGCCGGCGTGCGATCGCCACCGCCTATTTCGACCACGGCGTGAAGACCTTCGCACTGGACACCCATGACGAGCTGCAAAAGATCCTCGAGGCCACCGGCGGGGCCGACGACCTGGACCTGATCGTGCGCCTGGCGGTGCACACCGAGGGCGCCGCCTATTCGCTGTCCGGCAAGTTCGGCGTCGAGGCTCATGACGCGCCCTCCCTGCTGCTGGCGGCGCGCCGGTCCACCCAGGACCGCATGGGCGTCTCCTTCCACGTCGGCAGCCAGTGCATGCGGCCGACCGCCTTCCAGGCGGCCATGGCGCAGGCGTCGCGGGCTCTGGTCCGGGCCGGCGTACTGGCCGACGTGGTCGACGTGGGCGGCGGCTTCCCCTCCGTCTATCCGGGCATGGTCCCGCCCGACCTGGCCGACTACATCGACTCCATCGACCGCGGCTTCGCCGACATGATGGTCCACGAGACCACCGAGCTGTGGTGCGAGCCCGGCCGGGCGCTGGTGGCGGAAGCCTCCTCGATCCTCACCAAGGTCGAGCTGAAGAAGGGCGACGCGCTTTATCTGAACGATGGCAGCTACGGCAGCCTGTTCGACGCAGCCCACACCAAGTGGCCCTTTCCAGTGAAGCTGCTCCGCACCGAGGAAGGCGAGGCTTCGGAAGTTGAAGGCAACCTGCGGCCCTTTCGTTTCTATGGGCCCACCTGCGACAGCCTCGACCACATGCCCGGGCCGTTCTGGCTGCCGGGTGACGTCCGCGAGGGCGACTATGTGGAGATCGGCATGCTGGGCGCCTATGGCGTGGCCATGAACACCCGCTTCAACGGCTTCGGCGACGCCGAGACCGTGATCGTCCAGGACGCGCCGATGGCCTCCATGTTCGGCCTGGCGGGCCGCGCCATCCGCCTGCCGCGCGAGCAGCAGGAGGAGGACCGCAAGGTCGTTCGCCTGTCACGCCCCAAGGGCCGGGCCGGCAAAAGTCGCCGCCGGAGGTAACAAGACCCACGGGTCATTCGTTTAAGGCGCGGCCGGTCGCTCCGTCCCGGTCGCGCTTCACCTATGGACGGGCGATCACCCTCAGAAGGGAACTTCCGAAGATGAACGCTGACGTTCAGAAGACCAACCGCAAGGCCGAACTCCTGGCCAACACCGTCGAGCACGTGGCGATCGACCAGTACGACGCCCGGCCGATCATCGACGCCATGCGCAAGATGAGCTTCACCAGCCGCGACACCGCCCGCGCCGCCGACATCTGGTCGATGTCGCTGGAGGATGCGTCGTGCTCCACCTGGCTGACCCTGGCCGGCTCCACCAGCGCCGGCGGCTGCATGCACATCTACCGCGACATGGTGAAGTACGGGATGATCGACGTGATCGTCGCCACCGGCGCTTCCATCGTCGACATGGATTTCTTCGAGGCCCTGGGCTTCAAGCACTATCAGGCCCAATCCAACGTCGACGACCGCGACCTGCGCGACCTCTACATCGACCGGATCTACGACACCTACATCGACGAGGAAGAGCTGCAGAACTGCGACGGCACCATCTATGAGATCTGCGCGCTGCTGGAGCCGCGCCCCTATTCCAGCCGCGAGTTCATCCACGAGATGGGCAAGTGGCTGGCGGCGGGCAACGCCAAGAAGCCCGACTCGCTGATCGAGGTGGCCTATCGCGAAGGCGTGCCGATCTTCTGCCCGGCGTTCGTGGATTCGTCCGCGGGCTTCGGCCTGGTGAAGCACCAGGTGGAGCGGATGAAGGCCGGCAAGCCGTACCTGACCATCGACGCGGTGGCCGACTTCCGCGAGCTCACCGATATCAAGCTGGCGGCGGGGACCACCGGCCTGTTCATGGTCGGCGGCGGCGTGCCGAAGAACTTCGCCCAGGACACCGTGGTCTGCGCCGAAATCCTCGGTCACGAGGCGGAGATGCACAAGTACGCCGTGCAGATCACCGTGGCCGACGTCCGCGACGGGGCGTGCTCGTCCTCCACGCTCAAGGAGGCCTGTTCCTGGGGCAAGGTGGACGTGACCTGGGAGCAGATGGTGTTCGCCGAGGCCACCACGGTGATCCCGCTGATCGCCTCCGACGCCTGGCACCGCGGCTCGTGGAAGACCCGCAAAAAGCCCCGCTGGGCGAGGCTGTTCGAGAAGCAGTCGTCGCAGATGATCTCCTCATCCCCGGGCGGGGGATGAGGACCTCTCGCGGTGGGGAAACCCTCCTGGTGGGCCTGACCGGCCACGTGGGTTAAACTGCCCGCTGTCTCTGCAACACGTTGGTGTGGATGTGGGATTGGGAAAATTATGCGGACCCTGACGATCGCTGTGCTCGCGGCGCTAATGGGCGGGGCCGCACCGGCCCAGGTGGCGCCCGCTCCGGCGCTCCCCAGGGCCTATCTGACGCCGCAGACCTGGCCGGATGCAGCGCAGATCCTGCCGCCGGCGCCAGCCACCGGCTCGGCGCAGGAGCGGGCCGAGCTGGCGGTTTTCACCGCCACCCGCAGTCTGAAGGACACGCCCCGCTGGGCGCTGGCCCAGAACGACGTGCCCACGGGCGTGCCCAACATGATGACCAACTTCTCCTGCGCGCTGGGGGTCGCTCTGACGCCCGCGGCGGCGCCGAAGCTCACCAGCCTGATGAGCCGCGTCGGCCTGACGGTGGGCGCCCAGGTGGCCAGCGTGAAGGACGTCTTCAAGCGCCAGCGGCCCTACCTCCTGACCAAGGGCGAGATCTGCGTGCCGCAGGCCAAGGCGCTGGACGAGAGCCCGGACTATCCCTCGGGCCATTCCACCTGGGGCTGGGCGTTCGGCCTGGTGCTGGCCGAGCTGGCGCCCGACCGGGCGACGCCGCTGCTGGTGCGCGGCCGGGCCTACGGCGAGAGCCGGGTGGTCTGCGGCGTGCATACCGCCGGCGCCGTGACAGCCGGGCGGACCAACGGCGCGGCGGTTTTGGCGGGCCTGCACGGCGACGCGCAGTTCCGCGCCGACCTGGAGGCCGCCAGGGCGGAACTGGCGGCGGTGCGGGCCTCAAGCTCCGCGCCGGTTCCCGCGGCCTGCGCCACCGAAGCCGGGCTGACCGCCAGGACGCCCTACTAGATCCCGGCGTACCACTCGTAGCCGCGGTCTTCCCAGAAGCCGCCGCGGCCGCGGCCGATCTGGCTGAAGTCGTCCACCGCCTCGATGCGCATGACGTACTTGGCGTGCTTGTAGCCGAGCTGGCGCTCCACCCGCAGGCGCACCGGCGCACCGTGCTTCACCGGCACCGCGGCGTCGTTCATGTCGTAGGCCAGGATAGTCTGCGGGTGATAGGCGTCGATCAGGTCGATGCTCTCGTAATACTGACCGGTGCCGTCGAGGGTCATCTCCAGGCTGTCGGCGCAGTGGAAGACGATGTAGCGCGCCTGCGGCTTGAGGCCGGCCTGGTCGAGCAGCGGCCCGAGCCTGGCGCCCGTCCACTTGCCGATTGAGGACCAGCCCTCCACGCAGTCGTGGCGGGTGATCTGGCTGCGCGCGGGCTGGGCGCGAAGCTGGGCCATGGTCAGCGACAGGGGCCGCTCCACCAGCCCGTCCACCACCAGGCGCCAATCCGCGAAGCCTCCGGCGGCCAGGCTCACATAGGCCTCATCACTGGGGTTGGTGGTGCCGTTGGCGCGGAAGTCGGGCGAGATGTCGGAGGCCGGGAATTCCCGGGCCAGGGCCTTGCGGTCGGTGACCAGCCGCTGGGCGCGCAGGGTGAGGCCCTCGGCGCTCTGCAGCACCTTGGTGACCTGCGGGTTGGCGTTCAGCCTGTCGCAAGCGGCCAGGAAGAGGCCCCCCAGGGTGGCGCCAGCCCCGGCTAGCCAGCGGCGTCGGTCCGTGCTCATGGGCGGGTCTCCTCGACCTCGATAGCGTAGCGCCCGGTGATCATCGAGCGGATGTTGTTCCAGAAGCCCGACAGCACCACCAGGGCCACATGGACGATGATGAAGGTCACGATCAGACCGGCGGAAATGAAGTGCAGAGTGCGGCCGGACTGGCGCCCACCGAACAGGTCCAGCAGCCACGGCGCGGTGGCGTTGAATCCGGGCGACATGGACAGGCCGGTCAGCAGCATCAGCGGCAGCAGGATGAGGATCACCAGCAGGTAGCTGGCCTTCTGGATGACGTTGTAGACCCGCGCCTCATCACCCTTGGGGAACCTGAGCTGGGCGTGGGTGACGATCTCATGCCAGACGCGGCGCGGCGCCAGCTGGGCGCGGGTGGGCAACAGGTCGCGGCGGATGTGGCCGCCGATCAGGCCCATGGCCAGGTAGACCAGGCCATTGATCACGAACAGCCAGGCGAAGAAGAAGTGCCAGCGACGGCCGCTGGCCAGGTCGCGATAGCTGGGGATGGTGGCCCAGGCGGGAAAACCGCGGGGCTCGCGGGCCCCGGCCTTGCCGGAATAGCCCAGCACGCCGGTGGTCTCGATGGACTGGCCGGCAAGGGTGGTCAGGCCAATGGGCTCGCCGCCCCGTTCGGCCGCGGTCATGGACAGCCAGGGCGCCGCGAAGGTCGATTTCTGGCCCCAGTAGAGCGCCGGATGGGCATTGAAGATCTGCAGGCCACTCATCAGGAGCATGCTGATCGCCAGCACGTTGATCCAGTGGGTCGCCCGGGTGACCGCGGCGTGGCGGTAGACCATCACCTTGGCCGGCCGTTGCTTGTCCGCCATCGCCATGCTCCTCGTCCCCGCGCAGTCTGCCACAGCGGAGCTACGGGCGCGAGACGCGGGCGACGCGCCGGAACGCGAAGGCTGGCTCGGCGCTACCCTTCTGACCAGCACGTATGAAAGAGGAGCCGACCGATGGCGGAAGACCGCGAGGACAAGCTGCAGACCCCGGGCCGCGAGGCCAACGCCGCCCAGCCCCTGGACGCCCCCAAGGACCAGGGCGGCGTCGAGCGCTATCCCACCGTGCGCCGGGACGATGGGGTGGCTGGGGAGAAGCGTAGCTTCGATCCCCCCCTGAAGCAGGGCGCCGGTGATGGCTCGGCGCCGCCCAAGGCCGCCGCCGACGGCCACCTGGGCCCAGGCGGCGACCCAGCGGAAGGCAAGCGCTAGCCGATCGATCGCCGCGCCCCTAAGCTCGCACCGTCGTGCGGGGGTGTTCGGGTGAGCGGAACAGGCGTGGAAGTCTGGCGGGGCAGCGTTGCCACCTGGGAATGCGACGCCATGGGCCACCTGAACGTGGGTTTCTACGTGGCCAAGTCCATGGAGGCGCTGGCTGGCCTGGCCGCGGAGCTGGGCATGCCCGCCGCCTTCGCCCCCGACGCCCAGGCGACCCTGATCGTGCGCGAACAGCACATCCGCTTCGTCCGCGAGGCCCGCCCCAACGCGCCGCTTTCCATCACCGGCGGCGTGGTGGAGATGGGCGACAGCGAGGCGCGCCTGCTTCTGCTCATGCACCACCAGGATGGCGCGCTGGCGGCCAGCTTCCAGACCGTGGTCGCCCACGCCACCGCCCGCGAGGGCCGCGCCTTTCCCTGGCCGGACCGGGTCCGCGCCCGCGCCGAAGAGCTGACCGTCGAAATCCCCGAACAGGCCCGCGCCCGCAGCCTCAGCCTAGAGCCCGTGGAGAGCCAAGCGAGCCTGGCGCGGGCCGATGAGCTCGGCCTGAAGCGCACCGGCCTTGGCGCCGTGCGGTCTGGCGACTGCGACGCCTTCGGCCGCATGCGCACCGAGCTGATGATGGCCCGCATCTCCGACGGCATCCCGCACTTCTTCGAAGGCCGCCGACCGGGCGACGAGAGCCGGCCCAAGGTCGGCGGGGCCGCCCTGGAGTACCGTCTGATTCACGTCGACTGGCCACGGGCGGGGGACCGGATCGAGCTGCGGTCCGGCGCCGCCGGCGGCGACGCGCGGTTCCGCAAGCTGGTGCACTGGCTGCTCAATCCTACCACCGGTAAGCCCTGGGGCGTGGCCGAGGCGATCGCCGTTTCCTTCGACCTGGAGACCCGCAAGATCATCACCCTGGAAGGCGACGAACTGGCCGCGGTGGAGGCCGCCGCGGTCAAGGGTCTGGGGCTGTAGCCGATCCCGGACCGCGCCACGCGGTATCCAAGCTTTCGCGGTTGTAACTTGGCGTTGTGGCGTTCGGAACCAGTGTAGGTGCACAGGACGCAGGGGCATGCGGCGCCCGGTACTCGCCGGCCTCCGCAAGGCTTGCGGCCAACGCCAACGCCAGCAGTCCCGACGGAAGACGCATCACGGCCTCCGACCACAGGCGAGCTGGAGTGTCGTGGATACGTCGGGCCGGGAGCATGACGCCACGCCCCAGAAACATGATCGACGGCGCCATTGCGTCCGCGGCTTTGCGGCCGGTCGATGGGGGGCTAGATCAAGACCCGTCGCTGACCCTTTCGCCGAGGCCCCCGTGTCCAGGATTGAGCTCGACAACCCCACCCGCGAGATGCTGTCGCGCCTGCTGAGGCGGCATCTGAAGGCCGAGCTGGACGTGGAGATCGAGCCGTTTGACGGCCTCGACCTGCTGGACTTCCTCGCCGAGACGCTGGGGCCCTACTACTACAATCAGGGGCTCCATGACGCCCAGGCCATCGTGCAGAAGCGCGTCGACGAGATCATCGAAGCCGTCCACCAGATCGAAAAGCCGCTCAAAACCTGACGCGGCTCACCGCACCGCGACGACTTCCAACGTCTCCCCGTTCAGCAGGGCCACATCGCCAACCCGCTTGCCCAGCAGGGCTCGCGCCAGCGGCGAGGCGTAGGAGACGCTGCCCTTCGCGGGGTCGGCCTCATCCTCGCCGACGATGCGGTAGGTCTGCCGCCTGCCATCGTCGCGCACGAACTCCACGGCGCGGCCGAACTGGACGGCGTCCGGCTCGGCGGCGGGCTCGGTGAGCTGGGCGCTGCCGCGACGCACCGACCAGTAGCGCAGGTCGCGGGTGGCCCTGGCCATGGCGGTGCGGTCGGCGCTGACCCCGCCCTTCGCCTGGGCAGCGGAGTAGGCGGCGCGGGCGGCGGCGAGCTCCGCCTCGATGGTGGCCAAGCCGCTGGCGGTGACCAGATTGGGGTGCGGCGAGACGGGGCGGTCCGGCAGGTCGGCGGCCTGGGATTCGTAGTCTTCCTCGCGGGTGAAGGCGACGGCCATGGCTCAGGCCCGCCTGACGCGGGGACCACCGCGCAAAGCCACGATCGCCCGCCAGACCACGAAACCCGCCACCAGCAGGACCACCGGCACCAGGATCGGGGCCACCATCGCCAGGAGGGCGGTGAAGAAGGCCGCCACGTCCTCGGCGAGGGACACCAGGGGGTTCGCGAACCCGCCGGTGGTCGCCGTGCTGGTGATCCGCGCGCCGCTCTGGGCGGTGTGGACGGCGAGCGCCGTAGGGGCGCCGATGATCAGGCCGGCCACCGCCGCAGCGCCCGGGTCCAGGGTGTTGAAGGCGGCCGCCGCGGCCAGGGCGCCGGCAGCGGGCCGGGCCACCACGCCGAACAGGCTGAGCGCATGGTCGACGAAGGGCACCTTGTCGGCGACGAACTCGGTGGCCGTGGCGATGCTGAGCGCCGCAAGGGCGGTGAGCGAACCCAGCCAGGCGAAGGGGCCGGAAAGCTCGATGCCGAACAGGTGGAAACGCGCCGCCACGGCCAGCATCAGGAGCGGCAGGAAGGTCTTCAGGCCCGTCGAGGCGGCGAGCCCGAGGCCCAGCAAGGCCGGCAGCAACCAGGTTTCCATGTTCGCCTCAACGCGCGGCGGGCCGCCTGGTCTCGCGCCAAGCGGCTAGAACCGCAGGAAGCCGTACGCCAGAGGGAGCTTCACCACCAGGGCGATCATCGGGGCTTGCCGCCCGCCGCCGAGGGCGTCGAGCCGGCGCAATCGCCGCGATGCTCACGCCATCGCCCGCAGGGTCGCGCGGACCAGGTCTGGGCGTTCCATGGGCAGGAAGTGGGTCGTGCCGGGCACGGTCTCAATAGTGACGCGGCCGGTGGCGGCGAGCCCGGCTTCACGGCCCTCCACGCGGGCGGTGGAGGCGGTCTCGGCCTTGAGGATCCGGATCGGGCAGCGGGTCTGCGCGAAAGCCGCCCACGGATCGTAGTTGTGCGAGCGGAAGTTGGAGGCTTCCCACTGCGGCGTGCAGGTGAGCGTGACCTGGCCGTCGCCGGTCTCGCGAAAGCCGGCGTCCACGTAGTCGGCCAGTTGCTCGGGGCTCCAGCTCGCGAAGGCCCCGCGGCCTGAGTAGGCGGCCACCGCGGCGGCCTTGTCCGGGAAGGTGGCGCGGCGGCGCAGGGCGCCCTGCGCCAGGGGAGACTCGGCGATCTGCGGCTGGTCCTCGGATCGGCCCGCCAGCATGGCCAGCGGCATCAGCACGGGATCGAACAGGACCAGCGCCCGAACCCGCGCCGGCGCCTGGGCCGCCGCCAGCAGGCTGGAGGTGCCGCCCATGGAGTGGCCCGCCAGCACCACCGGGCCATCCGTGGCGGCGGCCAGCAGGGCCAACAGGTCCTCGCGGAACTCCGACCAGCCGTCGCGGCCCTCGATCACCGTGGGCAGGGTCGATGCGCCGTGGCCGCGCAGATCGACGGCCAGGATGCGCAGGTCCGTGGCCAACGGCTGCAGGATCGAGCGGTAGGTGGCGGCGTTGAAGCCGTTGGCGTGAGAGAAGACGATGTCCACCGGACGGCGCCGCGGCCCGAAGTCGAGCACCGCCATGGCGCCGCCCCGGGTCGGCAGGGGGACAAGCCGGAGCTGCGGCGTCGGGTCGATCTTGGCGGCCATGGAACCTCCCTTGGGAGCCCCCATATAGCCGGCCATGACTTCTGGAGAACAGACGATGCGCCTGGCCACCATCGGTTACGAGCGCGCGCTGCAGGCCGCCGTGATCGAGCAGCTGACGCAGGCCGGGGTGGAGGTGCTGATCGACGTGCGCGCCGTGGCGTCCTCGCGCCGGGCCGGCTTCTCCAAGACCCTGCTGGCCGCCAGCCTGAACGCGGCCGGCATCGACTACCTGCATTTCCGCCAACTCGGCACGCCCAAGCCCGGCCGCGACGCGGCGCGTAAGGGCCGCATCGCCGAGATGCGGCGGATATTTGAGGACCACCTGGCCGAGCCCGCGGCGCAACTGGAGCTGGCCAAGGCGGTGGAGGTGGCGCGGGAGCACAAGGCGGCCCTGCTCTGCTACGAGGCCGACCACGCGGGTTGCCACCGGGCCATCGTCGCGGAGCGGATCCGCGAGGAACTGGGCTGTGAGGTGGTGAACCTCTAGGGTGCTGGTTCTGAAGTTCGTCCGCCACACGCGTAGACGAACTTCTGAATCGCCACCCTAGACCGTCGGCAGTTCGGCGCCGGACAGATCGCACCCGGCGATCTTGGCGCCGCCCATGTCGGCCTCGATGAACCGGGCGCGGGTGGCGTAGGCGCCGCGCAGGTCGGCGCTGCGCAGGCCCGCGCGGGTGAAGTCGGTGCGCACGAAGCGGCCCTCGGCGATCTTCAGCGGCCCCATCTTGGCGCCGCGCAGGTCGGCGCGGGTGAGTTGGGCGTCGGTGAACTTGGCCCCGCGAAGATCGGCCTCGCGCAGGATCGCGCCGCGGAAGTCGCAGCCGGAGAGGTCAGCGCCCTGTAGCTGGGCGCCTTCCAGGTCCATGCCGAAGAAGATCGAACCCGGCGCGGCGAGCGCCGTCAGCCTGCGTCGCTTGAGGCTGCGCAGCGGCCGGAAGTCCACCTCAGCCAGGCGCATCACCGCGCCGCGGGACCCCTCGCTGTCGCAGTAGGCCTCATGCTCGGCGAGCACCTCATCCAGGGCCTTGTCGTCGATGTAGACGATGGGCGGCGGGGCGCGAAGGACGTTGGTCAGGTCCACGTCGTCGAGGCGGGCCTGTTCAAGGTTCACCCCGGTGAGCACAGTGCGCTTCATGGAGGCGCCGGTGAGGTCGGCTCCGCCGAGGTCTGCGCCCGACAGGTCCGCCCCATCCAGCACCGCGCGCATCAGCCGCGCGCCTGACAGGATCACGCCGGTCATGTTGGCGTCGGTGAAGTCGCAGGCCATGGCCACGGCGCCGGCCATCTGCGCCCCGGCCAGGTTGGCCCCGGCCAGCACGGCGTAGTTCAGCTCGCCCGGGCGGTGCTCGTGACGCAGGATGCGGAAGCCGTCCAGCTTGTCCTGCAGGGCGATGCGGCCCTCGCGCAGATCGCATCCGGCCATTTCGGCGTTCGACAGATTGGCCCCGCGCAGGCAGGCGCCGCGCAGGTCGGCGCGCTTGAGGTTAGCGTTGCGCAGGTCGGCTTCGCGCAGATCGGCGCCGAACAGGATGGCCCGCGACAGGTTGGCCCGGGAGAGCATGGCGCCCTCCAGCTTGGCGCCGGCCAGGTCCGCGTCGCGCAGGTCGACGCCCTCAAGGGAGCAGTTCGACAGGTCGGCATAGGTCAGGCTGAGCCGGCGCCCGCCGGAGCGGCCGGCCAGGTAGCGCTGGTGCGCCTCCACCGCCTCGCGCAGGGTCGGAGCGTCGAGGCTCAGGTGGTGGGGTTGGGCTTGCGACGGCATGACAGACCTTCAGGACGGGCGAGCGTGCGCCTTCGCCGCTTAAGGAACGGTTGCGTGACAGGCCTAATGCGGGACTACAGCCAGCCGCGCCGCTTGAACCACAACAGGGGCAGGACCGCGGAGGCGACCATCATCGCGATCGCCATGGGGTAGCCCAGCTTCCAGTCGAGCTCAGGCATGTGGTGGAAGTTCATCCCGTAGACTGAGGCCACCAGAGTGGGCGGCAGGAACACCACCGCCACCACCGAGAAGAACTTGATGATGCCGTTCTGCTCGATGTTGATCAGCCCCAGCGCGGCATCCAGCAGGAAGGCGATGTGGCTCGACTGGAAGCTGGCGTGCTCGGTGAGCGACTGGGTGTCGCGCTGTAGCGACGCCAGGTGGGCCTGGCAGTCCGGGTCGCCGGCGATCTCCGGGGCGAGCGTCGCGTAGCTGAGCAAGCGAGAGAAGCTGACCAGGCTGTTGCGGGTCATCGAGGTCACCGACTGGGTGCGCGCGAGCTGGGTCAGCAGCGGCTTGAAGTCACCCGCCGCCGGGCGCTCGAAAATCCCCACCGACGCCTCACCCACCGCATCGCCCATCTGGTCGAGGATTTCCGACAACCGTTCGACGATGGCGTCCAACAGACCCAGCAGGGCTGCCGTGCCGCTCCCGACGTCGCCTTCCGGCGCCCGCTCAGAGAAGACGCTGAAGGCGCGCAGCTCTTCGTATCGGAGGGTGACCAGCAGGCCCCTGGACAGGACGAAGGTGACCGGCGTCGCGGTCGGCACGCCATCCTGGCTGTGGGCCAGGAGGGTGGCAGTCATGAAGGTCGCGCCGTTCTCCTGGTAAAGCCGGCTGGAGGGCTCCAGGGCGGCCATCTCCTGCGGGGTCGGCAGGTCGATGCCGAGCGCGGCCTCGACCGCAAGCTCCTCGTCGCGAGTGGGCTTCAGCAGGTCGATCCAGATGACCTCCGGATCGGGCCGCCAGCCGGGGGCCAGGGGTTCGGCTTGGAAGCAGCGCACACCGCGCCGCAGGAGATTGACCATGGCGCCTCCGCTGGAAGCCCTAGATGCGGGCGCGGGCGAAGGGCGTCAATCGCCCGTACGCAGGGGTCAGTCCTCGGAACCGCCGTCGCCGCGGGTAGCGGCCGCGATCAGGGCGGCGATCCGGTCGGTGGAGTCGGCGGCCTGGCTAAGCATGCTGAGCGGGCCTGCGCCGGGACGCACGGCATTGTTGATCTGGCTGGCGGCCGACTGGGCCATGGCGACGGCCCCGTTCTGCACCTTGGAGAGGCCCGAGGCGGCGATCACCCGGGCCGAGGTGTCCTGGTAGATAAAGCCGTGGGTGTTGTAGGTGGAGCCGCCGAGGTCGCGCAGGGGGTCGTACCAGACCTTCACCTGGCTCCAGTCGCCGGCCTGGGAGACGTCGATCAGGGTGACGTCCTTTTCCACCTTGCCGCGAGAGCCGTCGATGGGCGACCAGTTGGCGTGGGTGATCTGCACGACGCGGTCGGTGAGCACCTGGCTGACCACGGCCACGTGGCCCAGCTTCATGCGCGCGGTGGGCTTGAAGCAGAGCACCGCGCCGGCCTTGGGCTGGACACCGGTCTCGTACTTGCCAACCGCCTGCTGCCACCAGGTCCGCGCGTCGCCGAAAATCTGAATGCCGGAAATCAGCCGGGCGAACGGGACGCACTGCCAGTAGGTATCAGCCACCGCGCCCGCGGGCGCCGCAAACGTCATGACAGCCGCGGCCGCCAGGGATCCCAGCAGGGTCTTCGTCCGTTTGGTCATGTCACGGCTACTCCCCCGACGCTTACAGTCGTAAGGGATAACCCTATCCTGCCTTAAGTGAAAAGAGGGTTTACGCGCCTGCGACCGTGCGTCGCCCTGCCAATTGGCATGACCCACCGGGTGGGTAGGGTAAAAGAACCTGCCTCTCAACGAGTAAAAACCGCAATTCTCGTTGTCAAAAATTGCGTTTCCAACAAACTAACCCATGCCTCCGCCAAGGATTGCCCTAGCCAGCTGAAATCGATCTCTAATGGGGCGGTCGGAGACTTGATCACCTGTTGCGAAGACCGAATCTCACAAGACTGTAACGATCCGAAATAAGAGCTCGGCCCTTCGGCTCCGGTGTTCGCGGAGCGACCCCCAAGAACAGCGCAGCCCTGCGCCACAATCTCGCCTTCCGGCCCGGGCGCCTGGAAAAAAGGCGGCCGCAAGGGACTTAGGCCACGCGCCACGATGCGCTAGACAAGGCGTCGACGAACAAATGGGAGCGCACTGGCGACATGGACGGCATCACGGCTCTGATGAGCGACCCCGCGGCCTGGCTGGCGCTGGCCACCCTGATTGTCATGGAAGTGGTGCTGGGGATCGACAATCTGATCTTCATCTCGATCCTCTCCAACAAGCTGCCGGAGGCCCAGCGCGCCCGCGCCCGGCGCATCGGCATCGCACTGGCGCTGATCATGCGCCTGGGACTGCTTTCCACCCTGGCCTTCATCGTGGGCCTCACCCAGCCGGTGTTCACCCTGCCCTGGCAGGGGCCCCTGGACGCTGAGGGGCACGCGGCTTTCGAGTTGGCGTTCTCCTGGCGCGACCTGATCCTGATCGCCGGCGGCATATTCCTGGTGTGGAAGGCCACCACAGAAATCCACGAGAAGGTCGATCCGGGCGAGATCCACAGCGTCATGGACACCAAGGGCGCCGTGGCGGTGAACTTCGGCTCCGCCATCGTCCAGATCCTGTTGCTGGACATCGTCTTCTCGATCGACTCGATCCTCACTGCCGTGGGCATGACCGACCACCTGCCGATCATGATGACGGCGGTGATCGTAGCGGTGGGGGTGATGCTTTTGGCCGCCGACCCGCTGGCCACCTTCATCAACAACAACCCGACCGTGGTGATGCTGGCCCTGGGCTTCCTGCTGATGATCGGCGCCGTGCTGATCGCCGACGGCTTCGGGGTGCATGTGCCCAAGGGCTACATCTACGCCGCCATGGCTTTCTCCGCCGTGGTTGAAGGGCTGAACATGGCCGCGCGCCGGCGCAAGCACCCGGCGGGCTCCGGCGAGACCCATCACTAGGGCGCTAGAGGAAGCTGTAGGGGTCGATGTCGATGGCCAGGCGGACGCTGCCCGGCGGCTTCACCCGGGCGCGCCAGGTGGCCATGTAGGCCGAGAGGTCCACGGCGCGGTCGGCGCGCACCAGGAAGCGCTTGCGCCGACGCCCGCGGATCAAGCCCAGCGGGGCGTCGGCCGGACCATAGACCTCCACCCCGTCGGCGTTGGGGGCGGCCTGGGCCATGGCGCGGACGAAGGCGTCGAGGGCGCCCGGATCGAGGCTTGAGACGATCACCGCGGCCAGCCGGCCGAACGGCGGCAGGCCGGCCATGTCGCGCTCAGCCAGCTCGGCGGCCGTGAAGGCGTCGCGGTCCTGGGCCTTCAACGCCTGCATGACGGCGTGCTCGGGGGCGTAGGTCTGCAACAGCGCGCGGCCCGGCCGGTCGCGGCGCCCGGCCCGGCCGGTGGCCTGGGCCAGGAGCTGGTAGGTCCGCTCGGCGGCCCGCAGGTCGCCGCCTCGAAGGCCCAGGTCGGCGTCCACCACCCCCACCAGGGTCAGCTTGGGGAAGTTATGGCCCTTGGCGGCGGCCTGGGTCGCCACAAGGATGTCGATCTGGCCGTCGGCCATGGCCTCCACCATGCGCCTGGCTTCGCGGGCGTCGAACACCGTGTCGGAGGAGAACACCGAGACCCGGGCGTCGGGGAACAGGCCCCGCGCCTCCTCTTCCACCCGCTCCACCCCCGGGCCGATGGAGACCAAGCTGTCCCTGGCCCCGCAGTGGGGGCAGGCAGCGGGCTTGGGCATCGAAAAGCCGGTCAAGTGGCAGACCAGCCGGCCGGAATAGCGGTGCTCAACCAGCCAGGACTCGGTGTCCGGGGCGGTAAGCTTCTCACCGCAGGCCTTGCACAGCACCAGGGGGGCATAGCCTCGGCGGTTGAGGAACAGGAGCGTCTGCTCGCCCCTGGCCCACGTCTCCCCCATGGCCGCCACCAGAGGCGGCGACAGCCAGCGTCCGGGCTCCGGCGGCGTCAGGCGCAGATCGACCAATTCGATGTCCGGTAGGGTGGCCGCGCCATGACGGGTGGCCAAACGCAGCCAGCGGTAGCGGCCCTGTTCAGCGTTGCGCAGAGTCTCCAGCGACGGCGTGGCTGAGGCCAGGACCACCGCGGCGTCCTCGATCTTGCCCCGCACCACCGCCAGGTCGCGGGCCTGGTAGATAAACCCCTCTTCCTGCTTGAAGGAAGCGTCGTGCTCCTCGTCCACCACGATCAGGGCGAGGTTGGTGAACGGCAGGAAGAGCGCCGAGCGGGCGCCCACCACAATGTGGCAGTTTCCGGTGGCCACCGCTTCCCAGACCCGGCGGCGCGCCGGGGGCGCCACGTCGGAATGCCATTCGCCGGGGGTGGCGCCGAAGCGTTCGGCGACGCGGGCGATCACCGCCTGGGTGAGCGCGATCTCCGGCAGCAGGATCAGCACCTGGGCGGTGGTATCGGCGGCCAGCGCCGCCGCCGCGGCCTCCAGATAGACCTCGGTCTTGCCCGAGCCGGTGACCCCGTCCAGCAGGGCGACGTTGAAGCCGCCCTCGGCCAGCATGGCCTTCAGCGCATCGGCGGCGGCGGCCTGGCTGGGGTTGAGCTGCGCGCCTGGCAGGGTCGGGTCAGGGTGGTCGAAGCGGGCTTCGGCGGTGACCAGGCGCAGGGACAGCGCACCTTCGTCCAGCAGCGCCTTGACCACCCCGGACGAGACGCCGGCGGCGCGGGCGAGGTCGGCGGGGGCGAGGCTGGCGGACGCCGCGGCCTCCAGCACCCGGGTGCGGGCCGGCGTCGGGCGCCGCGGCAGGGATCCGGTGGGCTCGACGAGGCGGACCGGCCGCGGCTTGGGCGCGCGGGCGCCGCGAAGCGCGATACCCAGAGCCGCGCCCGGGGCGTCCACGGCGTAGCGCGCCGCCCACTGCACGAACTCCAGGGTGTTGGGCGGCAGGCGGGGTTCGTCCAGGCGCCCGGCGATGGGCTTCAGGGGGCGGTTGCCCCCGGCGGCCTCGCGCAACGCCACCACCACGCCGCGGATCAGCCGAGGCCCCAGCGGTGCGGCCACCTGGTCGCCGACTTCCAGCGCCAGACCGTCGGGTTCCGCATAGTCGAAGGCTTCCGGCAGGGGCATGGGCAACAGGACGGAGGCGATGCGGCTCATCGGGATGCTTTTGCGCTGGCCCTGCGGACGGCTACAAGCGGCGTCAGCAAACTCAAGGTCCCTACGATGCAGCTCTTCCTCGACACCACCGACGTCGCCGTCCTGAAGGACCTCGCCGCCACCGGCCTGGTGGATGGCGTGACCACCAATCCGACGCTGATCGCCAAGTCCGGCCGCCCCATGCTGGAGGTCATCGCCGAGATTTGCGAGGCCGTCGAGGGTCCGGTGAGCGCCGAGGTGGCGGCGACCACCTGGCAGGCCATGCTGGACGAGGGCCGCAAGCTGGCCGGCGTCGCCCCCAACGTGGTGGTCAAGGTGCCGCTGACCCGCGATGGCCTGATGGCCACGGCCCAGTTCGCCCGCGAGGGCGTTCAGACCAACGTCACCCTGTGCTTCTCGGCGGCCCAGGCGTTGCTGGCCGCCAAGGCCGGCGCCACCTACGTGAGCCCGTTCATCGGCCGGCTGGACGACCACGGCGCCCAGGGCATGGACCTGATCGGCGAAATCCGAGCGATCTACGACACCTATGACTTCGACACCGAGATCCTGGCCGCCTCGATCCGCAGCCCCGCCCACGTGACCCAGGCGGCGCTCTCCGGGGCCGACTGCGCGACCATTCCGCCGGAGGTGTTCGCCGCCCTCTTCAAGCACCCGTTAACCGAAAAGGGTCTTGAACAGTTCATGAGCGATTGGGCGAAGACCGGCCAATCTATCCTGTAGGACAAAGGGGCGGACATGGACGGGTCGCAGGGCAGCCTCGAAGAAGCCCCGCTGGGGCCCGCCGCCGTCCGCCGGTTCCTGGCCGACAATCCGGCCTTCCTGCGCGAGGACGACGGCCTGCTCGACGAGCTGGGCCTCAAGGTCGCCGCCGGCAACGTGGTGGACTTCGGGCCCGCAGTCATGGCCCGGGTGCACGCCGCCCACCAGCGCGAAGCTACCCAGCGCCAGCAGGTGGAGGAGACCGCGCGAGCCAACTTCTCCGCCCAGGCGCAGACCCACGGCGCGGTGGTGGACCTCCTGGAAAGCCGCAACCCCTCTGACCTGGCGCGGCGGGTCGACAACCTGGCCCAGCACCGCTTCGGCCTGGCCGCCGGGGTCATCGCCCTGGAGACCGGGGGCTTGCCCCCCGCCGGCTGGCGCGGGCTGGTGGAAGGCCAGGTGGACATGATCCTGGACGGGCCGCAGCGGCTGGCGCGGATGGGCTTCGCCCCCACGGCGCTGGGCCTGTTCGGTGAGCGCGGCGAGAGGGTCCGGTCGATGGCCATGGTCCGGCTGGCCATGTGGGAGCCGTCGCGGCAGGGCCTGCTGGCCTTCGGCTCGGCCGACCCGGAAGGCTTCACCCCGGACATGGGCGCCGAACTGGTGGCCTTCCTCGCCCGAGTGGTGGAACGCACGGCGGAGCGGTGGCCCCTGCTGTGACCGCCCAGGAGGCCCGCGCGCTCTGGCTGCAGCACCTGGCCCAGGAGCGGCGCGCCTCACCCAGGACCCTGGAGGCCTATGGCTTCGCGGCGACCCGCTACGTCGCCTTCCTCGAACAGCACCAGGGCGAGCGCCTGACGGTCAACGGCCTGGCCGGCGTAACGCCTGCGGAGGTGCGCGCCTGGCTGGCGCACCTGCGGTCCGGCGAGCGCCCGCTGTCGCCCCGCTCCCTCAGCCAGGCCCTGTCGGCGATCCGCACCTTCCACCGCTTCCTCGACCGGCGCCTGGACGCCCCTAACGCCGCCATCGCCCTGGTGCGGGGCCCGCGCGTACGGCCAGGCGCGCCCCGGCCGGTGAGCGAGGACCAGGCCCGGGGCCTGATCGCCGAACCGGCGCTGGACCCTGACCGGCAAGGCTGGGAAGTGGCCCGCGACCAGGCGGTGCTGACGCTGCTCTACGGCTGCGGGCTGCGAATCTCCGAGGCGCTTTCGCTGAAGCGCCGCGACGCGCCCATGGGTCCTGAGCTGCGGATCACCGGCAAGGGCTCGAAGATGCGGATCGTGCCGGTGCTGCCCGCCGTGCGGGAAGCGGCCGACGCCTATGTGGGCGAGATGCCGTTCGCCCTTGGCCCCGACGAGCCCCTGTTCCGGGCCAAGCGCGGCGGACCGTTGAGCCCGCGCCACGTGCAGGCCACCGTGCAGCTGTTGCGGGGCCGGCTTGGCCTGCCCGCCAGCGCCACGCCGCATGCGCTGCGCCACTCCTTCGCCACCCACCTGCTGGGCGCAGGCGCGGACCTGCGCTCCATCCAGGAACTGCTGGGCCACGCGTCGCTATCGACGACCCAACGCTATACCGAGGTGGATGCGGCGGCCCTGCTCAGCGCCTACGCCAAGGCCCACCCGCACGCCTGAGCGCTAGACCCTTTCCGGTTCAAGTGGAATCACTTGAACCGGATAAAAAGGGTCTATCTTCAAAGTTTAGAGCCTGACGGACGCTTCAACCGGTAGCCACTTGAAGCTGTCAGGCTCTAGTTGCGCGGGGCGCGCCCGTCCTGGTCGACGCCGTAGCGGACGATGGTCGGGACCGGGCAGCCATCGGGTCGAACCGTCTTCTGATAGGTGCGGCACCGCTCCGCCAAGTGAAGTTTCAGCCACGCACCAGCCGCAGCCAGGCCACGTCGCCGTCCTCCCCGCGCTCGATACAGCGGAAGCCCTCCCGGGCGTAGAAGGCCTGGGCGCGGACGTTGGGGGCTTGGACCTTCAGCGAAACCGGCCCGTCGGCCAGGGCGGTCACATGGTCGAGCAGCGCCTTTCCGACCCCGGCGCCGCGGGCCTCCACATAGAGGGAGTGGAGGAAGTTCTGTGGACGGAAGAAAGCGGCGACACCCAGCAGGCGGCCGTCCTCCAGGGCCACATAGATTTCCTCGTCCCGGGCCGCGCCGAAGAAGTCCTCGGCCTGGTGCCGCTCGGGCGCCTGCCAGTGAAAGGTGTCGCGCAGCACGCGGACATAGAGGTCGGCGCAGTCCGGCAGCTCCTCCGGCCACGCCCGGCGGATTTCGCGCCTGGGGCTCAAGCCTGCATCGTCCACCCCTCGACGCCCATGGCGGCCTGACGCAGGGCCTCCGACAGGGTGGGGTGCGGGTGGCTGGTGCGGGCGACATCTTCCGACGCGGCCCGGAACTCCATGGCCACGCAGTACTCGGCGATCATCTCGCCCACATGAGGGCCGATCATGTGGACGCCGAGGATCTCGTCGGTGACGGCGTCGGCCAGCACCTTCACGAAGCCCTCCGCCTCGTGGTTCACCTTAGCCCGGGAGTTGGCGGAGAACGGGAACTTGCCGGCCTTGTAGGCGCGGCCCTCGTCCTTCAGCTCTTCCTCGGTCTTGCCCACCCAGGCGACCTCGGGGAAGGTGTAGACCACGCTGGGGATGATCCCATAGTTCACGTGGCCCGCCTGGCCGGCGATGGTCTCGATGCAGGCCACCGCCTCGTCCTCGGCCTTGTGGGCCAGCATGGGACCGTGGGTGACATCGCCGATCGCCCATACGCCGGGGGCGGACGTCTTCCAGTGGTCGGTCTCGATGAAGCCGTGCTTGTCCGCGGTGATGCCGACGCTCTCCAGGCCCAGGCCCTCGGTCACCGGGCGACGGCCGATGGCCAGCAGCACATAGTCGGCCTTCAGGGTCTCCGCGGGGCCGCCGGCCACCGGCTCGACGGTGAGCTCGACCCCGGCGTCGCCGGCCTTGGCCCCGGTCACTTTCGACCCGAGCTTGAACACCATCCCCTGTTTGGTCAGGGAGCGCTGGAAGGTCTTCGCGGTCTCTGCGTCCATGCCAGGGGTGATCCGGTCCAGGAACTCCACCACCGTGACCTGGGCGCCCAGCCGGCGCCACACCGAGCCCAGCTCCAGGCCGATGATGCCGGCCCCGATGACGATCAGGCTCTTGGGGACGTCGGCCAACTCCAGGGCGCCGGTGGAATCGACGATGCGCTTCTGGTCGACCGTGACGCCGGGCAGGGTCGAGGGCTCCGAGCCGGTCGCGATGACGATGTTCCTGGCCTCCAGCGTGGTGACCGCGCCGTCCTCGGCGGTCACCTCCACCTTGCCCGGGCCGGCCAGCTTGCCGGTTCCCTTGATCCAGTCGGCCTTGTTCTTCTTGAACAGGAACTCGATGCCCTTGGTGAGCGCGGTGACGCTCTCGGCCTTCTGCTTCATCATCTGCGGCAGGTTGAGCTTGGGCGTCACGTCGATGCCGAGGCCGGCGAAGTCCTTGCTGGCCAGCTCGAACATCTCCGAGGCGTGCAGCAGCGCCTTGGACGGGATGCAGCCCACGTTGAGGCAAACACCCCCCAGCGTGACGCGCTTTTCCACGCACGCGGCTTTGAGGCCAAGCTGGCCCGCCCGGATCGCGGCGTTATAGCCGCCGGGACCGCCGCCGATGATCACCACGTCGTAGGGGATTGCGCTGTCAGCCATGGGTTCGCCCGCCGTTCAGATTGGGCGCACCCTAGGCATGGGAAGACTGAGGTCAACCGGCCCGGAGCTCAGGCCGGCGCGGGTTGGGCGCGCCGTCGTTCGCCCAGCCAGAGCAGCACCCCGCAGGCCACCATGAAGGCCAGGATGTAGTTGTCCGACCGCAGCTCCGCCGGAGTGAACACCTGACCATAGGCCGGCAGGGTCTTCATGGTCGCCCACAGCGCCATATCGAGGATGAAGGCGGCCGCGTAGGGGGCCATTGCACGTCCGCCGCGCAGCAGCCGCCAGGCGGCGACCAGGAACAGGGCCACCACCACCAGCCACAGCGCCAGATGCCACCAGGCGGTGGCCTGCCAGAGCGGGATCATCAGGGCGACCTCGCCGGTGGGGTTGTCGAACATCCCCAGCTTGAAAGCCGCGTCGGTGGCGATGGGAAACAGGCTGAACAGGGCGTAGGCGCCGATCAGGGCGCCCAGCAGGTAGCGAAGGATCGGCATGGTCACTCCCCCGCAATGGCCCCGATAACCGGGGCGTCCGCCGGAAAGCTGCGCTCGCCTAACGCCGTTGTCTAGACGTCCAGCAGCAAGCGCTGGGGATCTTCGATGGCTTCCTTCACGTGGACCAGGAAGGTCACCGCGCCCTTGCCGTCGACGATGCGATGATCGTAGCTCAGGGCCAGGTACATCATCGGCCGGATCACCACCTGTCCGTCGATGGCCATTGGCCGCTCCTGGATCTTGTGCATCCCCAGAATGCCCGACTGTGGGGCGTTGAGGATCGGCGTCGACATCAGCGAGCCATAGACCCCGCCGTTGGAGATGGTGAAGGTGCCGCCCTGCAGGTCCTCCAGGGCGAGATGGCCGTCGCGGGCCTTCTTGCCCACCGCGGCGATGGCCTTCTCGATCTCGGCCAGGCCCATGGCGTCGGCGTCGCGGACCACCGGCACCACCAGGCCCTTCTCGGTGCCGACAGCGACCCCAATGTCGTAGTGGTTCTTGTAGATGATGTCCGTGCCGTCGATCTCGGCGTTGACGTCGGGCACCTGCTTCAGGCCGTGGATCACCGCCTTCACGAAGAAGCTCATGAAGCCCAGCTTCACCCCATGGCGCTTCTCGAAGGCGTCCTTGTATTCGTTGCGCAGCGCCATGACGTTCGTCATGTCCACCTCGTTGAAGGTGGTCAGCATAGCCGCGGCGTTCTGCGCCTCCTTCAGCCGGCGCGCGATGGTCTGGCGAAGCCGGGTCATGCGGACCCGCTCCTCGCGCTCGTGAACCTCGCGCGGGGCGGCCGGGGCGGCGGGCGCGGCCGGGGCCTGGCTACGGGCTTCCAGGGCGGCCAGCGCATCGCCCTTGGTGATGCGGCCGTCCTTGCCGGAGCCGGCGATGGCTGCGGCGTCTAGCTTGTTCTCCGTCATCACGCGCTGCGCCGATGGCGCCAGCACCTTCTCCGCCTTGGGGGCGGTCATGTCGGGGAGCGGACCTGAGGTCGGCGGCGCCTTGCCTGGGGTGGCTTCGGGCTGCAGCTCGCCGGCCGGAACAGGCGCAGGCGTCGAAGACGGTGCGGCGGTCGCGGGGTCGGTCGCGGGTTGGGGCACAGGCGCGGCCGCGGGCTCCGGCTTGGCGGCCGGGGCGGCCTTGGCGGCGGCGGCGCCTTCGGTGATCCGGCCAAGCACGGCGCCCGGCTCGACGGTGGCGCCTTCCTCGGCGGAGATCTCCGCCAGGACACCATCCGAGGGCGCGGCCACTTCCAGGCTGACCTTGTCGGTTTCCAGCTCCACCAGGATCTCATCCTTGCGGACCGCGTCTCCGGCCTTCTTCGTCCAGCGCGCCACCGTGGCTTCGGTGACGGACTCGCCCAGCGCTGGCGTCATGATGTCGGCCATAGGGGAAGCGCTCCTTGGTGCTCTTTACGGGTCGTATACGATCAGGCGAAGGCTTCGGCGAGGAAGGTCTCGAGTTCCTTCAGGTGGCGGCTCATCAGCCCCGCCGCCGTGGAGGCCGAAGCCGGCCGGCCCACGTAGCGGGCGCGCTTGGCCTTGACCGCCAAGCGCTCGAGGGTCAGTTCCAGCCAGGGGTCGACAAAGGTCCAACCGCCCATGTTCTTCGGCTCTTCCTGGACCCAGACCAGCTCGGCGTTCTTGAAGCGCTTCAGCTCGTTGGTCAGGGACTTCAGCGGCCACGGATAGAACTGTTCGAGTCTGAGGATATAGACATCGTCGCGGCCGACCTTGGCGCGCTGCTCGATCAGGTCGAAATAGACCTTGCCCGAGCACAAGACGATGCGGGCGATCTGGTCGTCGGGCTTCAGGGCCACGCCGCCCACGTCGCAACCGACCTCGGCCCCATCGATCATCACCCGGTGGAAGCCCGAGCCCCCGGCCATGTCGGCGAGGTTGGAGACCGCGCGCTTGTGGCGGAGCAACGACTTGGGCGTCATCACCACCAGAGGTTTTCGGAACTCGCGCAGCACCTGACGGCGCAGCGCATGGAAATAGTTGGCCGGGGTGGTCGGATTGACCACCTGGAGATTGTCCTCGGCGCAGGCCTGCAGGAAGCGCTCAAGACGGGCGGAGGAGTGCTCCGGCCCCTGACCCTCGTAGCCGTGCGGCAGGAGCAGAACCAGGCCGCTCATCCGCAGCCACTTGCGCTCGCCCGACGAGATGAACTGGTCGATGACCACCTGGGCGCCGTTCACGAAGTCTCCGAACTGGGCTTCCCACATGGTCAGCGTGTCGGGATCGGTGAGCGAGAAGCCGTACTCGAAGCCCAGAACCGCCTCTTCCGACAGGGCCGAATCCAGCGCCTCAAAGTGGGCCTGGTTCGGGCCCAGGTTACGCAGCGGGAAGTAGATCTCCTCCGTGACCTGGTCGATGACGCCAGTGTGGCGCTGGGTGAAGGTGCCGCGCACGCTGTCCTGGCCGGAGAGGCGCACGGGATAGCCCTGGTCCAGCAGGGTTGCGAAGGCCAGGTGCTCGCCGGTGGCCCAGTCCAGGCCCTCGCCCTTCTCGATGGCATCGCGGCGGTTCTGGATCACCCGCTCGACGGTCTTGTGGACGACGATCCGCTCCGGGATCGTGGTGATGAGGCGTCCCAGGTCGAGCAGCTTCTGCTTCGACACCCCGGTGGTGAACCGCTCGTCGCCGGCCGGCAGCTTGAAGCCCGACCACTTGCCGTCCAGCCAGTCGGCCTTGTTGGCCTTGTAGCCCTTTCCGGAATCGAACTCTGCGTCGAGGAAGGCGTCGAACTCGGCGATCCAGCCGTCCACCTCGGGCTGGGTCGCCACGCCCTCGGCCACCAGCCGGCCGGCGTAGAGGTCGCGCACCCCCGGGTGCTGCTTGATCTTGGCGTACATCAGGGGCTGGGTCATCGTCGGGTCGTCGCCCTCGTTGTGACCGAACCGGCGATAGCAGAACATGTCGACGACCACGTCCTTGCCGAACTGCTGGCGGTACTCGGTGGCGACCTTGGCGGCGAACACCACGGCCTCGGGATCGTCGCCGTTGGCGTGGAAGATCGGCGCCTCCACCATCAGGGCCACGTCCGACGGATAGGGCGAGGAGCGGCTGTTCTTGGGGCTGGTGGTGAAGCCGATCTGGTTGTTGACCACGAAGTGCATGGTCCCGCCGACGCCATAGCCGCGCAGGCCCGAGAGCGCGAAGCACTCGGCCACCACGCCTTGGCCCGCGAAGGCCGCGTCGCCGTGCAGCAGCAGCGGCATCGCGTGGCCGCGCCCGGCGGTGGGCCGTTCGCGCAGGGTGAAGGCCTGCTTGGCGCGGACCTTGCCGATCACCACGGGGTTGACGATTTCGAGGTGCGACGGGTTGGCGGTCAGCGACAGGTGCACCGAGTTGCCGTCGAACTCGCGGTCCGACGAGGCGCCCAGGTGGTACTTCACGTCGCCGG
>NZ_JBKJTG010000003.1:0-15114 GCF_046590535.1 Phenylobacterium sp. | reverse complement strand
GACGAGGCGATCGCCGCCACCTGCGCCGAGGCCTGCGGCGTGCTGCGCAAGCTGCACGAAGGCACCTTGGAGTACACCAAGCAGCGCAAGCAGTTCGGCCAGCCGATCTCGGCTTTCCAGGTGCTGCAGCATCGCATGGTCGACATGTTCATCCAGGTCGAGCAGGCGATCTCGATGACCTACATGGCCAACATCAAGCTCGAGGACGACGCGGAGCGGTCCAAGGCCGCCTCCGCCGCCAAGGTGCAGATCGGCAAGGCCTGCCGCTTCGTCGGCCAGAACGCCATCCAGATCCACGGCGGCATGGGCATGACCGACGAGATGGCCATCGGCCACTACTTCAAGCGCGCCACCATGATTGAGAGCGCCTTCGGCTCCGTCGACCACCACCTGGGCCGCTACGAACTGCTCAGCCTGGGCCAGGCGGCTTAACCGGGGCGCATGTCCCTTCGCGACTTCGGTCTTCTGGTGCTGATCTGCCTGCTCTGGGCCCTGAACAACATCGTCTCGAAATACGTGGTCAGCGACCTGGGCATACCGCCCCTGTTCTACGCGGCGGCGCGCTTTGCGGTGGTCGCCCTGCTGGTGTTCCCGTGGCTGTTTCCCATGCCCAGGCCGCGCTGGCGGCTGATCGTGGT
The DNA here is from genome assembly GCF_046590535.1 of Phenylobacterium sp. Classification (GTDB taxonomy): domain Bacteria; phylum Pseudomonadota; class Alphaproteobacteria; order Caulobacterales; family Caulobacteraceae; genus Phenylobacterium. Next base: position 14,476 of record NZ_JBKJTG010000003.1, on the reverse strand, counting down.
GGCGCTGCTGATGGGCGGCGGCAACTTCGCCCTGCTGTTCATCGGCCTGCAGTCGGCGACGCCGTCCTCGGCTGCAGTGGTCCTGCAACTGGGCGTGCCCATAACCACCCTGCTCTCTGTGATGATGCTGGGCGAGCGGATCCGCTGGCGGCGCGGGATCGGCATCGCCCTGACGCTCGCCGGCGCGCTCACCGTCATGTGGGACCCGGGCGGCTTCAGCCTGTCGGCGGGGCTGCTGTATGTGGCCGCAGCGGCCTTCCTGGGATCCCTGGGCGCGGTGATGATGAAGCAGATGGAGGGCGTGAAGCCCATGCAGTTCCAAGCCTGGGTGGGGTTCGCCTCGCTGCCGCCCCTGGCGGCGCTGTCCGCATGGCTCGAGCCCGGCGCGGTGGCCGCGGGCCTGGCCGCCGGCTGGCCGTTCCTAGGGGCGGTGCTGTTCTCCGGTCTGGTGGTGTCGGTGCTGGCGCACACGGTCTACTACGCGCTCATCCAGCGCTATGAGGCCAACCTGATCTCGCCGTTGACGCTGATGACGCCGCTGGCCACCATCGCCCTTGGGGTGGCGATCCTGCACGACCCATTCGGGCCGCGGATGGCGGTGGGCAGCGCGATGGCCCTGACCGGGGTGCTGATCGTCGCCCTTCGCGGCAATCAGGTAATGCCGCTGCTGCTCGCCATACGGAACCGCGCGCAATGAACTTCATCGAGGCGCCTTCGCCCAACTTCGACATCCGCAAGGCCCCCCCGCACATCCTGGTGCTGCACTACACCGGCATGCCCACCGGCGAGGAGGCCCTGGCCAGGCTGCGCGACCCCAAGGCCAAGGTCTCGTCGCACTATATGGTAGAGGAGGACGGGCGAATCTTTCGGCTTGTCCCCGAGGAGCGCCGGGCCTGGCACGCCGGGGCCTCGTCCTGGCGCGGGCAGCGCGACGTCAACGGCGCGTCGGTGGGGATCGAGATCGTCAACCCGGGCCACGAGTTCGGCTACCGACCGTTTCCGCAGGCGCAGGTCGATGCGGTGATCGCCCTGGTGGGCGACATCCGCGGCCGCTGGACCATCGAGGACGGCAGTATCGTCGGACATTCCGACATCGCGCCGACCCGCAAGGACGACCCCGGCGAACTGTTCCCCTGGAAGGAACTGGCGCAGGCCGGCCACGGCCTGTGGGCGGAGGCGCCGGCCGCCCCCGGCGCGCCGCTGGGCGAGGGCGAGGAGGGGGCCGGGGTATTCGCCCTGCAGGCCGGGTTCACCCGCCTGGGTTATGACTGCCCGCCGTCCGGCCGGTTCGAGGCGGGGACCACGGCGGTGGTGCGCGCCTTCCAGCGGCACTGGCGCCCGGCGCGGGTGGACGGGATCGCCGACGGCGAGACCCGCGCCCGGCTGATCGCCCTGTTGCGGCTGGGCGCCTGATGCACCCGGCGCGAGACTTCCTGGTGACCGGCGAGGCGAAGCTGCTGGCCTGGCTGGCCGAGCATCCGTTCATGACGCTGGCCGCCGCGCCGCAGGGCCGTCCGCTGGTGGCCCACGCACCGGTGGTGATCCGCAGGCAAGCTCAGGCGCTGGTGCTGGACTTCCACATCTCCCGGAGCAACGCGCTGGCCGCCCATCTGGCCGAGGGGTTCGCCGCGGTGATGGTGAGCCTGGGCCCGGACGCCTACGTCAGCCCGGACTGGTACGAAAGCGCCGACCAGGTGCCCACCTGGAACTACCTGACGGTGGAGGCCGAGGGGACCGTGACGGCGCTGCCTACCCAGGGCCTGGTGACCCAGCTTGACGACCTGTCGGCGCAGGAGGAGGCGAGACTCGCGCCCAAGCCGCCCTGGACCCGCGACAAGATGGGCCCCGGCCGATTCGACCAGGTCGCCCGCGGCATCCTGGGGGCGCGGCTCGCCGTCCAGCGCCTGCAGGGGACCTGGAAGCTGTCGCAGAACAAGGCCGCAGCGGATCACGCCGGCGTGCTGGCCGCCCTGGGGGACCATCCGGTGGCCGGGCTGATGCGCGGCCACGACGTGGGTTGACCCCGCAGCCGCCAGGCATCAGTTTCCGCGCGGACCAGACGGCCGGGCGGTCGCGGGCGCAAGCTCGAGGAAAGTCCGGGCTCCACGACGACATGGCGGCGGGTAACGCCCGCCGGGGGTGACCCTAGGGATAGCGCCACAGAAAGCAAACCGCCGGCCTTCGGGCCGGTAAGGGTGAAAGGGTGGGGTAAGAGCCCACCGCGTGCCTGGTGACAGGGACGGCATGGCAAGCCCCGCCAGGAGCAAGACCGAATAGGGATTCCGCGCCGGAGTAATCCGGTAGGGCCGTCGCCGGCCTGAGGGATCCGGGTAGGTCGCGAGAACCGGCCCGCGAGGGTCGGTCCAGAGGAATGGCCGCCGCGTCCGGGCTTTCGGGTCCGGGCGGCACAGAACCCGGCTTACAGGCCGTCTGGTCCCACCATCAGCTCTGCAAGAGCGCCGAACGGGCGCGCCGCTTTGTTAACGCGTTCTATGTATGTTCTGTGGACAACAGTATTCCGTTAACCATGAGCATTGGCGATTGCTTTGTTTTGACGCGAAATAGTCACGGTGAGTCATTGTCTCCCATTTCGTCCCATGTTAACCCACTCATCATTCGCTAACCAAACCGATTTGCCTGGGGTGGGTCATTCGGAGGCGCGGCGGGGGGCGGCCAGGGGGCCGCTGCAGCGGGGGCAATGGGCTAGATGTTTCTCTCGACCTTCGAGAAACAACTGGACGCCAAACGGCGCATCGTCGTGCCGCAGGAATTCCGCGCCCTGGCCGCTGGGCCCTTTGAAGGCGTCTTCTGTTTTCCCTCCATCGAGGCCGACTGCGTCGAGGGCGGCGGCAAGGCGCTGTTCGACCGCTACAACGGGGTGATCGAGGAGCTGGAGTTCGGCGACCCGCTGCGCTCGGCCCTGGAGACCTCCGTGTTAGGCGGCATGGCTAAGCTCTCCTTCGACACCGCCGGCCGCATCACCCTGCCGGAAACCCTTTGCGACATGTTCGGCCTCACCGACTGGGTGACGGTCGTGGGGATGGGCGACCGCTTCCAGATCTGGGAGCGCCAGGCTTTCCAGGCGCACCGCGCCGCCCAGCGCGAGACCGCCCGCGAGGGCCTGGCCACCCTGCGCGCCCAGCAACGCGCCGCCCGCCTGGGATCGGCCGGATGAGCGCAGCCCACACCCCCGTCCTGATTGCAGAAGTCCTGGACGGGCTGGAAGCCGCGCCCGGCAAGACCATCATCGACGGCACCTTCGGGGCCGGCGGCTACGCCCGCGCCATCCTGGCCACCGGCGCCAGGGTCATCGCCTTCGACCGCGACCCCACCGCCGCCCGGTTCGCGCAGGGCCTGCCCGCCGACCGCTTCCGGCTGGTGGCGAGCTGCTTCTCGGACATGGAAGACGTGGCCGGTGAGGCCGCCGTGGACGGGGTGGCCCTGGACCTGGGCGTCTCCTCCATGCAGATCGACCAGCCGGAGCGCGGCTTCTCCTTCATGCGCGACGGCCCCCTGGACATGCGCATGGGTGCCGAGGGCCAGACCGCTGCCGATCTAGTCAACACCGCCCAGCCCAAGGATCTTGCGCGGCTCTTGTTCGTCTATGGCGAGGAGCGGCAGAGCCGCCGGATCGCCGCGGCGATCGCGCGCCGCCGCGCCGAGCAGCCGTTCACCCGCACCCTGGAACTGGCCGAATTCATCGAGAAGGCCCTGGGCGGCCGGCGCGGCGCCAAAGTCCATCCTGCGACCCGCTCCTTCCAGGCCCTGCGCATAGCAGTGAACGAGGAGCTCTCGGAACTCGAAGCCGGCCTGCTGGCCGCCGAGCGCACCCTGAAGACCGGCGGCCGGCTCTGCGTGGTCACTTTCCATTCTCTGGAGGACCGGATCGTGAAGACCTTCCTCTCGGTCCGCTCCGGCCGCACCCCGGCGGCCTCGCGGCACGCCCCGCCGCGGCAGACGGGGCCCGCGCCCAGCTTCGATCTGCTGTTCAACGGGGCGCACTCCCCGTCGGACGCCGAGGTCGCGGCCAATCCCCGGGCCCGGTCGGCCAAACTTCGCGCCGCAGTGCGCACGGACGCTCCCGTCTGGAGGGAAGCGGCATGAGCCTGCTCGACCGTCGTATCCGCGGCTTTCGCCTGGTGGACATGGTGGCGCTGGGCGCCCTGATGGCCTTGATCCTCGGCGTCTACCTGGCCAAGACCATCGCCGGGCGCGAGCGCGCCGAGATCGCCCGCATCGAACGGCAGATCGACGCCGAGAAGACCCGCATCCGCCTGCTCCAGGCGGAGGTCTCCCATCAGGAACAGCCGCAGCGCCTGGAGCGCCTCTCCAGCGCCTACCTCGGCCTGCAGCCGGTCTCCCTGAAGCGCGAGGTGACCATCGACGGCCTCGCCGAGGTGGCCCGCAGGGAACCCCCGCCCATGCCGCCGCCGCCCCCGGTGGTGGTGGAGCTTGCGGCGCCTGAGGCTGAGGCGCCCGTCGTCCAGCCCACCGCGCCGGTGGCCGCCGAACTGACGGACCCGCAGCCATGAGCCTCGGGCAGCAGGCCTTCGGATCCTCAGCCATCTCGCGATGGCTAGGGCGCCGAGTCTGGGGGTTGGAGCATGCCTTCGAGCGCGCCCGCGCCTCCGGCCGCGCCGAGGACGACACTCGCCTGCGCATCTTTTTCGTGCTGGCCCTGTTCGCCACCAGCTTCGTGACCTTGGCGGTGGGCGCCACCCGCGCGGCCCTGTTCTCCGGCCTGGGCCACGTGGACGGGATCACCGCGCCGATGGGTGCGGCCCGGGCTGACCTGGTGGACCGCCACGGCCAGATGCTGGCCGCCGATCTGCTGCACTACGGCCTCTATGTGGATCCCCGGGAAATCTGGGACACCGCCGAGACCCGCCGCGCCCTGAGAGCAGCCCTGCCGACCCTTGCGTCCGAGCGGCTGGAGCGGGCGCTGCGCGGCGAGCGCCGGACCTTCCTGGTGGGCGCCCTGACGCCGGAGGCGCGGGGTCGCATCCACAGCCTTGGTCTGCCGGGCCTAAGCTTCGAGCCGGAGCAGCGCCGGGTCTATCCGCTGGGCTCCACCGCGGCGCACATCATCGGGTTTGCGGATAGCGGCGGGGAGGGCCTCTCCGGCGCCGAGCTGGCGCTCAACGAGGAAATCCGCGCCGGCGCGTCCGGTCACAAGACCGTGCCCCTCTCCATCGACCTGCGCGTGCAGGCGGCGCTGGAGGACGAGCTCAACAAGGCCGCCGCCGAGTTCCAGCCCAAGGGCGCGGTGGGCGTGGTGCTGAACGTCCACTCCGGCGAAATCCTGGGGATGGCGAACTATCCGAGCTTCGACCCGAACCGCCCGGGCGAAGCCACGGAGGACGCCAAGCTCAACCGCGCCGCGGGCGCCGTCTACGAGATGGGCTCGACCTTCAAGGCCTTCACCGTCGCCATCGGCCTGGACGCCGGGGTCGCCACGCCCACCTCGACCTTCGACGCGCGGTTCCCTTACCAGCTCGGGTACCGGACCATCCACGACTACCACGCGGCCCGGAAGATCCTGACCCTGGTGGAGGTGTTCCAGCACTCCTCCAACATCGGCACGGCCAAGCTTGCGGTGGGCATCGGCCCGCAGCGGCTGAGCAAGTATTTCGCGGCCCTGGGCCTCACCAGCACGGCCAAGGTGGAGCTGGTGGAAAGCGCCCGCCCACTGACGCCCAAGGTGTGGAATGAGGACGCGGTGGCCTCCACATCTTTCGGCCACGGGATGAATGTCAGCCCGCTGGCGCTATCGCGGGCCATGGCGACGCTGCTCAACGGCGGGACGTTGCCGCCGCTGACCATCCGCAAGCTGGAACCGGGGGTGCGGCCCACGGGTCCTAGAGCCGTGTCCGAGAAGACCTCCCAACAGATGCTACAGATCATGCGCGCCAACGTCACCGGCGGCTCCGGCGGCAAGGCTGACGTGCCCGGGTTGTCGGTGGGCGGCAAGACCGGCACCGGCGAGAAGTACGACCCGGAGATCCGCAGGTATTCAACGCAGCGTCAGGTCTCTTCCTTCGCCGCGGTTTTTCCCACCGACGGGGCCGTAAGCGACGACCGTTACTTCGTGCTGATCCTGATGGACGAGCCGCACGGTACGGCGTCGACCTTCGGCTTCTCCACCGGCGGCTGGGTGGCGGCGCCCGCCACCGGCCGGGTGATCGAGCGGATCGCCCCGTTCCTGGGCGTGCAGCGCAAGGCCGACATTCTGGCTCTCGCCGCCAGCCCGCCGTCGCCCCCGGGAGAAGCCCAGTGAGCGCGCGGCTTTCCAAGATCGTCCAGCGCGACCTGACGGCCGACCCGCAGATCAAGGGTGTCACCGCCGACAGCCGCAAGGTCGCCAAAGGTTTCCTGTTCGCCGCACTGCCGGGGTCGAAAGTCAACGGCGCGGAGTTCGCGGCCAAGGCCGTGGCCCAGGGCGCCGCCGCCGTGATCGCCGACACAGACCTGGGCCTCGACGTGCCCACCATCGTCACCCCCGACCCGCGCCGGGCCTACGCCCTGGCCGCGGCCAGGTTCTGGGGCAAGCAGCCCGCCGTCTGCGTCGCGGTCACCGGGACCAATGGCAAGACCTCGGTGGCGGCCTTCTGCCGGCAGATATTCGCCCACGCAGGGCGCACCTCGGCCAGCATGGGCACGCTGGGCGTGCGCATCTCTCGTCCCGACGGTAAGGACGAGCAGGTTACCCCGCCCGGACTGACCACGCCGGACGCCGCCGACGTGGCCGAACTGCTGGCCAGGATCACCGAAAAGGGCGTCACCCACCTCGCCATGGAGGCCTCCTCCCACGGGGTCGACCAGCGCCGCCTGGACGGGGTGACCCTGACCGCCGCGGGCTTCCTCAATCTGACCCAGGACCACCTGGACTATCACGGCACCATGGGCGCCTACCGGGCGGCCAAGCTGCGGCTATTCGAGACCCTGCTGCCGCGGGGCGGGACCGCGGTGCTGAACGCCGACTCCGACGCCTTCCCTGCCTTCGCGGGCGCGGCGATCATGGCCGGGCAGACCCTTCTGTCGGTGGGCGAGGCGGGCCAGGCGCTGCGGCTGGTGGAGCGCACCCCGACGCCCGAGGGCCAGCGGCTGAACATCGAGGCGGAGGGCCGCCGGCACGAGGTGCTGCTGCCCCTGGCCGGAGGCTTCCAGGCGTCCAACGCCCTTGTGGCGGCGGGCCTGTGCCGCGCCGCGGGCCTCGGCCTTGAGGAGACCCTGGCCGCCCTGGAGATACTGGAAGGCGCCCCCGGCCGGCTGCAGCGCGTGGGCCCCGGCCCGCACGGCGGCGAGGCCTATGTGGACTACGCCCACACCCCCGACGGCCTGGAGACGGTGCTGCGCGCCCTGCGCCCGCATGTGAAGAGCCGGCTGATCGTGGTGTTCGGGGCTGGCGGCGACCGCGACCGCGGCAAACGCCCGCTGATGGGCCAAGTCGCCGCCGAACTGGCGGACGTGGCCATCATCACCGACGACAATCCGCGCAGCGAGGTCCCCGCCGCGATCCGCGCCGAGGTGCTGGCCGGCTCTGTGGGCGCCACCGAGATCGGCGACCGGCGCGAGGCGATCCGCGCAGCCGCCGCGATGCTGGGGGTCGGCGACATCCTGGTGGTGGCCGGCAAGGGTCACGAGCAGGGCCAGATCGTCGGCGACACGGTCCACCCCTTCGACGACGTCACCGAGACCGCCCAGGCCCTGGAGTTGGTCCATGGCTGAGCCGCTGTGGACCTCCGACGAGATCGCCGGCGCGACGGGCGGCCGTTCGGTGGGCGGAGCCTTCGCCGCCACGGGTGTTTCCATCGATACCCGCACGCTGGAGCCTGGCGACCTGTTCGTCGCTCTGGGGGGAGCGCGCGACGGCCACGAGTTCGTGGCCCAGGCCCTGGCCAACGGCGCGACGGGCGCCCTCGTTAGCCGCGACGTCGGCGGCCCAGCGGTGGCGGTGGACGACACCCTCGCGGCCCTGGAGCGGCTGGGTGTGGCGGCCCGCGACCGGGCGCCCAACGCCCGGCGGGGCGCGGTGACCGGATCTGTGGGCAAGACCAGCGTCACCCAGGCGATCATCGCCGGCCTGCGGCTGGCCGGTCCGGCGCATTCGTCGGTGAAGTCCTACAACAATCACATCGGCGTTCCCCTCACCCTGGCCCGGATGCCCAGGGCAACCGAGCGCGCGGTGTTCGAGCTCGGCATGAACCACGCCGACGAAATCCGGCCCCTGGCCCGGATGGTGCGGCCCCACGCAGTGGCGATCACCACCGTTGGCCCGGTCCACACGGAAAACTTCCCCGACGGCGAGCAGGGCGTCGCCCGCGCCAAGGCCGAGGTGTTCGCCGGCCTGGAAACTGGCGGCGTGGCGGTCCTGAACGCCGACAACGCCTGGTTCGATTTCCTCAAGGCAGAAGCCAAGGCCGTGGGTGCGGAGGTGCGCACCTTCGGGACCGGCGCCGACTGCGACGCGCGGCTGATCGACTTCCAGGTTCCCGGCGACAACGCGGTGGTCCAGGCGCGGCTGCACGGCAAGGCGATGGATTTCCCGATCCTGCAGACCGGCGCCCACTGGGGCCTCAATTCCATGGCCGTGCTCCTGATGTTGGAGGCCCTGGACGTGGAACTGGACGCCAGCCTGGCGGCGCTGGGGTCGTTCGAGCCGCTGCAGGGCCGGGGCGCTGAAAAGTGGGTCCATACGACCGGCGGCGCATTCACCCTGATCGATGAGAGCTACAACGCCAACCCGATCTCCATGGCCTCGGCCATCGCCACGCTCGGCGCGCGCAAGGCGGACGGGCGGCGGATCGTCGCGCTCACCGACATGCTGGAGCTGGGCGCCGACGGCCCCAGCTTCCATGCCGCCCTCGCGCAGCCCCTGGACCGGGCGGGCATCGACCTGGTGTTCTGCGCCGGCCCCCTGATGAAATCCCTATGGGACGCCCTTCCGCCGACTCGACGGGGCGCGTACGCCCGGAGTGCGGCCGAACTCGCGCCGCAGGTCGCCCAGGCCGCAGAGCCTGGCGACCTAGTGATGGTGAAGGGATCGAACGGATCGAAGGCCGGCGTCATCGCTGGAGTCTTGGCCGACCTCGATTCCGGGAAGGCGGGCTGATGTTCTACTGGCTTTACGAACAGTACGCCGCCTCCGGCTACGTCCCGATCCTCAACCTCCTAAAGTACCAGACCTTCCGCACCGGACTGGCGCTGTTCACGGCGCAGTTCGTGGTGGTGGCCATGGGCTCGCGCTTCATCCGCTGGATGCAGGCCAAGCAGGGCAAGGGCCAGCCGATCCGCGCCGACGGCATCCAGCGCCACATCGTCGAGAAGGCCGGCACGCCGACCATGGGCGGGGTGATGATCCTGGCGGGCCTGTTGATCGGCACGCTGCTGTGGTCGGACCTGTCCAACGTCTACGTCTGGGCCGTGGTCATCGTCACCGCCGGCTACGGCGTGCTGGGCTTCATGGACGACTACGCCAAGGTCACCAAGCAGACCACGGCGGGCATTTCCGGCCGCTGGCGCCTGTTCCTGGAAACCGCCATCGCGGTGGCGGCCGTCGCCCTCATCATCGTCTTCGGGACCAAGCCGCCGGAGGCGCCGGAACTGCTGACCTCGGTGTCGTTCCCGTTCGTCAAGCAGGCGCTGCTCGACTTCGGCTGGTTCTACCTAGCCTTCGGCGCCTTCATCATCGTGGGCGCCGCCAACGCTGTAAACTTCACTGACGGGCTGGACGGCCTGGCCACGGTGCCAGTGATGATCGCCGCGGCCGCCTACGGCCTGATCGCCTACCTGGTGGGAAACTACGTCTTCTCCAACTACCTGCAGCTCCACTTCGTCCCCGGCGTTGGGGAGATCGCGGTGTTCTGCGGGGCGATGATCGGGGCCGGCCTGGGCTTCCTTTGGTACAACGCCCCGCCTGCGAAGATTTTCATGGGCGACACCGGCGCCCTGGCGCTCGGCGGCGGCGTGGGCGCGGTGGCCGTAGCCACGCGCCACGAGATCGTGCTTGGCATCATCGGCGGCCTGTTTGTGGCCGAGCTCCTGTCGGTGGTCATCCAGGTTGCGTGGTTCAAGCGCACCGGGCGCCGGATCTTCCTGATGGCGCCGATCCACCACCACTTCGAGAAGCTCGGCTGGTCGGAGTCCACCGTGGTGGTCCGCTTCTGGATCGTCGCCATCATGCTGGCCCTGCTCGGGCTGGCCACCCTGAAGCTGAGGTAGGGAGCATGCGCACGTCATGATCCCGGTCCGCGGCTTTGAAGGCAGCACGGTGGCCGTATTCGGTCTGGCCCGCACGGGCCTGTCCGCGGCGCGCGCCCTCGTGGCCGGCGGAGCCCAGGTGGCCCTGTGGGACGACAAGCCGTCGTCGCGCGCCGCCGCCGAGGCCGAGGGCTTCGTCCTGACCGACCTCAGCAAGGCCGACTGGAGCGGGTTCGCCGCCCTGATGCTGTCGCCGGGCGTGCCGTTGACCCATCCCGCGCCCCACTGGACCGTGCAGCGCGCCAACGAGGCCGGCGTCGAAATCGTCGGCGACATGGAGCTTTTCGCCCGCACGGTGAACGCCGCGCCCGAGCACAAGCGCCCGAAGATCGTCGCCATCACCGGCACCAACGGCAAGTCCACCACCACCGCCCTGGTGGGTCACATCTGCGCTCAGGCGGGCCGCGATGTGCGCATCGGCGGCAACATCGGCTACGGCGTCCTGGGCCTGGAGGACATGCACGGCGGGGCGGTCTACGTCCTGGAGATGAGCTCCTATCAGCTGGACCTGACCTCCAGCTTGAAGGCCGACGTGACCATCATGCTGAACATCTCGCCCGACCACCTGGACCGGCACGGCGGGATGGAGGGCTACGTCGCCGCCAAGCGCCGCATCCTGGCCAACCAGGGCAAAGGCGACACCGCTGTGATCGGCGTGGACGATCCCTGGGGGCAGCGGATCTGCACTGAGATCACCGCCGCCAACCGCCGCACCATCGTGCCGATCTCCGCCTCCAAGGCTATGGGCCGGGGCGTCTATGTGCTGAACGGCCTGCTCTACGACGCCACGGCCGAGCGCGCCGTGGAAGTGGCCGACCTGCTGCAGGCTCGCTCCTTGCCGGGCCGCCACAACTGGCAGAACGCGGCCGCGGCCTACGCTGCCGCCAAGGGCCTGGGGATCGGCGCCGACGAGGCCGCCGAGCACCTGATGAGCTTCCCGGGCCTGGCGCACCGCATGGAGACCGTGGGCATGCTGGGCCGGGTGCGCTTCGTCAACGACTCGAAGGCCACCAACACCGACGCCGCGCGCCAGGCGCTTTCCAGCTATCCCAAGGTCTATTGGATCGCCGGCGGCCAGCCGAAGGCCGGCGGCATCGAGGCCTTGGCCGACCTCTTCGGCCGCGTCGAGAAGGCCTATCTGGTGGGCGAGGCCATGCCGGAGTTCGCCCAGACCCTGAAGGGCAAGGCCTCCGTCGCCGAGTGCGGGACCATCGCCCAGGCGGTGGCCCAGGCCTATTCGGATGCCGCAGCCGCGGGCCAGGACGCCATCGTGCTGCTGTCGCCGGCAGCCGCGTCCTTCGACCAGTTCGCCGATTTCGAGGCGCGTGGCGAGGCGTTCCGCTCCGCCGTGCAGGATCTCGCCACAACGCCCGTGGCCGCGGCGCGGGGGGCCGCATGACCTCGTCCTCGCAGGCGCACGCCTTCGCCCGCTCCGACCGCTCCGCCATCGGGGTCTGGTGGTGGACGGTGGACCGCTGGATGCTGGGCGTGATTGCGATGCTGATCTTCACGGGTGTGCTGATGTCGTTCGCGGCCAGCCCGGCCGCCGCCACGCGGATGAACCTGGGCGACCCGTTCCATTTCGCCGTGCGCCAGTGCGTGTTCGCCGGCGCCTCGGCCTTCATCCTGATCACGATGTCGATGCTGGAGGTGAAGGGTGTGCGCCGGGCGGCCTTCTTCATCTGGCTGGCGGCCATCGCCATCATGATCGCCCTGCCGTTCATCGGCCACAGCGCCAAGGGGGCGACCCGCTGGCTGCAGTTCGGCGGCTTCACCTTCCAGCCGTCGGAGTACATGAAACCGGCGCTGATCATCCTGGTGGCCTGGATGTTCGCCGAGGGCCAGAAGGGCAAGGGCGTGCCGGGCGTATCTATCGCCTTCGCCCTCTATCTGGTCTCCGTGGGCCTGCTGCTGATCCAGCCGGACGTGGGCCAGACGGTGCTGATCACCGTGGCCTTCGGGGCCGCCTTCTGGATGGCCGGGGTGCCGATCTCCTGGGTCATGGGGTTGGGGACGGCAGCGATCGCGGGCCTCGGCTCCACCTACTTCCTGTTCGATCACGTGCAGAGCCGGGTCGACCGGTTCTTCTCTCCCGACAAGGCCGATACCCACCAGGTGGACGCCGCCGCCGTGGCCCAGGCCGCGGGCGGCCTGTTCGGGCGGGGGCCGGGGGAGGGCGTGATGAAGCGCCACGTGCCCGACCTGCACACCGACTTCGCCGCCAGCGTCGGGGCCGAGGAGTTCGGGCTGGTGTTCCTCCTGGTGGTGATCTCGCTGTTCGCCTTCGTGGTGATCCGCGGCCTGCAGCGGGCGATGAAGCTCAGCGACCCGTTCGAGCAGGTGGCCGCCGCCGGCCTCTTCGTGCTGGTCGGTCAGCAGGCGATCATCAACCTGGCGGTCAATCTCAACATGATCCCGACCAAGGGGATGACCCTGCCGTTCATCAGCTATGGCGGCTCGTCGATGCTGGCCATGGGCCTGACTCTCGGCCTGGCGCTGGCGCTGACGCGGCGGCGGCCGGGCGCCTACAAGCACACCGAGGGACTGGCCCAGGCGGGCCAGTTCACCTGATGCGCAAGATCGCGGTCGTCGCCGCCGGGGGAACGGGGGGGCATCTGTTCCCCGCCCAGGCCCTGGCCGAGGCGCTGATCGCGCGGGGCTGGGGGATCGTGCTGGCGTCGGACGAACGGGTGGCGGGCCTGGCGCAGGACTTCCCGGCCGAGCGGCGCATCGGCCTGTCGGCGGCCACCTTCAAGCCCGGCGACCCGATCGGCATGGCCCGCGCCGGGTTCGCCGTGCTGCGCGGCGCCCTGCAGGCCCGGGCCCTGTTCCGCGAGATCGGCCCCAATGTGGTGGTGGGCTTCGGCGGCTATCCTTCGGCGCCGGCCCTGGTGGCGGCGGTGATCGACCGGCGCCCGACGGTGATCCATGAGCAGAACGCCGTCATGGGCCGCGCCAACCGTTTCCTGGCCCCGCATGTGCAGACCATCGCCTGCGCCTTTCCGACCCTCATGAAGGCCCCCGCCGGGGTCGCCGAACGCGCCAAGGTGGTCGGCAATCCTGTGCGCCCGCCGATCCGCGTCCTTGCCGACCTGCCCTACGTCCCGCCCGAGCCGAACGGCCCGCTGCGCCTGCTGGTCACCGGCGGCAGTCAGGGTGCGCGGTTGCTGTCCGAGCTGGTCCCGGAGGCGATCAAGGCGCTGCCCGAGGACCTGCGCAAGCGGCTGATCGTGCAGCAGCAGACCCGCGCCGAGTCGATGAACACCGCCCGGCGCGCCTACCGCGATGCCCTGGTGGACGCCGAAATCGCGCCGTTCTTCCGAGACATCGCCAGCCGCCTACGCGACGCCCACCTGGTGATCGGCCGTTCGGGCGCGGGCACGGTGTGCGAGTTCGCCGTGGCCGGGAAACCCTCGATCCTTATCCCGCTGGCCATCGCCATCGACGACGATCAGGGCCAGAACGCCAAGCTGCTGGCCGACGCCGGCGGCGCGGAGGTGGCCCGCGAGGCCCAGCTCACCGTTGAGTCGATGGCCACCGCGCTGGAGACGCTGCTGAACAACCCCGCCCGCCTGGCCCGCATGGCCGCCGCCGCCCGCTCCGTCGCCATCCCCGACGCCGCCGAAAAACTGGCCGACGTGGTCGAGGCCACTGCCCAGCGGGGCTAGGCGACGCGGCCAAGGAGAATCCCCAACTGGGCGAATAATTCAACCAGAGCGGGAAAAAATGCGGTACGATCTACCTTCCTGGGGGTTGAAGCGGGTCAAAAGTGGCCGAACATGGTTACTCAGTGACGAATTATCCTTGCGCGCGCTCAGACGCTGGGCGAGGTTCAACTACAAGTCGAGGGACCAGCGTGGGGTCGTTTCCAGACTTGGGAGGTTGGGTGATGGGGCTGAAGTTGAAATCCCTGCGGGCTGTGCTGTTGGCGTCGGCTTTGGCGACGGCGGCCACGGCCGCGGACGCTGCGACGATCGTGCTAAACAATCAGGGCGGTGTGGCAGCCGGTTCGCAGGCCTATCAAGGGTTCACGACCGCAGCGAATTTCTGGGGATCTCTGATCTCCAACAACATTACGATCAACCTCAATGTGAAGTTCGCTCCCCTGGGCCCGGGCATTCTGGGTCAGACGGGCAGCACCTTCACCAGCAAGACCGTGCAGGGCGTCGAGGCCCGGATCATCAACGGCGCCAGCAATTCGGCGATCGACCAGCAG
>NZ_JBKJTG010000053.1:0-8903 GCF_046590535.1 Phenylobacterium sp. | reverse complement strand
CTTCCGGCAGGTCCGGGTCCTTCAACGTCGAAGGGGCCGGCGGCGACGGCGCGGCCGCGGCGCGTACAGGATCGCCCTTGGCCTCGGCCCGCGAAGCCGGCTGCGGGTTCGGATCGGTCGCCGGCGCCGGAGCCGGGGCGGCGGCCGCGCCCGCCTCACCCTTCAGGCGGGCGATGACGGAGTTGACCTTAACTTCCTCGGTGCCTTCGGCGACCAGAAGTTCGGCGATTTCGCCCTCATCGACCGCCTCCACCTCCATGGTGGCCTTGTCGGTCTCGATCTCGGCGATGATGTCGCCGGATTTCACAGTATCGCCCTTCTTCACGTGCCACTTGGCGAGCGTGCCCTCCTCCATGGTGGGCGACAGCGCGGGCATGAGGATGTCAACAGGCATGGGTGTCCGCTCAGGCGTTGGGCTGGGCTTCGACGAGCACGGCGGCGGTCATGCGGGCTCCTTGGAGAGGTGCGCCAGGCCGTGGGCGTTGGCCTCCCAGTTCTGGCCGTCGAAGGCCTCGATGCGCAGGTCCAGGCCCGCGACCGTATCCAGGCAGCGGGCGTTGACGCTCCAGCCGTCCGGGTTGGAGCGCGGGCGGTAGAAGCTCTTGATACCGCAGTCCGAGCAGAACAGGTGCTTGGCCACGCGGGTATTGAAGCTGTATTCGGCGAGCCGCGCTGCGCCCCTGGTCAGGCGAAAGCGGCTCTCCGGCACGATCATGTGGACGAAGCCGGTCTTGGCGCACATGGAGCAGTTGCAGGTCTGCGCCTCGACCCTGGTCGGCAGGGACACCTCGAAACGCACGCCGCCGCAGTGGCAGCCACCGGCGCGCCAGGTGAAGGGGCTGTCGCTCATCACAGATTCCCGCTCATCCCGGCGAAGGCCGGGACCCAGGTGGATGGGCTTAGATGGGGGCTCGCGTCCCGCGGGACGCGCTGCCGCCCACATCGACGTTTCGCGAACTGGGTCCCGGCCTTCGCCGGGATGAGCGGATGTGGGCTGTCGCTCATCGGTAGCAGACGGCCTTGGCCGCCTTCACGATCTTTTCCACCGAGGGCATGGAGAGCGCCTCCAGGTTGGCCGCGTAGGGCAGCGGCACGTCTTCCTGGTGGACCCGGGCGGGCGGGGCGTCGAGGTAGTCGAAGGCCTCGGACACCACCTTGGCGGCGATCTCGGCGCCCACGCCCATGGGGCCCCAGCCTTCCTCGACGGTGACCAGACGGTTGGTCTTCTTCACGCTGGCGATCACCGTGGCGTAGTCCATGGGACGGATCGAGCGCAGGTCGATGACCTCGGCCTCGATGCCGTCGGCGGCCAGTTCCTCAGCGGCCTTCAGGCAAAAGCCCACCATCCGGGAATAGGCGACCAGCGTGACGCCGGTCCCCTCGCGGCGGACCTTGGCCTTGCCGATGGGCACAACCCAGTCGATGCCCTCGGGCACGTCGAACTCGGTCCCGTAGAGCATCTCGTGCTCCAGGAAGACCACCGGGTTGGGATTGCGGATCGCGGCCTTGAGCAGGCCCTTGGCGTCAGCCGCGTCGTAGGGCGCCAGCACGATCAGGCCGGGCACATGGCCGTACCAGGCCGCGTAGTCCTGGCTGTGCTGGGCCGCCACCCGGGCCGCCGCCCCGTTGGGGCCGCGGAACACGATGGAGGTCTTCAGCTGGCCGCCGGACATGTAGAGCGTCTTGGCCGCCGAATTGATGATGTGGTCGATGGCCTGCATGGCGAAGTTGAAGGTCATGAACTCGACGATGGGCTTCAGGCCCGCCATCGCGGCGCCGACCCCCAGGCCCGCGAAGCCGTGCTCGGTGATCGGGGTGTCGATCACCCGCTTGTCGCCGAACTCCTGCAGGAGGTCGCGGCTGACCTTGTAGGCGCCCTGGTACTGGGCGACTTCCTCGCCCATCAGGAAGACGTCCGGGTCGCGGCGCATTTCCTCGGCCATGGCGTCGCGGAGCGCATCGCGGACGGTGACCTTGACCAGCTTAACCCCGGCCGGGAGCTCCGGATCGGCCAGAGTCTGAGCCGGCGTCACGGCGACCGTGGCCTCGCCCTCGGACTGGACCTTGGCCTGTTGCGGCGGGGCCTTCTCCGGCTCGCCGGAGGCCTCAAGCGGCGCGACCTCAGCGGGGGCGGGCTCAGCGGGCTCAGTCTTGGCGGGCTGGGCGGGCTGGGCGGCATCGCCCTCCCCCGACAGGCGGGCGATGGGGGTGTTGACCTTCACCTCTTCGGAGCCCTCGGGCACCAGGATGGCCTCGACCGTGCCTTCGTCGACGGCCTCGACCTCCATGGTCGCCTTGTCGGTCTCGATCTCGGCGATCACGTCGCCGGACTTCACCTTATCGCCCACCTTCACATGCCACTTGGCCAGCGTGCCCTCCTCCATGGTGGGCGAGAGCGCGGGCATCAGGACGTCGGTCACGCGCTGACCCCCTGATAGACGTCTGTGTAGAGTTCGGACGGATCGGGCTCGGGGGAGGTGCGGGCGAACTCGGCGGCGTCGGCGACGATGCGCTTGACCTCCGCGTCGATGGCCTTCAGCGCAGCCTCGTCGGCGAAGCCCTGCTTTCCCAGCAGTTCCTCAACGTGGTCAATGGGATCGCGGGTCTTGCGGATCTCGTCCACTTCGTCGCGGGTGCGGTACTTGGCCGGATCGCTCATGGAATGGCCGCGATAGCGGTAGGTCTTCATTTCCAGGATGTAGGGCCCCTTGCCGGCGCGGGCGTGGTCGGCGGCCTTCTGGGCGGCGGCCCTCACGGCCGTCACGTCCATGCCGTCGACTTCCTCGCCGGGGATCTTGAAGGAGACGCCGCGCTTGTGCAGCCGGGTCTCCGAGCTCGACCGCTCGATGGAGGTGCCCATGGCATACTGGTTGTTCTCGATCACATAGACGACGGGCAGGCTCCAGAGCTCGGCCATGTTGAAGCTCTCGTAGACCTGGCCCTGGTTGGCGGCCCCGTCGCCGAAGTAGGTGAAAGCCACCTTGCCGTCGTCGCGGTAGCGGTTGGCCAGCGCCAAGCCGGTGCCTAGGCTGACCTGGGCGCCGACGATCCCGTGGCCGCCGTAGAAGTGGGCCTCCGTCGAGAACATGTGCATCGAGCCGCCCTTGCCCTTGGACGATCCGCCGGCCCGGCCGGTGAGTTCGGCCATGACCTCGCGCGGGTCCATGCCGCAGGCCAGCATGTGGCCGTGGTCGCGGTAGCCGGTGATCACCTGGTCGCCTGGTTTCTGCGCCGCCTGGACACCGACGGCGATGGCTTCCTGGCCGATGTACAGGTGGCAGAATCCGCCGATCAGCCCCATCCCGTAGAGCTGCCCCGCCCGCTCCTCGAAGCGTCGGATCAGCAGCATGTTGCGATAGTACTTCAGCAGTTCGTCTTTGCTGGCCGCAGCATGACCAGCGGCCCCATTGGCTTTTCGCCGACCGGCTTCACCGGTCTGCCCGCGCGCCATGCGTATCTCCGTGAACCTTGCAGGGACCCTTAAGAACCGCTGAGCGGCCCTAAGGCTTCATGCGGATCACATAGTCCCTTGGGTCGGCGAAGCCTAGCAGGGAGCGCGCCCTTTCCTCCAGCAGGTCGGCGGAGAGGCTGGTATCGCGCAGCAGCCTGGCGCGGACCTCCAGGTCCTGGCGCTGGGCCTGCACGGCGGTGAGCTCTCGGCTCTTGGCCACCAGGGTCGCGTCGCGCAGGTTCGAGCGCAGGATGCCGCTGTCGCCGGTGAAGGCGTGGAAGCCGAAATAGAAGATCAGGAAGGCGAGCGCCGCGGTCGGCAGGAAGGGTGTCAGGCGAGCAAGCACGGCGTATCCCACGAAGGCACGCCGGCTGCTTCGCACCGTTAGCCTTAATAACCCGCTAAGCCCTCGCGATCTTTCAGGAAAACTTCAGCGCCCTGCGGCCGGCGTACACCGCCTGGTCGCCCAGTTCCTCCTCGATGCGCAGGAGCTGGTTGTATTTGGCCGTGCGGTCGGAGCGCGACAGCGATCCGGTCTTGATCTGCCCGCAGTTGGTGGCGACGGCGAGGTCGGCGATGGTGGCGTCCTCGGTCTCGCCGGACCGATGGCTCATCACCGCGGTGTAGCTCGCCCGGTGGGCCATATCGACGGCGTCCAGGGTCTCAGAAAGCGTGCCGATCTGGTTGACCTTGATCAGGATCGAGTTCGCCAGTCCCTTGCCGATCCCCATGGCCAGGCGCTCGGGATTGGTCACGAAGACGTCGTCGCCGACCAGCTGGATCTTCGACCCGAGACGCTCGGTGAGCATTCGCCAGCCCTCGAAGTCGTCCTCCGCACAGCCGTCCTCGATGCTGGCGATGGGGAACTTGTCCACCAGGCCGGCCAGGTAATCGACCATGCCCGCCGGATCGAGGGTCTTGCCCTCGCCTTCCATGACATACTTGCCGGACTTGAAGAACTCGCTGGAGGCCACGTCCAGGCCCAGCAGGAAGTCGTCGCCCACCCGGTAGCCGGCGCTCTCGCCGGCCTTGACGATGAAGGCCAGGGCTTCCTCGGCAGTGGCCAGGTTCGGGGCAAAACCACCTTCGTCGCCGACGTTGGTGTTGTGGCCGGCAGCCTTCAGCTGCGCCTTCAGGGCGTGGAAGATCTCCGCGCCCATCCGCAGGGCCTCGGCGAAGGTCTCGGCGCCGGTGGGCAGGATCATGAACTCCTGGGCGTCGATGGGATTGTCAGCATGGGCCCCGCCATTGATGATGTTCATCATCGGCACCGGCAGGACCCTGGCCGAGACCCCCCCCACGTACTTGTAGAGCGGCAGGGCGGCGGAGACCGCCGCGGCCTTGGCGGTGGCCAGGCTGACGCCCAGGACGGCGTTGGCGCCCAGGCGGGCCTTATTGGCTGTGCCGTCCAGGTCGATGAGCATCTTGTCGATGCGGCGCTGGTCCTCGGCGTCAGAGCCGGAGAGCGCGTCGTAGATCTCGCCGTTGACCGCATCCACGGCCTGCCGCACGCCCTTGCCGCCGTAGCGGGCCTTGTCCCCGTCCCGCTTCTCGGACGCCTCGTGCGCGCCGGTGGAGGCGCCGGAGGGCACGGCGGCGCGCCCCATGGCCCCGTCCTCCAGGATCACGTCCACCTCGACGGTCGGATTGCCGCGGCTATCCAGGATTTCGCGGGCGGTGATGTCGACGATCTCGGTCATGGGTGCTCCGCCGGGTTGGAATGCGGCGGAGGCTTAGCCAGCTTCCGCCCGCCGGGCAACGGCGGCCTAGCGTCGGACAGCCAGGCAGACAGCAAACGGCCCCGCCTGTCGCCAGACGGGGCCGTGTGATTCGCCGCGAGCTCGGGGTGAGAGCCTAGTCTTCCTTCGGCGTGAGGACCTGGCGGCCCTTGTACATGCCGGTCTTCAGGTCGACGTGGTGCGGGCGCTTCAGCTCGCCGGTTTCCTTGTCCTCGACGAAGGAATTGGGACCCAGCGCGTGGTGCGAGCGCCGCATGTTGCGCCGCGACGGGGATACTTTGCGTTTCGGAACGGCCATGGGGGAAATCTCGCAGGCATAGAAATGGTAGCGGCGGCCGAGCAGGGCCGCCGACGTGAGCCGGGGTGTATGCCCCAAAGCCCCTGCGGTTTCAAGCGTGGCCGGACGGCTTATCTGAGCAGGCGTTTGGGGGCCACGTTGGCCCAGGCCAGCCGCATCAGCGCGGGCAGCCGCTCCGGCGCCAGGCGCAGGTAGTATACGAACGTCGCCCCGTGCCGACCCCAGGCGCCCGGCACGGCCTGGATGGCGTCGCCGTCCAGCAGATTCTCGCGGTCCTCCGGGTCGAGCTTCAGCATGATGCGCGGCTCGGCGGTGTGGAGCGTGCAGAAAATCTTCTTGTTCACCCGGAACGAGGCGATGTCGAAGTGGGGTTCCTCACAGGCCTCCGGCATATCCAGGGCGACACGGCGGATGTCGTCTGGCGTCAGCATCGTCCTAGACCAGCCGGCTCCGCGCCTTGGCCGCGCCGATGAAGCTGGCGAACAGCGGGTGGGGGTCGAAAGGACGGCTCTTCAGCTCGGGGTGAAACTGCACGCCGACGAACCAGGGGTGGTCGGCGCGTTCGCAGAGTTCCGGCAGCACGCCGTCCGGCGACAGGCCGCTGAAGCTCATGCCCGTGCCCTCGATGGCCTCGCGGTAGCCGATGTTGACCTCGTAGCGGTGCCGGTGGCGCTCGGAGATGGTCGTTGTTCCGTAGATCTCCGCCACCCGGGAGCCCGGCGCCAGGACCGCATCATAGGCGCCGCAGCGCATGGTGCCGCCCAGGTTGTCACCTGCCAGGCGCACTTCCTTGTCATTGCCGCGGGTCCACTCGGTCATCAGGCCGACGATGGGCTCGGAGGTCGGGCCGAATTCGGTGGAGGAGGCGTGCTGGATGCCCGCCAGGTTCCGGGCCGCCTCGATCATCGCCATCTGCATGCCGAAGCAGATGCCGAAATAGGGGATGGCGTGTTCGCGGGCGAACTTCACGGCGCGGATCATGCCCTCCGAGCCGCGCTCGCCGAAGGCGCCGGGCACCAGCACCCCGTGCACGCCGGTGAGCCGCTCGCCGATCATCTCCTCCTCGCGCTCGAAGGCCTCGCCCTCGATCCACTCGAAGCGGACCCGGACGTTGTTGGCCAACCCGCCGTGGATCAGCGCCTCGATCAGCGATTTGTAGGCGTCGGTCAGGGCCGTGTACTTGCCGACTATGGCGACGTTCACCTCGCCGTCGGGGTGGCTTAGCGTCTGGACGATCTGCTCCCAGGCGGCCAGGTTGGGCTTGGGCGCATCGTTCATCCCGAAGACGTCCAGCACCTCGGTGTCCAGGCCCTGCACATGGTAGTCCAGCGGCACCGCGTAGATGTTGGCGGAGTCCATCGCCTGGATGACAGCGCTGAGCCGCACGTTGCAGAACTGGGCGATCTTGCGCCGCTCGCCCTCGGGAATCTCCTGCTCGCAGCGGCAGAGCAGGATGTGCGGCTGAATGCCGATGGAGCGCAGCTCCTTCACCGAGTGCTGGGTGGGCTTGGTCTTCATTTCGCCGGCCGTCTTGATGTAGGGCAACAGCGTCAGGTGGATGTAGCAGGCGTGGCCGCGGGGCAGCTCCTGGCCGAGTTGGCGGATGGCCTCGAAGAACGGCAGGCCCTCGATGTCGCCCACCGTGCCGCCGATCTCCACCAGCACGAAGTCGACCCCCTCGCCCGGATCGGACAGGACGAACTGTTTGATCTCGTCGGTGACGTGGGGGATCACCTGGACGGTGGCGCCCAGGTAGTCGCCCCGGCGCTCCTTCTCGATGATCTTCTTGTAGATCTGGCCGGTGGTGATGTTGTCGTTGCGGGTGGCGTTGACGCCGGTGAACCGCTCGTAGTGACCCAGGTCCAGGTCGGTCTCCGCCCCGTCGTCGGTGACGAACACCTCGCCGTGCTGGTAGGGGCTCATGGTCCCCGGATCGACGTTCAGATAGGGGTCGAGCTTGCGCAGGCGGACCTGATAGCCGCGCGCCTGCAGGAGCGCGCCAAGCGCCGCGGAGGCGAGACCTTTTCCCAAGGAGGAGACCACGCCGCCGGTGATGAAAATGTACCGGGTCATGGGCGTTCAGATTAGCGGTGATTCGGGCGCAAGGGTGCGACCGCGTTTCAAACCGTCCACGGCTATTGCTTGGCGGGGGCGGCCGGGGCGGGTTGCGCGGGCTGCTCGCCCAGGAACGGGTTGCTCACGGTAGGCGTCGGGGCCTGCAGGGGCGCAGGCGGGCCGTCGGCGGGGCCGGGCTGGGCGGTGCCGGCCGGGGCCTGCGGCGGCGGCTGATTGAGGGTCTTGGGATCGATGCCGCCCACCTTCAGCCGGTCGACCACCGAGGAGGCGCCGCGCTCGCGGCCGGAGACCACGGTCAGCAGCAGGCCCAGCACGAAGAAGCTGATCCCGAGAATCCAGGTTAGCCGGGTGAGCAGGTCGCCCGCCCCGCGCGACGTCATGATGCCCGACGGCCCGCCGCCCATGCCGAGCGCGCCGCCTTCCGACCGCTGCATCAGCACCACGCCGGTGAGTAGCAGGGCGACGATGATTTCGAGGGTGAGCAGGATGCCAAGCAGCATGGAACATCTATCCGGTGCGTTCGGGCGGCGAAACCGCACCGAAATGAAGCGCGCGCTCTATCATCGCGCGAACGCTAAGGCCATAGCTAGGGCGTCTCAGCGCCGCGACAACCCCCCGATACTGTCACGATGAATCCGGACATGAAACGCTCCCCTATCCAGCTCGCCGGTCTCGACCACATCGTGCTGCGGATCGCCGACAAGGCCCAGATGGTGGCCTTCTATTGTGAGGTGATCGGCTGCAGCGTGGATCGCGACCGCCCCGAGCTTGGCCTCACCCACCTGCGGGCGGGCGCGGCGCTGATCGACCTGGTCACCCTGGACGGACCGTTGGGCGTCGCCGGCGGCGAGGGTCCGGGGGCTGAAGGCCGCAACCTCGACCACTTCTGCCTCACGGTGCGGCCGCACGATGAAGCCTCGATCCGCGCGCACTTGGCCGCCCACGGCGTCGCCATCGTCGAGGAAGGCCCGCGCTACGGGGCCGACGGCACGGGCTTCTCGATCTATGTCCGCGACCCAGAGGGCACGACGGTGGAGCTGAAGGGTCCGCCGGCCTAGGCCGCGCGGATGATGCCCAGGAAGTCGACGGCCTTCAGGGAGGCCCCGCCTACCAGGGCGCCGCCCACCTCGGCCGCGTGGAGGATCTCCGCGGCGTTGGAGGGCTTCACCGACCCGCCGTAGAGGATCGGGGCGCGGTCGGCCGCCTGCCCGAACATCTCGGTGAGCGTGGCGCGGATCGCCCGGTGGACCTCCTCAATCTCCCGCGTGGTGGGGGTCAGGCCCGTCCCGATGGCCCAGACCGGCTCATAGGCCACGGCGAAGGCGCGACCGGCCAGTTC
>NZ_JBKJTG010000183.1:0-3470 GCF_046590535.1 Phenylobacterium sp. | reverse complement strand
CCTCCGCGATCTTGCTGGTGTTCATCCTGCTCGGGCATTGGCTTGAGATGCGCGCGCGTGCCGGGGCGTCGGCGGCGATCAGCAAGCTGATGAACCTCACGCCTCCCAAGGCCATGGTCCTGCGCCAAGGGGCCGAGCTCGAAGTCTCGACCGCCGAGGTGGTCGTCGGCGACACGGTGGTCATTCGACCCGGGAACAAGATCCCCGTCGACGGGACGGTCCTGAGCGGCGATTCGCAGGTCGATGAGTCGATGCTCACCGGGGAGTCGATGCCGGTGGCTAAGAAGCCCGGCGACACGGTGATCGGGGCCACGATCAACAAGAGCGGGGCGTTCCAGTACAGCGCGACCAAGGTCGGGGCCGATACCGCGCTCGCACAGATCGTCAAGCTGGTGCAGGAGGCGCAGAACTCCAAAGCCCCGGCGCAGCTCCTCGCTGACCGCGCCGCGCAATGGCTGGTGTTGGCCGCGATCGCGACCGGCCTGGCGACGTTCGGCGTGTGGTACTGGGGATTCGGCATGCCGCTGATCTTCGCGGTGACGCTGACCATCACCGTGTTCGTCATCGCTTGCCCCGACGCCCTCGGCCTGGCGACCCCCATGGCGATCATGGTTGGCACGGACCTTGGTGCGGCGAACGGCATCCTGTTCAAAAATGCAGCCGCCCTCGAGGAGGCCACCAAGCTGGACGTCGTCGTCTTCGATAAGACCGGCACCCTGACCATGGGCCAGCCGGAGGTCGTTGAGCTGGTGCTGGGATCTGAGGTCGCCGAAGCCCAGTTGCTGTCAGCGGCGGCGACCGTCGAAGCCGGCTCCGACCATCCCCTGGCGCAAGCCATCCTGCATCGGGCCGGTAACCTTCCGGCGGCCCGGGTGACGGGCTTTCTCAACATCGAGGGGATGGGCGCACAGGCGGAGCTCGACGGAAAGACCGTGCTCCTCGGCAACCAGCTGCTGATGGCGCAGCAGAAGATCGATCTGGGTGCGCTGGGCCCGAAATCGACTGAGCTGCAGGGCGCGGGACGGACCGTGGTTCACGTGGCCCACGGCGGACGATTGCTCGGCCTGATCGCCATCGCCGATGCGCCCCGGCCCACGGCCGCAGCGGCCGTTAAGGCGCTGCGCGATCGCGGCGTCGAGGTCGTCATGATGACGGGTGACAATCTTGGAACCGCCCGGCGGATTGCGGCAGGGCTTGGCATCGAGACCGTCATGGCCGATGTGCGACCAGGGGACAAGGCAAGCAAGATCAAGGAGCTGCAAGCGAAGGGTAAGAAGGTAGGGATGGTCGGCGACGGCGTGAACGATGCGCCAGCGCTCACTCAGGCCGACGTGGGTTTCGCCATCGGCGCCGGCACCGATGTGGCCATCGAGAGCGCCGACATCGTGCTGATGAAGAGCGATCCCTTGGACGTCGTCGGGGCGATCACCCTGTCGCGGGCAACCCTGCGCAAGATGCACCAGAACCTCTGGTGGGCGGTCGGTTACAACGTCGTCGCCTTCCCACTGGCCGCGGGGGTCCTATACCCCTTCCTGCTGGGACCGGCCGTCGCCGCCCTGGCGATGTCCGGGAGCACGGCGGTCGTCGCCGTCAACGCCCTGTTGCTCAAGCGTACCAAGCTGGCGGGCATCAACAAGCCCACGGCCGGCAAACCAGCGCCTGGGGCGCCTGGCGAAGGTACGGTGGCCGCGGCCCAGGCCGCTCCCCCTGGCGTCGGGAATCCGGCTCCGACGCCGACGCCCGCCACGACCCAGGCCCTGCCCGCGGAATCTGCACCCGCGACACCGCCTCAGGCGTCGGCGGCAGCAGCACCCTCCGTCCCATCCGCACCTGCGGCCGCCGCTCCGGCGCCTGCGCAGACTTCCGCGAAAGGCCCGACTCCCGCGCCCCCGCATTCGCCCGCCCCCCCGGCGGCCAACGCCGCGTGACCTCCGGCGGCGGAGCCGGTGCGGCGGGCGTACCGCTCGCCACGCTCATCGTGCTGATGCTCGCGGTGTTTACGGTCTCGATCGGCTATGGGGTCGTGCTGCCGCTCCTGCCGGACTTGGTCGAACAGGTGTTGCGGGTCTCTAGCGCCAGTCGTTCGATCTCGTCGCACACGGGCCTGCTGACCAGCATCTATGTCCTGGGGCTCTTCCTGTTCGCGCCCCTGTGGGGTCGCCTCTCCGACCACCTCGGCCGTCGCAACATCCTCATTCTCGGACTCCTAGGCTTTGCGGCCAGCATGCTGATCTTCTCGTTCGTGCGCGGTTTGCCTGCGGTCTATGGCGCGCGCTTCGTCAGCGGGATCTTCGCCGCGGCCGTGATCCCGGTCGCCTCGGCGGCGATCGGCGACCTGGCGGCAAACGACGAATCCCGGGGCCGGCGGCTGACGATGATCAGCGTGGCTGGGATCACCGGCTTCCTTCTGGGGCCGATGCTGGGCCTGCTGTTGGCCCGCCTTGGCGCCGGTGTCCTCGGCCCGATCAGCCCGTCCGGCCTGCTGGCGATCCCGCTCGCCGCGACGGCGCTGCTCGCGCTGCCGGTGGCCGGCGCGATCGCCCTCTCGGTGCCAGGGGCCTCGCACATCGCGGCCACCCGATTGAAAACCAGTGCCGTCCAGGGGAGTGACCGGCTCGTCCTCAGGCTGTTGGTCCTGGCCTTCGTCGTCTCGGGCGCCGTCGGCGTCTTCGAGGTCGGGCTGGCATTGCGCGGACGCCAGGAGCTTGGGATGACCCAAGCGCAGATCGCCGTGATGTTCACCGAATGCAGCCTGGTGATGATTCTCGTGCAGACGCTGGTCTTCTCACCGCTCGTGAAGCCCAGGCAGACCCGCTGGCTGATCGCGCCCGCGCTGGCGGTCTTGGCCTTGGCGCTGTTCATGGTCCCCCGGGCGTCGAACTTCGCCCTGATGCTGGTGGTCATCGGCGCGGTGGCGGCCAGCGCCGGCATCCTCCTGCCGATCGTGACCTACTGGATCTCGACCAAGGCCGGAAACGCCCAGGGTGCGGAACTCGGCAAGCAGACAGCAGCGGCCAGCCTGGGTAGCGCCGTCGGCTCCGCCGCAGGCGGTATGCTCTTCGCGACCCCTTTCGCCGGGGCTTCCTTACTGCTGATGGCCGCGGTCACCGGCGGCAGCATAGCCATCGCCTTCAGGCTGCCGTACCTCCTCGCGACACGGCGCCGCCCGCGCCCACCGCCATCCAAGCGCCAGCGAGCGCGAAGTTGACCGCCGCCACGAGCGCCACACTGGTGGCTCCGGCCATCGTCAGGCCGAGCCATTCAACCCGCCGCAAGCCGCCGCAAGCCGCCGCCCGCCGCATCGCGCGCCGCGAAGGCCAGGACCAGGACGCCGGCCACCGCCACCTGATCCGCCGCCGGACCCTTCGCAGCTTCCGGGCCGAGGCCAACCAAACGTGGGCGGCGGCAACTGCGGGCGTCTGAGAAACGCAGCCGGGACGGGGATATCGCGCGCCGGACCAGACAACCTG
>NZ_JBKJTG010000155.1:0-10223 GCF_046590535.1 Phenylobacterium sp. | reverse complement strand
CGGGGACCCCGCGAGGGCGAACGCTACTTCGCCCTGCTGAAGGTCGACACGATCAACTACGAGGACCCGGAGACGGTCCGAACCAAGGTCAATTTCGACAACCTGACCCCGCTTTATCCCAACGAGCGGCTGATCATGGAAATCCAGGACCCGACCCTGCGGGACCGGTCGGGCCGGGTCATCGACATCGTCGCGCCGCTGGGCAAGGGCCAGCGCTGCCTGATCGTGGCGCCGCCGCGGGTCGGCAAGACGGTGATGCTGCAGAACATCGCCAAGTCGATCGAGCGCAACCACCCCGAGGTCGTCCTGATCGTCCTGCTGATCGACGAGCGGCCCGAGGAAGTCACCGACATGCAGCGCACGGTCAAGGGGGAGGTCGTGGCCTCGACCTTCGACGAACCTGCCACCCGCCACGTCGCCGTCGCTGAAATGGTGATCGAGAAGGCCAGGCGCCTGGTCGAGCACAAGCGCGACGTCGTCATCCTGCTGGACTCCGTCACCCGCCTCGGTCGCGCCTACAACGCCACCGTGCCGTCGTCGGGCAAGGTCCTGACCGGCGGCGTCGACGCCAACGCCCTGCAGCGGCCCAAGCGCTTCTTCGGCGCGGCGCGGAATGTGGAGCAGGGCGGCTCGCTGACGATCATCGCCACGGCCCTGATCGACACCGGCTCGCGGATGGACGAGGTAATCTTCGAAGAGTTCAAGGGCACCGGTAACTCGGAAATCGTGCTGGACCGCAAGGTCGCCGACAAGCGGGTCTACCCGGCCATCGACGTGATCAAGTCCGGCACCCGCAAGGAGGAGCTGATCACGCCCAAGGAGCACCTGCAGAAGACCTACATTCTGCGCCGCATCCTGGGCCCCATGGGCGCCCAGGACGCCATCGAGTTCCTGCTCGACAAGCTCCGTAACTCCAAGACCAACGAAGAATTCTTCCAGTCGATGAATACCTAGCCGCCAGTCCCTCCCCATGAAGGGAGGGACTGGCGCGCTGTTTCACGTGAAACACTAGGGAATCAGCAGGCTCGAGCCCGACGTGGCGCGGGCCTCCAGGGCCTCGTGGGCCCTCCGCACGTCGGCCAGGGCGAACTCCTGGCCGATCTCGATCCTGACCTTGCCCGAGGTGATCATGCCGAACAGGGCTGCGGCGCTGGCGTCCAGCTCCTCAGTGGTCACGATGTAGTCGAACAGGGTCGGCCGGGTGAAGTAGAGCGACCCGCCCCGTGACAGCCGCTGGGGCTCCACCGGCGGGGCCGGGCCGGACGCATTGCCGAAACTGACGAACAGGCCGCGCCGGGCGAGGCTGCCCAGGGTGCCGTCAAACGTCGCCGCGCCGACGCTGTCGTAGGCCACCGGCACGCCCTTGCCCCCGGTGATCCGCTTGACCTCGGCGGCCACGTCCTCGGTGCGGTAGAGGATCACGTGGTCGGCGCCCAGGCTGCGGGCCCGGTCGGCCTTGTCGTGCGAGCCCACCGTGGCGATTACCTCGGCGCCCAGGGCCTTGGCCCACTGCACCATGATCTGGCCGACGCCGCCGGCCGCGGCGTGGACCAGGATGATCTCGCCGGCCTGCACCGCATGGCAGCGGGTGAGCAGGAACTCCACCGTCATCCCCTTGAGCAGCGCTGCGGCGGCGGTGCGGGCGTCGACGCTGGGCGGCGGCTTCACGCAGCGCCCGGCGGGCAGCACGTTCAGCTCGGCGTAGGCGCCCAGGCCGCCGGCATAGGCCGCTAGGTCGCCCACCCGGAACCGGGTGACGCCCTCGCCAACCGCCTCAACCACCCCGGCAGCCTCGCCGCCCAACGGTGAGGGCAGGCGCACCGGATAGAGGCCCGAGCGCTGGTAGGTGTCGATGAAGTTGATGCCGATCGCCTGATGCCGGATCAGCACCTGGCCGGGACCGGGGGCGGGGGTCTCGATGTCGACCAAGTCGAGAACCTCGGGACCGCCGGTCCGCTCGAATCTGACGGCGCGCATCAGGCCAGGTGCTTTGCGAAGAAGGTCAGGGAGCGGCCGCCGGCGGTGCGGGCGTCGGCCGCGTCATAGTGCTCGCCCCCCTCGCGGGCGAAGGCGTGGTCGCGGCCGGGATAGGTGTGGATCTCGACGCAGGGGTGGTCCTTCAGGGCCGCAAGGATCACCGCCTGGGCCTCCTTGGGCACGAACTGGTCTTGCTCGGCGATATGCAGCATCAGCGGGTGGGCCAGCTTCTCGGCCTCGGCGACCCGGGCCTCGATGCCGACGCCGTAGTAGGCGACGGCCGCGTCGGCGTCGGTGCGGGTGGCGGTGAGGAAGGCCAGCAACCCGCCAAGGCAGAAGCCCACCGCGCCCACCTTGCCGCTGCAGGCCGAATCGGCGCGGACCTGGGCGATGGTGGCGGCGATGTCACCCACGCCCGTCTCCACGTCGAAGGCGTTGAACAGCTCAAAGGCCCGCTTCCACTCGGCCTCGGACTGGTCGGTGATGTCGATGCCGGGCTCGATGCGCCAGAACAGGTCCGGGCAGATCGCCAGATAGCCCTGGCCCGCCAGGCCGTCGGTGATGTCGCGCATCACCTGGTTGACCCCGAAGATCTCCTGGATGACCACCACCGCGGGGGCCTTGGCTGCGGCGGGCCGGGCCACATAGGCGTCGAACGCGCCGTCGGCGGTGGTGATGGTGATGCGCTCGCCCAATGGTCCGTCTCCCGTTTCGAAAAGTCCCCGAAAGGCGCTACTACCGCGAGGGGCCGCCCCCCGGCCACCCGTAAGACACGAGGCATGACGCCATGAAGATGACTGTCGAGGTGGACTGCACGCCGGAGGAGGCCCGGCGCTTCCTGGGCCTGCCGGACGTGAGCGCGCTGAACGATCACCTGGTGGCCGAGATAAAGGCCCGCATGGATTCCAACATGGCCATGCTGTCGCCTGACGAGATGATGAAGACCTGGATGTCCTTCGGCACGGGCGCCACCGAGCAGTTCCGCAAGCTGATGGAAGCCGGCATGAGCGCGAACCTGCGCAAGTGAACGACACCATCTTCGCCCCTGCCACCGCCGCCGGCCGGGCGGCCGTGGCTGTGGTGCGCCTCTCGGGCCCTGAGACCCACGCCGCCATCCGCGCCCTGGCGGGCGCCGCGCCCCGGGCGCGGCGGGCCAGCCTGCGGACCCTGAAGGGACTCGCCGGGGGCCAGATCGACAAGGCCCTGGTGCTGTGGTTCCCAGGCCCTGGCAGCTACACCGGCGAGGACTGCGCGGAATTCCACGTCCATGGCGGGCCCGCGGTGGTCGGCGCCCTGGTGGAGGCCCTGGCGGCGCTCGGCCTGCGGCTGGCCGAACCCGGCGAGTTCACCCGCCGGGCCTTCGAGAACGGCAAGCTGGACCTCGCCCAGGCCGAGGGTGTCGCCGATCTGATCGACGCCGAGACCGACGCCCAGCGCCGCCAGGCCCTGGAGCAGCTCGGCGGCCGCCTGAGCCGGGTGCAGGCCCGCTGGCGGGACGCCCTGACCCAGGCGCTGGCCATGCTGGAGGCTGCGGTCGACTTTCCGGACGAGGAGGTGCCGGCCGACGTGGCCGCCCGCGCCCGGCCAGCCATCGAGGGCCTGGTCGCCGAGCTGGACGCCGCCATCGCCGACGCCCAGCGCGGCGAGCGGGTGCGGCAGGGTTACCGGATCGCGCTGATCGGCGCGCCCAACGCCGGCAAAAGCACCCTGTTGAACGCCTTGGCGGCGCGAGAGGCCGCCATCGTCACCGCCACTCCCGGCACCACCCGCGACGTGATCGAGGTTCCGCTGCTGCTGGCCGGTCACAAGGCCGTGCTGGGGGACACCGCGGGCCTGCGCGACACCGACAACGAGATCGAGGCCGAAGGCGTGCGCCGGGCCAGGGCCTGGGCCGCGTCCGCCGACCTGCGCCTGTGGATTGTCGACGGCGCCCTGGCAGAGCGCCCCGAGGTCCCGGAGGGCCTAACGCCCAACGACCTCTGCATCGTCGCCAAGCGCGACCTGAAGGAGAACGAGGCCGGCTGGTGGGCGGCGGAGGAAGCTGAACGCCGGGGCCTGGGCGTGCTCAACATCACCGCCAAGGGTCCCAACGACATGGCCTGGCTGGTCTCCACCCTTGAGCAGAAGATCACCGCCGCCCTCGACGGCGCCGAGCCCCCCGCCGCCACCCGCCTGCGCCACCGCGAACTGCTCAGCGAGGCGGCCGAGCGCCTGCGCCACGCCCTGACCCAGGACGAGCGCCTGGAGCTGGCCGCCGAGGACGTGCGGCTGGCGGCCCGCGCGCTGGACCGCATTACCGGCCGCATCGACCCCGAGGCTGTGCTGGGCCGTATCTTCGCGACCTTCTGCATCGGCAAATGAGCCACGCCACGGTTGCGATGTTTCACGTGAAACACCGCCTTTGATGGCCTATATCGGCGTCGTGACCTGGGACGTGATCATCATCGGGGGCGGACACGCCGGCTGCGAGGCCGCGGCGGCCTCTGCGCGGGTGGGCGCGCGCACCCTC
Organism: Phenylobacterium sp.; assembly: GCF_046590535.1. Lineage (GTDB taxonomy): Bacteria > Pseudomonadota > Alphaproteobacteria > Caulobacterales > Caulobacteraceae > Phenylobacterium. The sequence goes on along the minus strand of NZ_JBKJTG010000155.1, from coordinate 5,737 downwards.
CTGCTGACGCACAAGCTTGAGACCATCGGCGAGATGAGCTGCAACCCCGCCATCGGCGGCCTGGGCAAGGGCCACCTGGTGCGCGAGATCGACGCCCTGGACGGTCTCATGGGTCGGCTCGCCGACCGGGCCGGCATCCAGTTCCGGATGCTCAACCGGTCAAAGGGCGCCGCGGTGCGCGGCCCGCGCTCGCAGATCGACCGCCGGCTCTATCGCGAGGCCATGCAGGCGGAGCTGGCCCAGACTCCGAACCTGACCATCCGCGCCGAGGCGGTCGAGGACCTGATGATCGTGGACGGATGTGTCTGCGGCGTCATCGGCGCCAGCGGCGAGACCTACCGCGCCGGCCGGGTGGTGCTGACCACCGGCACCTTCCTCAAAGGCGTCATCCACCAGGGCGAGACCCGCACCCCGGCGGGCCGGGTGGGCGACGCGCCGGCCATCGGCCTGGCCGACCGGCTCTACGGCCTGGGCTTGCGGATGGGTCGGCTGAAGACCGGCACGCCTGCCCGCCTGGATGGCAGGACCATCGCCTGGGACAAACTGGAGATGCAGCCGGCGGACGCCGAGCCCGTGCCGTTCTCGTTCCTCACCCAGGCGATCACCACCCCGCAGATCGAATGTGCGATCACCTACACCAACGCCAATACGCACGCGATCATCGCCGAGCGACTGAGCGAGTCGGCGGTCTATGGCGGTCGCGCCACCGGTGTCGGGCCCCGCTATTGCCCGTCCATCGAGGACAAGGTGGTCCGCTTCGCTGACCGGTCGAGCCACCAGGTGTTCCTGGAGCCCGAGGGCCTGGACGACGACACGGTCTATCCCAACGGCCTCTCCACCTCGGTCTCCGCCGAAACTCAAGGCCTGTTCCTGCGCACCATCGTGGGCCTGGAGGAGGTGGTGGTCCGCCGGCATGGCTACGCCATCGAATACGACTATGTTGATCCCCGAGAGCTTTCCCCGGCCCTGGAGGTCAAGGCGCTGCCGGGCCTCTACCTGGCTGGCCAGATCAACGGCACCACGGGCTATGAGGAGGCGGGCGCCCAAGGGCTGGTGGCCGGCCTCAACGCCGCACGGGCTGCTGCGGGCGCGGAAGCCGCCCACTTCGCCCGCGACGAGGCCTACATCGGGGTGATGATCGACGACCTGGTCACCCGCGGGGTGACCGAGCCCTACCGAATGTTCACCAGCCGCGCCGAGTTCCGCCTGACCCTGCGCGCCGACAACGCCGACCAGCGGCTCACCGCCAAGGGTCTGGTCTTGGGGGTGGTCGGATCGGCGCGGGCGCAGGCCTATGGCGCCAAGGCCACGGCGCTGGCTGACGCCCGCGCCGAGGCCCGCGGTCTGACCCTCACCCCCGCCGCGGCAGCCAAGGTCGGCCTGCCGGTGAAGGCCGATGGCCAGCGTCGTAACCTCATGGAATTGCTGGCCTATCCGACGATCTCTTTCGATGACCTCGCCGCGCTGTGGCCGCAGGTGGCGGCCTGGCCCGCGGCGGTGCGCGAGCAGGTGGAGATCGACGCTTCCTACGCGGGCTACCTGGACCGCCAGGCTGCCGACGCCGCCGCCTTCCGCCGCGACGAGGACCTGCGGCTTCCCGCCGCCCTCGACTACGCCGTGGTGGGCGGCCTCTCCAACGAGGTGCGCGAGAAGCTCAGCGCCGTGCAGCCCTTGACGCTCGGCCAGGCCGCCCGCATCGAGGGCGTGACGCCCGGCGCGCTCACCGCCCTGCTGGCCCACGTCCGCCGCCGCGCCGCCTGACGTGGACGCGGTCACCGACGCCGACAGCTTCGCCCGCGCAACGGGGGCGACCCCGCAGCAGATGGCTGATCTGCAACGGTTTCTGGCCCTCCTCAGCGAGTGGAACGCCAACATGAACCTGGTGGGCCCCTCGGCGCTCGCCGAGTTCTGGCCGCGGCATGCCTGGGACAGCGCCCAGCTCCTCAAGGTGGCTCCGGAGGCGCGTAGCTGGGCCGACCTGGGCGCGGGCGCCGGCTTCCCCGGGATCGTGCTGGCGATCCTCGGCAAGGGCCGCCTGGGCTTCCACGTTGACCTGGTGGAGAGCATGGTCAAGCGCTGCCGCTTCCTCTCCGAGGTAGTGACGACGCTCGATCTGCCGGCCAAGGTGCACAATGCCCGGGCCGAAGACCTCAAGCTCACCGTGGAGATCGTCGCCGCACGGGCCTGCGCGCCGCTCTCCAAGCTGCTCGGGTATGCCCGGCCCTACCTGCACCGGGGTGCGACAGGATTGTTCCTCAAGGGGCAAGATGTTGCGGCGGAGCTCGAAGAGGCTACAAGATGTTGGGAGCTTGAGGCGAGCATCGTGCCCTCCCTGAGCAGCGAGCGAGGCCAGATCGTGCGTGTGGAAAGACTTGGTCGTGCCAAGCCAGTCTGACCGGGCCATGCGCGTCCTGGTGGTCGCCAACCAGAAGGGCGGCGTGGGCAAGACCACCACGGCGATCAATCTGGGCACGGCGCTGGCCGCGGTGGGCGAGCGGGTGCTGCTGATCGATAGCGACCCGCAAGGCAACGCCTCCACCGGGCTGGGCGTCGGCCGGGCGCTGCGCAAGACCACCCTCTACGACGTGCTCATGGGCGAAAAGACCATCGCGGACTCGGTGGTGAAGACCGCCGTCCCGGGCCTGGACCTGTCCCCCGCCGATCCGGACCTCTCCGGGGTGGAGCTGGAGCTGGGCCAGCTGGCGCGCCGCTCCTTCAAGCTGCGCGACGCCCTGGAGCCGGTGCGCGCCTCGGGCGCCTACACCTACGTCCTGATCGACTGCCCGCCGTCCCTGAACCTGCTGACCGTCAACGCCATGGCCGCCGCTGATGCGGTGCTGGTGCCCCTGCAGTGCGAGTTCTTCGCGCTGGAGGGGCTCACCCAGCTCATGCGCACCATCGAGCTGGTGCATGGGTCGCTCAATCCCAAGCTGGAGATCCAGGGGGTGGTGCTGACCATGTACGACCGGAGAAATAGTCTTTCAGAACAAGTCGCCAAGGATGTCCGCAGCCATTTCGGGGAGACCGTCTACCAGACGGTGATCCCGCGCAACGTGCGGGTCTCCGAGGCGCCGTCGTTCGGCAAGCCGGTGCTGGTCTATGACCTGAAGTGCGCCGGCAGCCAGGCCTATCTGAAGCTGGCGCGCGAAGTGGTGCTGCGCGAGCGCCAGCGTCGGGCCGCCACCCTGGAGAGGACCTGATCATGGCCGAGGGCCGCAGAGGACTGGGCCGCGGGCTGTCGGCCCTGCTGGGCGAGGCGGAGGCCGGCCAGGCCGTGGGATCGCCCACCGAGGGCGCCCGGGAAATCCCCATCGAGCTGATCCACCGCAACCCCGAACAGCCCCGCCGGCACTTCCCGGACGCCGAGATCGCCGAGCTGGAGGCCTCCATCCGCGACAAGGGGGTGTTGCAGCCGATCCTGGTCAGGCCGTCGCGCAAGACCGCCGGCGAGTACGAGATCGTCGCCGGCGAGCGCCGCTGGCGCGCGGCGCAGGCGGCGGGCCTGGGCGCCTTGCCGGCCCTGGTCCGCGAGCTGCCCGACGACCGGGCCTTCGAGATTTCCGTGGTGGAGAACGTCCAGCGCGAGGACCTCAACGCCATGGAGGAGGCCCAGGCCTACGCCTCGCTGATGCGCCGCATGGGCTACACTCAGGACAAGGCCGCCACGGCGGTGGGCAAGTCGCGCAGCCACCTGGCCAATACGCTCAGGCTGCTGCAACTGCCTGATGTTGTGCAGGAACACGTGCTCTACGGCCGCCTCACCGCCGGGCACGCCCGCGCGATCCTGGCCTCCGACGACCAGGAGGCCCTGGCCGAGAAGATCGTCGCCAAGGGGCTGTCGGTGCGCGACGCCGAGGCCCCGGTCCGCGCCCGGGCGACCGGTCCCAGGAAAGCGTCCGGCCCGCGCAAGGCGCCCAAGGCCGCCGATACCGCCGCCCTGGAGTCCGACCTGGAAGACGCGCTGGGCATGGCCGTCAGCCTCACCGACCGGGGCGGCTCGGGGGAGCTGACCATCCGATACGCGACCCTGGAGCAGCTCGACGACCTCTGCCGCCGGCTGACCCGTCGATGATGGTTATCCGGTGTTCATGGGTCCCGGACAGCCGCTGCGCGGCTTCCGGGATGACAGCTTGGTGTGTGGTGGCAGCTTAGTGGGGTGACAGTTGGATGGGGTGACAGCTTGGTGTGTGGTGACGGGCGCGCCCTGGCGCGACTACAGCCCCAACCGCCGCGCGCGGCCGGCGCTGTCCACCTTTTCAGTTGTCATCCCGGTTTCGCGCACGCGAAGACCGGGACCTATGAACACTGACGCTTGCCGATGACCTACTGGGTGTACATCGTCGCCAGCGCCCGCCATGGGACGCTATACGTGGGCGTAACCAACAGCCTTGAACGCCGCATCGCCGAGCACAAGGCCAAGGACGTCGCCGGGTTCACCAAGCGCTACGGCGTCGATCGGCTCGTCTTCTTTCAGGGCTATGGCGAGGTCACCGAGGCGATCCGCTTCGAGAAGCAGCTGAAGCGCTGGCGGCGCGATTGGAAGGTGCGCCTGATCGAGGCGGACAATCCCAACTGGGACGACCTCCACGTCCAGATGATGACGCCTCCCGACGTTGTCCATCCGGTGCTTATGGGTCCCGGACAGCCGCTGGGCGGCTTCCGGGATGACAGCTGAGTGTGGGGTGACGGGCGCGCCCTGGCGCGACTACAGCCCCAGCCGCCGCGCGCGGCCGGCGATGGTCAGGGCCAGGCGCTCGGCGATCAGGTGGTCGGGGAAGCCGGTGGTCTTGCAGGCCTTGTCGGCGGCCAGCACGTCGGGTTGCAGGGCGTCCAGGTGATCCAGCGTCCAGGTGCGCGCCTGGCGCAGGAACTCCCGCTCCTGCTTCCAGAACACCCCGGACGCCTTGGCGGCCTCCTGCAGGCCCGCGCCGGCCTTGGCGAGCGTCAGGGTGCGGCGCAGGCGGCCCAGGTGCAGGCCGATGGCGCGCACCGCGGCGGGACCGGCCTCGCCCTCCTGGGCGGCGCGGCGCAGGCCGGCCTGCGCCTCGGCCAGCCGGCCCCCGAAGGCGTCCACGGCGGCGTCGGAGAGTGAGGCCTCCGGCTCCACCCCGAGGAAGGGCTCCAGGTCGGCGGGCGTGGCGGAGACCCCACTGCCGGGACCAAGGTACATGGTCAGGCGCTCGATCTCCTGGCGGGCGACCCCGCGCTCCTTGGGCATGCGGGCCACGAACACCGCCAGCGCCTCGGTGGTGAGCGAGACATTGTCCTTGGCGAGCGTCTCGCGGACCATGCGGGCCACATCGCCGGGCTCGTCCTCGTAACAGGGGATCACGGCGGCGCCAGCCGCTTTCTCGGCGGCCTTTCGCAGCGCCGATTCCCGGCCCAGCGCCCCGGCCTCGATCAGAAAGAAGGCGTCGGGGTTGAGTTCGCCGGCGGCGTGGCGGACCAGGGCCTCGGCGGCGAGCTTGTCCACCGGCCCCTTGTCGGCCTCCAGGCGCAGGCGGACCAGCCGGCGGCCGCCCATCAGCGACTGGGCGGCCAGCTCCCCCTCCAGCCGGCCCCCGTCAGCGTTGATGTCGGCGTCGGTCAGCAGGGCCACGTCGAAGGGATCGTCAGGATCGGCGGCCACCTTGGCGGCGAGCTGGTGGCCGCGGTCGCGCACCACCCCCAGGTCGCGGCCATAGATGAGCGCGCAGCGGATCTGGGCGTCGGGTCGGGCCAGGAACCGCTCGATCTC
>NZ_JBKJTG010000152.1:0-7635 GCF_046590535.1 Phenylobacterium sp. | reverse complement strand
GGAATCAGCCGTCCACGGCTGAGCCAGGGTCGCCTCGGACATCCCATAGCCGCCGGTGTTGGACTGGCCGGCGAACACAACAAGCGCCAAAGAGAGTCTCCGCTCATTCCCTGCGCCTGTTTGACGGAAGAATTCGTCAGGACGCAGGCGGCAGAACTAGCGTGGCGATAATCGGTTCCGACGCGCGCCCTATGGCTTCAGCGGGCGGACTTTCCCGGCGGCCTCTCGAGCCCTGGCACGGGCGTCCTCGATCTCGCCGCCGCGGGCCAGGGCCACGCCCATGCGGCGGCGCTCGAAACTCTCGGGCTTGCCGAACAGGCGCAGGTCCGCGCCCGGCACGCTGAGCGCCTCGGCGACGCCCTCGAAAGCGATGCCCGTGGCCTCCAGGCCACCGTAGATCACCGCGCTGGCGCCGGGCGTGCGCAGGCTGGTGTCCACCGGCAGGCCGAGGATGGCGCGGGCGTGCAGGGCGAACTCGCTCTGTACCTGGGTGGCGAGCGTCACCAGGCCGGTGTCGTGCGGCCGGGGGCTGACCTCGGAGAACCACACCTCGTCGCCCTTCACGAACAGCTCGACGCCGAACAGACCCAGCCCGCCGAGCGATCCGGTGACGGTGGCGGCGATGTCGCGGGCACGTTCCAGGGCGGTGGGGCTCATGGCCTGGGGCTGCCAGCTCTCCACATAGTCGCCCTTCACCTGCCGGTGGCCGATGGGGTCGCAGAAGGCGGTTTCGATGACGCCCTCGGGCCCGCGATAGCGGACGGTGAGCTGGGTGATCTCGAAGTCGAAGGCCACGCGGCCCTCGATGATCACCCGGGGCTGCTCCACCCGGCCGCCCTCCAGGGCGTATTTCCAGGCCGCGGCGATCTGGTCGGCGCGCTCCACATAGGACTGACCCTTGCCCGACGAACTCATCACCGGCTTCACGAAGCAGGGGAAGCCGGTGACGCCTTCAGCGGCGGCAGCCAGCTCGGTCTCGGTCGAGGCGAAGGCGTAGGCGCTGGTGGGCAGGCAAAGCTCCTCGGCGGCCAGCCGGCGGATGCCCTCGCGGTTCATGGTCAGCTGGGCGGCGCGCGCGGTGGGGATGACGGTGGCCAGCCCCTCGGCTTCGATCCGCACCAGCTCGTCGGTGGCGATGGCCTCGATCTCCGGCACGATCAGGTGCGGCCGCTCGGCCTCCACCAGGGCGCGCAGGGCGACGGGGTCGGTCATGGCGATCACATGGCTGCGATGGGCCACCTGGTGGGCCGGGGCGTCGGGGTAGCGGTCGACGGCGATGACCTCGCACCCCAGCCGCTGCAGCTCGATGGCCACCTCCTTGCCGAGCTCGCCGGAGCCCAGCAGCATCACCCTGACCGCCGACGCAGAGAGCGGGGTGCCCAGGCGCACGGTGTCAGCCCAGCCGCTTGCGGGCCTCGGCGGCCACCGCCTGGGCGGTGATCCCGAAGTGGGCGTAGAGCTTGTCGGCCGGGGCGCTGGCGCCGAAGCCGGTCATGCCCACGAAACCGCCGTCCTCGCCGATGAAGCGGTCCCAGCCGAAGCGGACGGCGGCCTCCACCGCGACGCGGACCGTGCCGCGGCCGATGACCTTGTTCTGGTAGGCCTTGGTCTGGGTTTCGAACAGCGCCCAGCAGGGTGTGGAGACCACCCGCGTGCCGATGCCGTCGGCCTGCAACAGGTCTCGAGCCGCCACCGCCAGGGCGACCTCCGTGCCCGAGGCGAACAGGGTCACCTGGGTCGGACCCTCGGCGGCGCGGAGCTCATAGGCGCCGCGGGCCGACAGGTTCTCCGAAGAGGCTTCGATCCGGACGGCGGCGGTCTTCTGCCGCGACAGGGCCAGCAGCGACGGCGCCGTGACCGTCTGCAGGGCGACCTTCCAGCACTCGGCGGTCTCCACCGCGTCGGCCGGCCGGAACAGCTGCAGGCCCGGCATGGCGCGCAGCGCCGCCAGTTGCTCCACCGGCTGGTGGGTCGGGCCGTCCTCGCCGACCCCGATGCTGTCGTGGGTGAACACGTGGATTACGCGAACCCCCATGATCGCCCCCAGGCGGATCGCCGGGCGGCTGTAGTCGGAGAACACCATGAAGGTGCCGCCGTAGGGGATCACCCCGCCGTGCAGGGCCATGCCGTTCATGGCCGCGGCCATGCCGAACTCGCGGATGCCGAAGTTGATGTAGCGGCCGGCGTAGTCGGGGGCGTCGAAGGTCTGGGTGGTCTTGACGAAGGTGTTGTTGGAGCCGGTGAGGTCGGCCGAGCCGCCCACCAGTTCCGGGATCGCCGGGAACAGGGCCTCCAGCGCCGCGCCGGAGTGGGCCCGGGTGGCCGCGCCGGGCCTGGTGGCCACCGACTCGGCGATGAAGGCGTCCAGCTTCTCAAAGGCGTCGGCGGGCAGGTCGCCGCGCACCGCCCGCTGGAACTCGGCGCGATGCGGCGAGGCGGCGAGCCGGGCGGCCCAGGCCTTGCGCGCCTTGCCGCCGCGGCGCCCGGCGACCCGCCAGGGCTTCACCACCTCATCGGGGACCACGAAGGGTTCGTGCGGCCAGCCCAGCTTCTCGCGGGTGGCGGCCACCTCGGCCTTGCCGAGCGCCGCGCCGTGGGTGGAGTGGTGGCCCTCCAAGGTGCCGGCGCCCTTGCCGATCTTGGTCTTGCACGCGATCAGGGTCGGCCGGTCCTGGCGGATCGCCCAGGCCATGGCGCGGCGGATCTGGCCCACGTCGTGCCCGTCGATGCGCTTCACCGCCCAGCCCGCAGCCTTGAAGCGGGCGAGCTGATCGGTGGCGTCGGAGAGCGCCACATGGCCGTCGATGGTGACGTCGTTGTCGTCCCACAGCAGCGTCAGGCGCGACAGCTTCAGCCGCCCGGCCAGGCTGATCGCCTCGTGGCTGACGCCTTCCATCAAGTCGCCGTCGCCGCATTCGACCCAGGTGCGGTGGTCCACCAGGTCCTGGCCGAACCGCGCCGCCAGCCGGCGCTCGGCGATGGCCATGCCGATGGCGGTGGCCAGCCCCTGGCCCAGCGGGCCGGTGGTGGTCTCCACCCCAGGGGTGTGGCCCCACTCGGGGTGGCCGGGCGTCTTCGAGCCCAGCTGCCGCAGGGTCTTCAGTTCGTCCATGGTCACGGCTTTGAAGCCGGTCAGGTGCAGCAGGGAATAGAGCAGCATCGAGCCGTGGCCGCCCGACAGCACGAAGCGGTCGCGGTCGGGCCAGTGGGGATTGGCCGCGTCGTACTTCAGGAACCTGGTCCACAGAACCGTGGCCACGTCGGCCATTCCCATGGGCATGCCGGGGTGGCCGTTGGAGGCCCGCTCGACGGCGTCCATCGAAAGCACGCGGATGGCGTCGGCCATGGTCTGCAGGGGTGCGGGCATCGAGGTCCGGTTCGGCTGGCGGCGGAGGATGCCCGGCGGGGTCGCATGCAAGCGCGCAGGGGTCAAGGAACCGGACGCCGCGCCGCGGTGGATTCACAAGCGGGCCGACGCAGGTCTATAGATGGGTCGCCACACCTTTTCGGGAGGACGGCGATGAACGCGAGCGACAACGCGCTCGACCTGGCGGCCAAGAGACTCGAACGCGCCCTGCACCTTCTGGAGCAGCGCCTCGCCGCGCGCCTGAAACAGGCGGGCGCCGCGGCCGACGGCCTGTTCGACCAGGATCGCGCCAATCTCGCCTCCGCCCTCGACCAGGCCCGCGCCCGCGAGCGCGAGCTGGAGGAGGCCGGCGCCGATGCCTCCGCCGCCCTGGGCCGCGCCATCGTCGAGATCCGCGCCGCCCTGAACGGCCAGGCGCCGGCCAAGGAGCAGCCCTAGCCATGGCCCAGATCACCGTCGACGTGAACGGCCGCCCCTATGCGGTGGGCTGCGAGGACGGGCAGGAGGCCCACCTCCTGGAGCTGGCCAAGATGTTCGACCACCAGGTCCGCCAGGTCAGCCAGGATATGGGCCAGCTCGGCGACACACGCCTGTTCCTGATGGGCGCTCTGCTGCTGGCCGACGAACTGGCGGACGCCCGCAACCGCCTGGCCAGCCTGCAGACCGAGGTCGGGCGTCTGCAATCCGACCGCGCCCGCATCGAGACCCGCGCCGTCACCGCGCTGGACACCGCCGCCAAGCGCATCGAGAAACTGGCCGGCGAAGAGGCGGCCTAGCGACGTCGCTTGAGAAAACCGCCCGGGATCACTACCTTGTTAAGCGGCGGGTCTGCTGCAGCTCTCGTCGAAGGCGACATATTCCAGCGACCCTAATTCACTCAAAGGGAGCTGTCCCTGGCCGGGATCGTGGTCTCGGGCACACGGCGCCCACCTGTTACTAACAGGTCGAGGGAATGAAACAGTCCTTCACGGCTTTGCGGCGCCGCCACTTCCTTCGCTGTAAAGCGACAGCGTGACCGACAAGCCCGCCCTGCGCCAACACCTGCGAACCCGCCGCCGCCGCCTGGCCGCCGAAGCGCCGGATGCGGCTGAGCGCGCCGCGGCCCTGGCGCCGCTCGACGCCTTGCCGCCCTTTCGCATCGTCTGCGGCTATCTAGCCCAGGGTTCGGAGATCGACCCCCGCCCGCTGATGGCGCGCCTGACCGGGGGCGGCGCCGCTTCCGCCCTGCCGTTCGCCGCCAGCCGCGACGCGGTCCTCGCCTTCCGCCTCTGGAACCCGGCCGATAACCTTAAGCCCGATGCGTTCGGCATCCCGGCTCCGCCACCGTCCGCGCCCTCGGTCGAGCCGGACCTGGTGATCGCCCCTCTGCTGGCGTTCGACCGCCGAGGCGGGCGCCTGGGGCAGGGCGCTGGCCACTACGACCGCACCCTGGCGAACCTTCGCGCAACCCGGCCGGTTTTCGTCCTGGGTCTGGCCTACGCCGGCCAGGAGGTGGATGAAGTCCCCATCGAGCCGCACGACCAGCGGCTCGACGCCATTCTGACCGAGACGGACTACATCCGCGTCCGCTAGGAAGCCGCCATGAGACTTGCCTTCTTCGGAGACATCGTCGGCCGCTCGGGCCGGGACGGCCTGGCCGAGCACCTGCCGGGGCTGAAGCGCCGCCTGGGCCTGGAGTTCGTGGTGGTCAACGCTGAGAACGCCGCCGCCGGCTTCGGCATCACCGAGGCCACGGCGCGTGAGCTGTTCGACGCTGGCGCTGACTGCCTGACGCTCGGTAACCACTCCTGGGACCAGAAGGAGGCGCTCACCTACATCGTGCGCGAGCCCCGGCTGATCCGCCCGCTCAACTATTCGGCCTTCAGCGCAGCGCCGGGCCGCGGGGCCCAGTTGTTCGAAACCGACTCAGGCAAGCGCATCCTGGTGATCAACCTGCTGGGCCGGGTGCATATGGACTCGCTCGACGATCCCTTCGCCGCCGTGGACCGCGAGTTGGAGGCCTGCCCCCTGGGCATGGCCGCCGACGCCATCGTGGTGGACATCCATGCCGAGGCCACCTCGGAGAAGATGGCCATGGGCCACTTCTGCGACGGCCGCGCCAGCCTGGTGGTGGGCACCCACACCCATGTCCCCACCGCCGACTGTCAGATCCTCAACGGTGGCACCGCCTTCCAGACCGACGCCGGCGCCTGCGCCGACTACGACAGCGTCATCGGCAACCAGAAGGAAGAGCCGCTCAGGCGGTTCACCACCCGCATCTCCGGCGGCCGTTACCGCCCGGCGGAGGGCCGCGCCACGGTCTGCGGGGTCTATGTCGAGACCGACGACGCCACCGGCCTGGCCCGCCGCATCGAGCCCATCCGCATCGGCGGGCGCCTCTCCCAGCACGTGCCGGTGAGCGACGCGGTCACCGCCGCCTAGATTTCCACCGTCCGAGCGGGTCTAATCGCGCCGTTGCAACCGGGGGAATCCGATGCTCGCCAAACTGCTCGTGCGCTTTGTGTTTGCGGCCCTGGGCCTGTGGCTCGCCGCCAAGCTGGTGCCGGGCGTCAGCTTCAACAACACCGGCACCCTGATCTTCGCTGCCGTGCTGCTGGGGGTGGTCAACGCCATCGTGCGGCCCGTGGTGTTCATCCTCACCCTGCCGATCACCGTCCTGACCCTGGGTCTCTTCCTGCTGGTGGTGAACGCCGCGATGATCGGGCTGGTAGCCATGCTGCTGGGCGGTTTCCAGGTGGACGGCTTGGTCGCTGGCGTGCTGGCCGCGGTGGTCACCGGCGTGGTCTCCTGGGTCGGCGCCATGCTGCTGCGCGACCAGAAGAGCTAAGCCACCGCGTCAATCTCGGATTCCGTCAGGCCGGCCTCGCGCAGCACCTCGCGGGTGTGCTGGCCTAGCTGCGGCGCGGGCCGCGGCGGCGCCGGGTCGAGGCCGGGGAACCTGGCCGGCATGGCGGGCGCCCGGAAACTGCCGCCCCGCCCATCCGGCGTCTCCACGAAGCAGCCTGCGGCCTGGGCCTGCGGATCGGCCGCCAGCTCGGCCAGAGTGGCCATCGGCGCCCAGATTACGTCAGCCTTGGTGAGCATGGCCCCGGCCGCATCGAAACTCAGTTCGGCGAAGGCGGCGTCGACGATGGCCATCACCTCGCGCACCGCATCCTGCTCGGCCATCGGGATGGCGTAGCGGGGATTCTCGCAGATGTCGGACCGGCCGATGGCCGCCATCACCGCTGGGAAACAGGCGGGGCCGCGCGGGACCATGCAGATCCAGCGGCCGTCCCGCGTGCGGAAATAGCCGGAGATGGCGCTGGGGCGATCCCGCCTGGGCTGGGCGGTGACCGCCTGGCCGTAGCGCAGCTGCACCGACAGGTCCCAGCCGATGGCGTAGGCGCCGGTGCGGATCAGTGAGGTCTCCACCAGCCGGCCCACGCCTGTGCGGCTGCGCTCATGCACGGCCGCCAGCACCGCCGAGAGGGTGGCGAGCGCGGTCACATGGTCCCCGAAGCCAGGGCGGCAGGGAAACGGGGGCTGATCCGGCGGGATGGTCGAGGCCGCCACCCCGGCCCGGCTCCAGAACCCGGTGATGTCGAAGGCCGGCACATCCACGTCCGCGCCCTCCAGCCCATAGCCGGAGACGCTGGCGTAGATCAGCCGGGGCAGGCCGGCCTTCAGGCTCGCGTAGTCCAGCCCCGCGCGCTTCAGGGCGCCGGGCCGCAGGTTGGTCACGAACACGTCGGCGTCCGCCAGGATCGCCAGCAGGGCGGCCCGGCCATCAGCCTTCGAGGTGTTCAGGACCACCCCGCGCTTGCCGCGGTTCTCCAGGGAGAACACTGGATTGCCGGGGCTCTCGGGGGTGTCGGGAAAGAAGGTGCGCGTGGGGTCGCCCGCCGCGCTCTCCACCTTGATGACGTCGGCGCCCCACTCGGCCATGGCCGCCGCGCAGCCGGGCCCCGCCACCCAGGTGGCCAGCTCCACGACCTTGAGCCCCTCGAGCAGCATCGCAGCGCCCTCCCAACCGTTCGAGTGCATAGTGGCCGGCGTACCGGGCGGAGAAAAGCTGCGAGGATAGGCGTCAGCCAAAGAAAAGGGGCGGAGCCTTGCGGCCCCGCCCTCGTCCTTAAGCTACTGACCTTGAAGCGTGGACTAGAAGTCCATGTCGCCCATGCCGCCCATGCCGCCGCCGGGCATGCCGCCGCCGCCGCCTTTCTTGGGCGCCTCGACGATGGCCGCTTCGGTGGTGATCATCAGGCCGGCGACCGAGGCCGCGTCCT
>NZ_JBKJTG010000206.1:0-13621 GCF_046590535.1 Phenylobacterium sp. | reverse complement strand
CCCGGCGGAGGACGCCGCCTCGGTGGTGGCCGGCGCGCTGAGCCGCCGGGCGCCGGGGGAGCGGCCGGGATTCCTGCGCGAACTGCTGGCGCACACCGCCGCGGGCCTGGTGGTGATCGAGGGCGAACGGCAGGCTGGCGAGGCGGTCTATCGCCTGGCCGACGCGGTGGTGGCCCGCGGCGGCGGCCGCTGATGGCGCGCACCAAGGACCCGGCGCGCGAGGCGCGGGACCGATTGCTGCGGCGGGAGCGGCAGGCCAGCGCGCAGGCGGAAATCCGCGCGGTGAGCGACGGGGTGGCCGAGACGGTGGCCCTGGCCCGCGCCCGCGGGGCGGCCATCGCGCCGTCGCCAGGACCACGGGGGGCCAGGACCGGGCCGCTGCGGCGCTACGCCGGGTTGGACTGGCTGGCGCGCAAGGGCCGGCTGAGCCCGGCGCAGAAACAGGCCGGCGAGCGCTATGGCGCCTGCTGGCGGCGCGCCGGGCACGACCCGTCGATCCCGTCCACCCTGGAGGTGCAGCCGGGCGCGGCGGCCGGCGGCGCGGCCCTGGCCGACATGCTGGCCCACGCCGACGGCACGGCGCACGCGGCCAGGCGGCTGGCCCTGTTCCGCCGCCGGCTTAGCGGCCAGCGCGACCTGATCGCCGCCTGCGACCGGATCTGCGGTCAGGAAATGACCCCCCGCGAGGCCGCCGCCGGCGACCACCGCGAGGGCGCCCGGATCGAGGCGGTGCTGGGGGTGGCGCTGGATATGCTGGCCGGGGCGGGGTGAGGGGGCGCGGCGCCAGGCCGACTCAGCCGTCGCCCCCCGATTGCCTGGGCGGCCGGTCGGGGCGGGCCTCCTTGAGCGCCTCGGCCACCAGGCTGGGGTCGGCCGGGGCGCTCATCAGGTCGGCGGTGGCGTCGGTGCGGTCGCGGACGCTGGGCAGGTCGCGGCGCAGGCTTTCCAGCAGCTCGATGGTCTTGGCGGCCTTCTGGTCGGCCAGGATGGCAAGCTCCAGGATGAGCTGCTCGCGCAGTTCGATGAGCTGATCCTCCCGCCGCTGGGTGGTGAGGATCAGGATGGTCATCATCAGCGCGGTGAAGGCGACCGCGCCCTGCAGCCAGAAGAACGGCGCCGGGTCGAGGGGCGGGCGGCCGAGGGCGGGCAAGGCGAGGTTCAGGCCGATCCAGGCCGCCGCGATCAGCAGGATCACCGCGATGGCGCCCGGACGGGCCGCCGACCAGGTCAGGCGCTCGATGAGGAGCTGAGCGCGGGCGCCGTCCGCGCGGTGCTGTTCATGCAGGAACGCGATGGCCTTCACCGTGTCGGAGATGTGGTCCGGCAGGGCGTCGGCGGCGTCGGGCAGGGGTCGGGAGATCAGGGTCAAGGCGCAGGCCCAAGCTTCAGGGTGCTGGCGCAACGCCTCGCCGGCCCTTAGCGTTCAGGCGCGATGGACTTCAACAGATCATTCTCGAACTTCGCCAGCAAGACCGCCAGGGTCAGCGGCAGCCCGGTGACCTTCGGGCTCTGTATCCTGCTGGTGCTGGCCTGGGCGTCCACGGGTCCGATTTTCAAGTTCTCGCAGACCTGGCAGCTGGTGATCAACACCGGCACCACGATCATCACCTTCCTGATGGTGTTCCTGATCCAAAACACCCAGAACCGCGACGGCATGGCCATCCAGACCAAGCTGGACGAGCTAATCCTGACCTCCAATGCGGAGGACGAGTTCGTCGGCATCGAACACCTGACGGACAGGGAGTTGAGCGCCCTGCAAGCCCGCTTGGCCACGGCCGCGCAGGCGCACGCCAGGCTGGCCGCGGCGGCGCAGAAGGAGATCGGCTCGCGAAAGACCGATGCGGCCAGCTAGCCGGCGCTGGAGGCGCCCGCAAAGCGGCGGCGAAACCCCGGCGCGCGGCGTAAACAGGAGAGGGGGGTTCAGGCTTTCCCCGCTGGCCTGCTAGGGTCGCGCCTTTCGACGTGAGAGCCAAGCGTGAGCGACGACAGTCCCCCCGATCCGAGTGAGCCTGCGGACGTCCGCGACGGCCGCCTGCGCGACGTGCTGGAAAGCATCAGCGACGGGTTCTATGCGCTGGATGCGCAGTGGCGCTACGTGTTGGTCAACCGCGCCGCCGAGGACTATTTTGGGGTCAGTCGCGATGAGCTGATCGGCAGGAGCATGTGGGAGAGGTTCCCGCAGGGCCGCGGCACCGATTTCGAGCGGTTCTGCCGCCTGGCGATGACCGACGGGGCGGTGACCCACTTCGAGACGCCCTCGAAACTGCGGCCCGACCGGGTGGTGGAGCTGCGCATCGGGCCGCTGCGGGGCGGCGGCCTGACCGTGACGCTCACCGACATCACCGAGCGCCGGGCGGCGGAAGCCCGCCTGCAGGAGATCAGCGAACGCAACGAGACCCTGGCGGCCCAGCGCTCGGCAATCCTCAGCCAGTTGGCCGAGGGGGTGATCGTCACCGACGCCGAGGGGCGCATCGTGTTCGTCAACCAGGCGGCCGAGCGCCTGCATGGGGTGGCGCGGCTGGACGTGGCGCCGGATGACTACAGCCAGACCTATCGGCTGTTCACGGACGATGGGGTCCTCTATCCGCCCCAGGACCTGCCGCTGACCCGCGCCGTGCGCGACGGGGCCGTCGTGCTGGACGCCTCGTGGCGGATACAGAGGCCGGATGGCGGGGTGGTCCGTGCGATCGGCTCGGCCAGACCGATCCTGGACGACACGGGAAAGCAGATCGGCGCGGTCCTGACCGTGCGCGACGACACCGCGCGCAGCCTGGCGGAAGAGCATTCCAAGCTGATGGTCCTGGAACTGAACCATCGGGTGAAGAACAACCTGGCCACGGTGCAGGCGATCGCCAGCCAGACCCTGCGCGGGGTGCAGACGGTGCCGGAGGCGCGCGAGGCGCTGATGTCGCGGATCACCGCCCTGGCGGCGGCGCACGACATCCTGACCCGCGAGCAATGGGACGGGGTAGGGATCGCAGAGGTGGCCAGTGGCGTGCTCGACGTGCTGCACGACGGGGTGCGCGGCCGGGTGCAGCTGAGCGGCCACGACGTGCGGCTGACGCCCAAGGCGGCGCTGTCCCTGTCCATGGCGTTCCACGAGCTGGGCACCAATGCGCTGAAGTATGGGGCGCTGAGCTCGCCGCAGGGGCGGGTGCGGGTGCACTGGACGGTGGGGCCGGCGCCGGAGCGGCGCCTGCGGCTGACCTGGACCGAGGCAGGAGGCCCCGAGGTGAAGGCGCCCAGCACGCGGGGCTTCGGATCACGGCTGCTTGAGCGGGGGCTGGCGGCGGAGCTGCGCGGCCATGTGCGCCTGGAGTTCCTGCCCGAGGGCCTGCGCTGCGAGATCGAGACGCCGATGGCTGTGGAGGCCGCGCCGACCCAGAACTAGAGCGCAGCAAAAAGCCCCAACGCTCGGGGGGCGTCGGGGCTTGCGTGTCGGCCGCCCTGGGCATGGGAGGCTTCCTGACTATGAAGACGCCACGCCGGGCCGTTCACCCCCCATGCCATGGGGGAGGAAAATGCAGAACCGGCGAGATCGTCGGCAATCTGGAGCGGCGCGCTCAGCGCAGCCGGAACTCCGGGCGGCTGGGGCGGACCTGTTCGGCGCCAACCAGAGCCAGCAGCCAGACGCATCCGATCACGTCACGCAGTGTTCGCAGCATCCGACCCTCCTGTCTCAAGCTGAGCTGTAACGGCGGACCGGCGGGGAGGTTCCGCGGTCAGGCGGGATCGCCATCCCCCATAAGGACGACGACCTGATCGGCCAGCTCGTCGGCGTAGAACGGCTTTGGGAACATCACCGCGTCGGCGACGCCATATCGCTCAAGGTGGGCCGCGTGGCCGGTGATGTAGACCACCTTGAGGTCCGGGTTCAACGAGCGGGCGCGCCGCGCCACGTCAAAACCCGTGGTGCCGACGCCCAGGTTGATATCGGCGATCAGGACCCGGAAGTCAGGCGCCTCAGCCTCGAGAATCTCATAAGCGGCGACGTCGCTGGCTGCTGCGCGGACGCGCAGACCGCGCCGCTCGAGGGCGTCCTGGACGAGTTCCAGCAAATCGGCCTCGTCCTCGACGACAAGTACTGCGGTCATTTCAACGCTCTTACTGACAAATGTCGCCTACCCGACGCAGGGTCTTCGCAATGGAGGGTAACGCGCCATGGCCCGCATGGGTCCGCCATAGCCTGACACTCTAGATGTTCGTTGTTTGTTCTTGACAGCCGCACGCGTTTCTGACAGGATCATGCCAGCGTTGATAGGTGCGCGCCTCTGGCCAGCTCGCCAGTTCGCCTGCGCGGCGAGCGGTCCGCCCGGACGCAGACCCACCCCCACCCCCACCCCACCTGAAGGATCACCCATGCGAGAACCCCCAGCCCCGGGGCGGCGAGCCCCTGCGCGCGGCCCAAGCCGCCGCCCGCCGGTGCGGTACTCCCATGCCCTGGCCGAGGAGATCTGTGCACGGACGGCGCAGGGCGAGACCTGGCTAGCGATGTGCGGCAGGGGCGGCCTGCCCGTCTCCAAGACCCTATACCTGTGGCTCGACCGATACCCTGAGTTCGCTGACGCCTATGCGACCGCCCGGCAGCGGGCTGGGGAGAGCTTCGCCGACCGGGCGCTCAGCGTGGCGGAGAACGCCACGGCGGCGAGCATGCAGCGCGATCGCCTGCTGGTGGGCACGCTGCGCTGGCGTGCGTCGGTGGCCGCCCCGCATCTGTTTGGCCTGAAAGCCCCGCCAGCCAGCGGTCAGCCGCTGCGCAAGGTCATCTTCGAGGTCCGGCGCTTTGAGCGGGTGGTCGGGCCGGACGGGGTGGCCTATGCCCGCGAGCTGCCGCGGATCCGCGGACCCAAGGGATGACCTCGCGCGCGGCGCGACCGCCCAAGGTCGACCTGCCGGTGAGCACCTTTCACCCACGGGCGCACCAGGTGGCGGTGTGGGAGGCGCTGCTGGCCGGACGCCTGCGCGCCGACGTGGTGGCGCACCGCCGGTGGGGCAAGGACGAGGTGGCGCTACACTGGGCGGCGCTCTGCGCCTCGGAGGTTCCGGGCAACTACTGGCACCTGATGCCCGAGGCTTCGCAGGGGCGCAAGGCGATCTGGGACGCGGTCAACCCACACACCGGCCTGCGACGGATCGAGGAGGCCTTCGCCATCCAGATGGGGGCCGTGGCGCACGACGCGGACATGAAGCTGGCGTTCGCCAATGGCTCAACCTGGCAGGTGGCGGGCTCCGACAACTACGACAGCCTGATGGGCGCCTCGCCGGCCGGGGTGGTGTTCTCGGAATGGGCGCTCGCCAAGCCAGAGGCGTGGGGCTTCATCCGGCCGATCCTGGCGGAGAACGGTGGCTGGGCGCTGTTCCTGTGGACACCAAGGGGGCGCAACCACGCGACCCGGGCGTTCGACAGCCGGGCGGCCGACCCAAGCTGGTTCACCCTGCGCTCGCCGGCCACCGACACGGACGTGTTCACCCCGGCGCAGCTGGCCAAGGAGCGGGCTGAACTGATCGCCGAACTGGGCTCTGAGGCGGAGGGCGAGGCGCGGTTCGCCACGGAATACCTGGTGGACTTCGACGCCGCCGCGCCGGGCGCCTACTACGCCAGCGCGATGGGCGAGGCGGAGCGGACGGGCCGGATCGGGCGGGTCCCTCACGACCCGGCGCTGAAGGTGGAGACCGCCTGGGACCTGGGGATCGACGACTACACCGCCATCTGGTTCTTCCAGCAGGTGGGCCGCGAGGTGCGGGCCATCGACTATTTCGAGACCAGCGGCGACGGGTTGCAGGCCATCGTGCGCCAGGCGATCGCCGACAAGCCCTATGTCTACGGCGGCCATCACCTGCCGCACGACGTGATGGTGCGCGAACTTGGGGCGGCGGGGCGTTCGCGCTTCGAGACTCTGGGATCGCTGGGGGTCAGGCCGATCCGCGTGGGGACGGCCACCGACCCGGAGGAGCGGATCAACGCCGGGCGGCTGCTGATCCCGGTCACCTGGTTCGATGCGGAGCGCTGCGCGGTGGGGCTGGAGCGGCTGCGCGCCTACCGCAAGCGGTGGAGCCGGGCGACGCGGGCCTATGCCGGGCCGTTGCACGATCACGCCAGCCACGCCGCCGATGCGTTCGGGGAGTTCGCCCTCAACCGGCACGGGGCGCCGGCCCCGCGGGCGGGCCGGGCCAACCTCGGCCAACCGCTCGGATGGATGCGGTGAATGGTGTCCGCGCGAAAGTCATGCAACCTCTGCCGAAGCGACCGCATTTGAGACGGACGCACGGAGCGGAGAGGAACACATCACATGGACGGCGTAGGCATCATCGGAATGATCATCATCGGCATCCTTGCCGGGTGGATCGCCGAAAAAGTCATGAAGCGGAATCACGGGCTCTTGATGAACCTGATCGTTGGCGTTGTCGGGGCGTTCCTCGGCGGCTTTATCGCCAGCGCCCTGGGCTTCAGTGCGGGCGGCGTCATCGGGACCCTGCTGGTGGCCACGGCAGGCGCGGTCCTGCTGCTGTTCGTGCTGGGCATCGTCCAGAAGCGTCGCGTCTAAGACGCCACGGACGGCAAGGTTACAGAGCCTTCCCCGGTTTGCGCCGGGGGAGGTTTCCGCATGCCTGATCGTTGGAGGAACCCGCTCAGTTGTAGGAGACGGTCACCTGGAAGGAGCCTGAGTAGGCGCCGGAGGCGGTGGTCGGGGCGACCGGAATGGAGCCGCCCACGCCAAAGGTGGTGGAACCGGGGGCGCCGAGCGCTCCAGTGAGCGTCGCCGAGGTGGCGCTGGCGGTGAGGGTGACGGCGATCAGTTCAGACCCGCCCGAGCGGGTCATGTTGAGGTTGGCGGGCACATTGATGGAGATCGCCTGGCCGCCTTCACCGGAGACGCTGAACGCCGCGCGGGTTGGCGCGGTATGGGGCCCGCCGACCAGGAGGGCGCCGTCGCCCGCGAGACTGCGCGTCCCATCAGACTGCGAGACCGTCACCACGCCGGAGCCCGTGGCCGGCCGCACGATGGTGCCAAACTGCAGATCCGCGGTCTTCGACAGCACGATGGGCTGGAAGATGGTGCCGCCCACGTTGGTGGACTGGCTGGAGGTCGCCTGGGCGTGAGCCGTGGTGGCGAGAGTGGCGGCCGCGAGGGCGAGGGCAAGACTACGGATGTTGCTGCTCATGTCTAAATGGCCTGGGCCGCGATCATCGCCGCGGCGGAAAGGAACGCGCCCAGCATCAGTCCGCTCAATACGCTGACGACATAATCCTGTGGCGCCAGCACAGCGTGGGCGACGGTCCGGTGCATGGGTGTTCATATCGCTGTTCGCCAAAGCTCTTCCACGCCTCGCAGGTTGAGCGGAGAAGGAAACCCTCCCAAAATCAACGTCCGGGTGCGAATTTCGTGCGGCATAACGACCTCGATAGAGAAGCTACGGCGACTGCAACGCTCAGGATGCACGAACGGCGCCGTTGGAAACGTCTGAAGCCAGGACATGCGGCGGCCATAAGAAAAGCCCCGGCGCCTGTTGAGGCGTCGGGGCTCTGATGCGACGGGACCAAGTCGGGGGGGGCGTGTCGCCGCCGCGTTGATAAGAGCGCAGAACGGCGGCGGGGGTTCCGGCTTCCTGTAAGAAAGTTGTGCGCCCGGCCGCTTTTCCTTCCCGGGCCTTGCACCGCTCCGCCCGGCGCCTAGGCTGGCCGCCGCAAAACGGAGGCTGCGATGAGCGAAGACATGGGCCGCGTCCTGTCGCTGGAGGCGCAGCTTGAGGACACCCAGCGCAGCCTGATCGCGCATGATTTCCTGCTGCGCGCACTGCTGACCCACCTGGCGCTGTCGGACCCGCAGGCGTTTGGCGGGCTGATCGGCGGTTTCAGCCAGTCCGGGCTCTACCGGACCTCAGGATCCGGGGGGATGACCCGCGACGTGGCGCACGAACTGACCACCATGCTGGAAGATATCTCGGCCAGCCTCAAGGGGCGGCGGCAGAGCGACGCTTGACGGCGGTGTTTACACGTGTAGTTTCCAGGTCAAGTTTACAAACGTAATCTTAGGGAGACGCCCGTGCGCCGGATCATCGCCATGACTGCTTTTTTCACCGCGTTGAGTGCGCCGGCCTGGGCGCAAGACGCCAACTCCCCCGTCTTCGTCCCGGTGGCCGAGCGGCTGACCCTGGGCGGGGTGTTCGGCGACGCGACCCTGGTGGTGCAGTTGGTGATGGCCGGGCTGATAGCCGCGACCCTGCTTGGGCTGGCGCTCTATGCCATGGCGTTGGCCGGGCGGGGCGCGGCGCGCGCCGTGGGATTTCTGCGAGCGCTGAGGACCGCCGGACCCCTGCTGGGTCTCACCGCGGCCAGCCTGACCCTGCTGGGGTCCTTCATCGCGGTCTCCAACGTGCGGCCGACGCCGTCGCTGACGGTGATGGCGCCGGGGATCGCCGAGGCGCTGCTGGCGGTGATGCTGGGGCTGATGGCGGCCAGCGTGGCGGTGATCTGCGGCCGCCACCTGGAGGAGCGGGTGCGCAAGCTGCTCGCCACGGCCTGAAGCCCGTCCGCATGGCAAGTCCTCGCATCTCCGCCGCCGAAAGCCGGATCATGGAGGCGCTGTGGGCCAGGAGCCCGCAGAGCGCCGACGAGATCGTCGCCCTGGTGGGCGCCGCCCAGAACTGGGGGGAGGCGACGGTGAAGACGCTGATCAACCGGCTGCTCAAGAAAAAGGCGCTGGCCTCGGAGCGCACTGCCGGTCGGGCGGCCTATCGCCCGCTGGTGTCGCGCCCCGACTATGTCACCGGGGAAAGCCAGGGACTGCTGGACCGGCTGTTCGGGGGCGAGCTGGCTCCACTGGTGGCCCACTATGCCCGGCACCGGCCGCTGTCGCCGCAGGAGGTGGCGGAACTGAAACGGCTGATCCAGGAGCTGGACGATGAGGATTGAGCTCCTGGAGATCCTGATCCGAACAACCGGGGCGCTCAGTCTGGCGGTCGCCGTGATCCTGGCCCTGCGGCTGCCGGCCCGGCGATGGCTGGGTGCGCAGACGGCCTACCTGCTGTGGGCGGCGGCGCCCCTGGCGATGCTGGCGAGCCTGTTGCCCCGGCCGACGCTGACCAGCAGCGATCCGGTCGGCGCCGGGCCAGCGGCCTGGGCCGACCAGATCGGCGCCGCGGGCGCCGCGGGCGCAGTCCTGGCGGTCTGGCTGGCGGGGGTGCTGGCGAGCGCGGCGGTGATGGGCGTGGCGCAGGCGGCGTTCCTGCGGCAGGCGCGGGCCGGCCGGGCCGGGCCCGCCGTCGTGGGCGTGTTCGCCCCGCGCATTGTCATGCCGGCCGCAAGCGCGGACTATTCGCCCGACGAGCGCGCGCTGATCCGGGCGCACGAGCGCGAGCACATCGTGCGCGGTGATCCCCGGGCCGGGGCGGCGGCGGCGGCGATCACCTGCCTGATGTGGTTCAATCCGCTGGCGCACCTTGGGGCGCGGTTGCTGCGGATGGACCAGGAGCTGGCCTGCGATGCGGCGACGCTGGGGCGGGTCCCCGGCGCGCGGCGGCGTTATGCCGAGACCCTGCTGAAGACCCACCTGGGCGTGCGCACCCTACCGTTCGGCTGCCATTGGACGGCCCGGTCGCCGCACCCGCTGGCCGTGCGCATCGGCCTGCTGAAGGCGAGGCCGCCGATCCTGGCCGAGACGGGATGGCTGGTAGCGGCGGCCAGCGTGCTGGCGGTGGGTTACGCCGCCTGGGCCATGCAGCCGATGGCCCCGCCGCGGGCGGCGTTCCAGTGGCCCGTGGAGCCGCCCGTGATGCTGGTCGACATCACCCCGCCGGCGGTGCGCCGGTGAGAGCGGTGGCAGCCGGCCTGGCCCTGACGGTGCTGGCCGGTTGCGCGGACACCAGCGCCAGGACTGAGGCCCGATATCTCGCTCGCCAGGCGGCGGTGGACCCGCCGGCCCTGTGGCTGGCGCAGTCGATCGACCCCCAGGGGCGTGTGGAGGTCGCGGTGCTGGTCTGTGCTGACACCACCCTGCGCCAGGGGTTCACCCGGGCCACCGTCCAGGCTGGTGAGGCGTTCTGCGCGCCGCACCGCGACGCGGTGATCCGGCCGGACCTCTATGCGGTGCGATGCGACCTGGGCGGGCGGGGCTATGGCCTGACCGTCAGCCTGCGCGGCGACCCGGAGCAGGCGTTCGAGACGCGGTTCGCCTTGCAGCCGCTAGCGGCGGCCGGCGGCGGCGCCAGCCAGACCGTACGTTACCGGCGGATAGGATCTTGCCCGGCGGGCTGGGGGATCGGCGATCAGGCGCGACCGGACGCGCCGAAGGGCCGCAACGCCCTCGCCGGCTAGTTGACGACCCGATGACCTCCGTCGGACGGTCTTCAGCGGGATTGTGCCGGCGGACTTGAATGTGTACGTATTTCGGTACATATTGCGGCCCGACTGGAGGCGACCATGGATGTGGTTACGTTCACTGACACCCGGCAGAACCTCAAAGATGTGATGGATCGGGTTGTGGACAGCCACAGCCCGATCCTGGTGACACGACAGAAGGCCGAACCGGTGGTGATGGTCTCGCTGGCGGACTGGAACGCCTTGGAAGCGACGATGCACCTGCTGTCTTCGCGCCAGAACGCGTCGCGCCTCCTAGAAGCCATCGATGAACTGGACGCGGGCGGCGGAACTGAGCGTGATCTCCTCTAGGTCGCCGCCTTGTCGCGCCTGCTGACGCCGAACCCGACTCCCCTTCAGCGCGAAACGCCCCGGCGGTGAGGCTCATATGGTCAAAGCGGGCGTGGGAGGACTATCTCCACTGGCAGCAGCACGACCCCAACACGCTCAAGCGGGTCAACAACCTGATCAAGGAATGCCAGCGCGATCCCTTCAACGGGACCGGCAAGCCTGAACCGCTGAGGGAAAACCTCAAGGGATGGTGGTCGCGCAGGATCACCGGGACGGATCGGCTGGTCTATCGCGTGTCGGGCAAGGATGCGGACCAGACATTGGAGATCGCGCAATGCCGCTATCATTACTGACGGTGGGCGCGCGGGCGGTCTAAACGGCCTACCAGTTGCAGCGCTGGTCGATCCACAGGGTCATCGACCCGACGCTCTTGGCCGTACCCTGCTTGGTCATGCAGGTGGCGAAGGCGGTCTGGAAGGTGCTCCAGCCCTCGCGGCCGCGGGTCAGCATCACCGGGACCGTGGTAGCCGTCCCGGCCTCCAGGGCGCAGGCCCGCGCGGAGGTGAGGATGGCCGGCGCCTGGGCGTTGGAGGCGCGCAGCTCGCCGATCAGCTCGCCGCGCCGTTCCAGCGTGGCCATGCGCGCCGCCGCCATCGGCGTGAAGTCGGCGCGGCGCAGGATGATGTCCTGGTCGCAGGCCTCGAGCGGCATGCCGCCGCTCCACAGGCGGTCGGCATCATGCCAGAAGATGGCGGTGCGGGCCTGCGCCATCCCGGCGTAAGGCTGAGCGCTGGCGAAAGGCGCACTGACGAGTGCGACAGCAGCGGCGAGCGCCAAGCCCAAAATACGCATGAGAACCCCTAAACCCAGGGATGAGTCGAGCTTAGCCGTGGCAAAGAGTCAACAGCGGGTTAATGCGGCTTGGTTAACCTGAACGCCGTTAACCTAGGCGATCGCGCCGGAACCAAACTCCACGGCCAAGGTTGAGACCCTGACGCCCGCCAAGGAGATTTTGCCATGCACCCGACATTCAGCCTTGCCGCTGCTCTCGCCTTCACGCTGGCCGTGGCCGGTTGCGGCAAGGAACGCACGGCCGAGGCGGACACCGGGACCTCCAAGGCGGTGGTCACCACTGAAGCGCCGGAAAGCGTGGTTCCCGACGAACAACTGCAGCAGCAGGCCCAGCAGGCCGCCACGGCCACCAGCACGCCCGTTGACGGCACCGGCGCTGTGGCCACGACGACGGCGACACCACCGCCCAAGTAGTCGGCCCCGCACACCCAGAGCGCGCTTCGCTCCGATAGCCTCGGAGCGGTATTCCAGGTCCTTGTTTTGTCGCGCTTGCTGACGCTGAACCGGCGACGACTTCAGTGCAGCGCTAATTCCTTGACGCGCACAGCGAGCTCCTGGGGGTTGAAGGGCTTGGCCATCATCACCGAGCCCTCGACACCCAGGTGCGACTGGTGGGAGGCGTGGCCGGTGATGTAGATCACCGGAATGCCGGGATGGGCTGCGCGGGCCGCACGGGCGACGTCAAAGCCGTCCGTCCCGGGGCCGAGGTTTATGTCGGTGACCAGGACGCTGAAGCTGCGCTTCGGATCCTTGAGGAAGCTGTAGGCGTCGCGGTCGGTGTGGGCGACCTCCACGCTGAGGTCCGCGTCGGCGAGGCTCTCGGACAGCACGGCGGCCACCAGGAAATCGTCTTCGACCAACAGGACGCACATCACTTGGCTGCCTCAGGTAACCGGGGACTCAAGGAGCTTACCGTGAGTCGGCGGTTCCGCAGGATCGGCCCGCAATGGTGAACCAAAGCGAAACAGCCTTAGCGTTGGTGTCCGCCCGGCGGGAAGACGTGGACCCGACGGCCGGCCTGCCAGAGTTCCAGCTTGCGGCCATCGACCCTGTCCCTGGCCATGGCCAAGGCGCGCTGATCGTCTTCGGCTTCCAGGTCATGGGCGTCCTGAATCCGGTTCTGGCCGTCGATGAAATACAACCGATAATCCGCCATGGCCCCCGCCAATCGACAGGGCCACCTGACGCCAGAGTTGCAACGGCGTCTAGCCGACACCCGACATAGTTGGCGCAATAGGCTGTTCCCGCCTTGAGCGGCGGCGCTTTCCGTGGGCCCACGCGCCGATTGAGGCGCAGGGCTCGCCACGAAGGCGAGACGGCTCAACCTCGCCGTGCCATGGTGCAGCTTCGAGGGGCGGCGCACATGCGAAACTTGGTGATCGGCGCGGCCCTGATGTTGAGCGGCTGCGCCATTGGTCCGGCCACGGACCTGTCCTCGTCGCTGTATGGCCGGCACCTGGATACGCTCTCGGCGCTCTATGGCCCGTGGTCGGAGACCCTGACCCTGGACGGCCGCCCGCTCTACGTCTGGCGCAGGATGGTGCAGGTGGACGGCGGCGAGCACTATTGCGAGATCTGGGTCGAGACAGGGTTCCGCAAGGCGATCAGCCGACGGACGATGCAGGGCTATGCGCCGGCCTGCCAGCAGTTCGCGCTGCGCGAGGCCACGACCAGTTCGGTGACCGGCCTGAGCAAGGTGTCCGACTAGAGCACGCCCGCGATGTCGTCGGCCGGGGGCGTGGCGCAGCGCGATGTTCCTATTTTGTTCTTGACGGCCGCACGCGTTTGTGCGACAAACATGCCAGCGTTAATCACTGCGCCCGCGGCCCTAGTCGCGAGCCTGCGAGACGCCTCTCAATCTTAGCCGCCGCGGCCTCGCTGGGTCGCTTTTCGTCCGCCGAGCCTGCTCGCGCGGGCGCATTGCCATGGGGCACGCCCTTGTCCGACGACGACACCTTGAAAGACGCCCGTGAGGCGTTCGAGCTGGCGGCGGAGGCCGAGGCCGAGAACCGGCGCGACGCCCTGGACGACCTGCGGTTCGCCCGGCTGGGCGAGCAGTGGCCGGAGGCGATCCGCCGCGAGCGCGACCTCGATGGGCGGCCCTGCCTGACCATCAACCGG
>NZ_JBKJTG010000023.1:0-3802 GCF_046590535.1 Phenylobacterium sp. | reverse complement strand
CCTCATGGAGGACGCCGCGACGGCGGAGATCAGCCGCGCGCAGATCTGGCAGTGGATCCGCCACAAGGCCACCCTGGCCGACGGGCGCGAGGTG
Organism: Phenylobacterium sp.; assembly: GCF_046590535.1. Classification (GTDB taxonomy): domain Bacteria; phylum Pseudomonadota; class Alphaproteobacteria; order Caulobacterales; family Caulobacteraceae; genus Phenylobacterium. The sequence continues at coordinate 3,708 of NZ_JBKJTG010000023.1, read as the reverse complement.
ACGCCGGAGCTATTCCGCACCCTGCTGGACGAGGAAATGGCGGCGCTTCGCCAGACCCTGCCGGCCGGCGCCTACGACCAGGGGCGCTTCGCCGAGGCGGTGAAAATCTTCACCGACATGAGTCTCTCGGACGGCTTCGAGGAATTCCTCACCCTGCCGGCGTACAGGGTGCTGGACTGATCGCGGGCTATTTCCGCGACCAGCCGCCACCCGAGGGCTTGTAGTACTCGCCGGGCTTCAGCCGCGACTGCACGACCTGGAGATAGGCCGCCGCGCCCGCGGCATCCGGGGTGACCCCGTTCTTGGCGGCCGCCTGGCGGTAGAGGGCGGCCCGACCGGCGTTGATCTCCGCCATGGCGCTGCGCACCGCCGGGTCGGCGGCGCCGGTCACCAGGCCCAGGAAGCCGTCGGCTTGCTCGCCGACGACGCCCGCGGACTTGGCAGCGTCCACGGTCGCTTTGGCCTGGGCCGACTGCGCGATGGCGACGGGCGGAAGGGCGAGCGCGGCCATGACGGCGGCGCCCACGGTGATGATGTCTCGTCCCTGCATGTTCATGTCCCCTCCTAGAAGAGGTTGGGGTTTTGCTGGATCAAGGCTTTGACGTCCTCGTCCAGGCGCAACCGGACGTCAGCGTCCAGCTTGGCGTAGATGGTGATCGGGGCGACTTCCACACGGATGGTCGGCGCGCAGGCGCTCAGACCGAGAACGGCGAGCAACCCGAAGGTTGCGACGGATCGGGGCGGCGCGGTCATGCGGACGTCTCCAAATTCAACGCTCAATCCTTGGGCCCTCACGGCTGAACCGGACCTGAACCGCGAAGCTGCCGATATGCGCGGTAGTCGGACAGCAGATCATCCAGGTTAAGCGTCGTGTCCAGCGTAAGGTTCACGCCGGTGTCCGAAGGCAGCGGCAGCTTGCGATTCAGGAACTTGCGCCCGATCAGGTCGCCAAGCGAGAGCCTGATCTCCTGTTTCTGCGGAGGGTCGTGGCGGCCGACGATGTGGAACAGCACCCCCAGCCGGCCATCGGCGCGGCTCTCGATGGCGGCGTCCAGGGTGTTGAAGGCCAGGTTCTCCATGGCCTGATAGGCGAAGTCGGTGAAGGTGTCGGTGTTGGTCTCCGGCGTCGCCGCGGCTACCGGCGCGCTTACCTGGCCCTCGGCCACCACCCCGCTCAGCGCCGTGCGCTGGATCGACAGCCGGCCCGGCTCGATGGCCTTCAGGGTGCCGCCCAGGATGCGTACCCGCTGGCCTTCGGTTTCGAACGGAACCCGGCCGCTGACCTTGGCGTCCAGATCGACCCGGTCCCCGAAGGGCGAGGCCTCCACCAACTCGCGCAGTTGCACGCCCTCGAAGATCAGCACGCCGCGGGTCGCCGCCTTGGGATCGAGCGGGATTTCAAGGCTCTCCACCAGCACCCGGCCGCCACCCACCGCCGCTTCGCCGCCGGAAATCCGGATCGCTTGCGCCTCCAGGGCGAAGGTGGCCGTCACGCCGGTCAGCGGCGCGAAGGCGTCGATCTGGGTGGCCCGCAACACCTGGCCGGGGGCGGCGATCAGCGGGGCCAGGCTGGTGAAGACCAGGTCGCCGGACAGCCCGGTGACCCGGCCGGCGGGACTTTCAAAGTCCATCCCAGGAATGGCCAGCGTCCCGCGGCTGGCGACGCCGGCGTTGGTCCAGGTGAAGGCCCCGGCGAACCGCGCCTCACCCTGCGCCGGAGAGCCCACCGCCGCGGCCAGCGGCGAAAGCTGCGCCGGCTGCAGGCCACGGTCTGCGAAGGCCAGCAGGCCCGTGTCCACGTCCACTTCGCCCTGCCCGCTGCGGCCATCGTGGGTGAGCTTCGCGGTGGCCACCGGCTGGCCCGCGGGAGTGCGAAAGGCCAGGGCCGCCGTCCAGGTCTCCCGCGCCAGGCCGGCGGTCCCTGACATGCGCAGGGGGTTGAAGCGGGTCTGCGGCGCGGTGTCGTGCACCTGCGCCGAGGCGACCCGGATGGCGGCGTCCAGGGCGCCGCGGCTCTGGCCCATGCTGAGGCTGCCCGCGCCCTCGGTCACCCGCGCTTTCAGGAAGGGCACGGCTGCGGCGATCGCCTCGCCTCGGCCACGGATGCGCCAGTCGCCATCCCGCAGGGTGAGGAGAGGCGCCCCGGCAGGACACAGCCGGCCGGAGAGGCCCGTGGCGTCGTTCTCACCGAACTCCAGCCGGGCCGCGGTGACCGCGGCGCAGCGGTCGCCGGTGAAGCTGAACCCGGCGGCGATGCGCAGGGTCCCGGCGGCGTCGAACCGGCCGTCGACGATCGGGCCGATGGAAAGAGCTGCCTGCACCCGGCCCTGGGCGGTGGTCGCGCCATCCGCAAACCGCAGACGGGCCACATCGGCCTCCACACTTGGCAGGCCGCCACCGGACATGGTCAGGCGAAGCGCCCCGCCGCGCGGTCCGAACAGCGGCGCGCCGGCCGGGGCGCTGACCTGCACCACGCCGCCGCTGGCCGGTGTGATCCGGAAGGGCTGCGACAGCCGGATCTTGAGGCCGTCGGCGACCTGTAGGCCCAGGCCCGGGGCCGCGAAGGCGAAGCTGCGGGCGGCGCGCTTGACCGCGGCGATGTCGGTCGAGTCCAGCGGTCCCGGCGGCCCGAGGCCCGACCAGTCGCCTAGCCCCTCAGCATGGCCGGAGAGGTTGACGTCCAGCCCGGCACGGCTGGCGGACATGGGGCCGGAGAAGGCGCCCGACGCCCGTGTGAGCTTGAGGTCGGCGGCGGTGATGTCGCGCAACAGGCCGCTGACCCTCAGGCCGGCCGTCACCCGGTCGCCGCCCTGCCGGGTCCAGCGAAGGTCGCTGGCGCTGGCGGTGGCGGTCATGGCGCCGGTCCGCGCCGAGCCAAGGGCGCCCGAGCCGGCGCGCAGATCAGCGGAACCGGCGCCGGTCACCACCAGGTCGGGAATCCAGCCTGCGGCCTGGCCGGCGAAGACCCCGGAGAGCTGGGCGCCGTGCAACCGCTGGCCGGTCATGTCCAGCCGCTCCGTGGCCAGGTTGGTGCGGAGGGTCAGGGCGCCGTCGCCACGCCGCTTCACCAGGTCGGGATAGGGCGCCGTCAACCGCATCTGCAGGCGCGCGCCGCGGACCGACGCCGACCCCGCGGCGGCTTCCAGGATCGGCGCGTCCAGAATTACCGCGACCCGTCCGCTCCGGGTGGCGAGCTTGACGGTTGCGACCCCCAGGGCGGCGGCGAAGGTCGGCCCCTGGAGCTGCGCCTGCGCGCTGGTCGCCGCCAGCGACACGAGCTTGCCGTCCTCTACCCGAGAATCGGCGCGCAACCTCACCGGCCCGTAATCGGTGGCCAGAAGCAGCAGGCCGTCGTCGACGACGATGCGCGGTTTGGCGGCGTCCGGCCGCGGCGGGCGGCGGCGGAACTCGGCGATGATCGGGTCCAGGGCGCCGACGCTGAGCTTGCCGCCGCGAATGCTGGCGCGGACCACCGGTTCGCGCAGGGTGATGGCGCCCACCTCCACCCCGAAACCCTTGATCCGGTAGCGCACGTCCACCCGGGCGGCGGCAAAGTCGGGGCGGGCCGGATCGCCCACCGACATGCGGGCGGTGAAGCCGGACAGGCCAAAGGCTTCCACCTCGGTGCTCGAGGCGACCCCGCGGCGCTCCAGCCAGCCGGTCAGCGCCTCGCGGGCGATCGCCTTGCGGGCTGCATAGAGCGCCAGC
>NZ_JBKJTG010000013.1:0-5609 GCF_046590535.1 Phenylobacterium sp. | reverse complement strand
CGGGGTCCTCGGTGATGGCGCCGATCAGATGCTCGATCGCCTCCGGCCCGCAGCCTGCCTGCAACGCCGCCTCCGCCCGGACCCCGTCTTTCATATCGACATAGACGTTGCCGCGATTGGACAGGGTAGGCACGTACCCGGGGCGGATCTTCAGCGCCTGGTCATAGGCCGCCAAGGCCTCGGGGAAGCGCTTGAGCTGCCGCAGCATAACGCCGCGCAGGTTCCACAAGTCGAGGTCTCGCGGGAACCGAGCCAGCGCCTTGTCGGACCAAGCCACGCCCTCCCCGTGGCGTTTGGCGCGATAGAACTGCATGACCAGCGCGCGATAGACCTGCATGGTCTGGGCGGGGTCCTCGGTGATGGCGCCGATCAGATGCTCGATCGCCTCCGGCCCGCAGCCTGCCTGCAACGCCGCCTCCGCCGCCGCCAACCGTTGGTTCATCCCGGGACCTCAAACGCGCCCCAACGGGCCAGGCTGGGAGCCTTAAGACGCCCGTCCCGCGCTGGCTAGACCCGAGCGGCCCGGGACTTGCGACCGAACCGCCATTTCAACCCCAGGATGGTGGCCGACATTCCCAGGCACACGGTGTTGGCGGCGGTCACCGGCCAGGCGCCGGTGAGCACGCCGTAGGCGATCCACAGGGTAAAGCCGGTCACCGTCACCACGTACATGCGCAACGAAACCGATGACGCGTCGCGCTCGCGCACGATCTTCACGATCTGCGGGATGAAGCTCGACATGGAGCACAGGGCGGCGCCCGTGCCGACGATGTTGGCGAGATTGGACACCGGTCAGGCCGGCGCAGGTTCGGTGGGGCTCATGGTGACGCTAACGAGCGCGCGGACGCCCGGTTGCGCCGGGTTGACCTCCAGCCGCCCGCGAAGCTGCTCGACGAACAGCTGAACGAGGGTCAGGCCGAAGCCGCGCGGCGCCTCGCCCTCAAAGCCCACCCCGTCGTCGGCGACCATCAGTTCGAAGCCGTCGGCCGTGCGGTCCAGGGTGACCGTCACAACGCCGGCCCGGCCCTTGGGGAACCCGTGCCCCAGGGCGTTGCCGACCAGCTCGCCAGCCACCAGGGCCAGGGGCGCGCCCTGGGCCGCGGGCAGGATCACGGGATCGAGGCTCATCGAGAATCTGACGCCGTCGCGGCCCGCCGAGGCGGCCAGGTCGCCGACCAGTTCGCGGACCATCACAGCGGCGTCCACCCACTCGGCGCCGTCGTCGCGATAGACCTGTCGATGCAGCACGCTGATCGCGGTGACCCGCTGGTTCATCGCCCTCAGGGCGTCGCGGGCCGCAGCGCTCTCGCTGCGGCGGGCCTGCAGGACCAGCAGTGAAGCCACGAGCTGAAAGTTGTTCTTGACCCGGTGGTCGATCTCGCGCCGCAGGGCGAGTTCGCGCTCCAGCGCCAAGCGCAGGGCCGCCATGTCCGCTTGCTCGGGAACTTGCATGCGTCGGCGCCTCCAGTCACTCAACCGTAGCCCTGTCAGCGCGGTTCCTTCAAACGGGCGGGGCTGACTGTCATGTCGGTGACATATCCATGCGGATGCTGGACACTTCCACCACGGAGAGATTCGCCTTGCCGCTCCTGCAGCCGCCTTCGCTCATGGCGCCGCGCAAGCGGGAGGCTTCGCTATGGCCGGTAGTCGCGGCGGGGTTCGCGGGCCTGGCCTCGATCCTGGCGCTGGCGGCGCTGCAGCGGCTGGACGCGCCGGCGGCGGTGGCGGCGCTGCTGTTCATCGCCGCGACCACCGCGCTGGCTATGATCGTGGCCGACCGCCGGGCGGAGACCGATGCGGCGGATGAAGCGCCGCAGGTCGCCCGCGGGGCCGGGGAGGCGGCCCCCTACGCCACCCTGATCAACGCCCTGCCGGACCCGATCCTGGTGATCCAGGCGTCGGAGCGCGACGACCTGTCAGACCGTCGCTACGTGTTCGCCAACACCGCGGCGCGCGAGCTGCTGCGCATCCAGCACAGCGAAGGCCTGCTGGTCACCCTGGTGCGCGATCCCCAGGTGCTGGAGGTGGTGGACGAGGCGCTATTCGGCGCCCGGGACGCCGAGACCGTCTATGAGACCGGCGGCGTGCAGGCGCGCATCCTGCGGGTTCACGCCCGGCCCCTGGGCCTCGCCCTCGACGGCGCGCACCTGGCGCTGCTGGCCTTCCGCGACGAGACCGAAGTGCGCCGGGTGGAGCGCACCCGCACCGATTTCCTGGCCAACGCAAGCCACGAGCTGCGCACGCCGCTGGCCTCTCTGACCGGCTTCATCGAGACCCTGCGCGGCCACGCCAAGGACGACCGGACCGCCCGCGACCGCTTCCTGGCAATCATGCACGCCCAGGCCGAGCGGATGAGCCGGCTGATCGACGACCTGATGTCGCTGAGCCGCATCGAGTTGAACGAGCATATCGCCCCGGACGACGAGGTCGATCTTTCCCAGGCGGTGATGGACGTGGTTGACGCGGTGACCCAGTTGGCCCGGGAGCGCGGCGTGGTGCTAGAACCGGTCCTGGCCCGTGGCGGGGCCGCCCGAGTGCTCGGCGACCGCGACCAGATCGTCCAGGTGGCGCAGAACCTGATCGACAATGCAGTGAAGTACTCGCCCCCCGGCGCCAAGGTGCGCATCGAGGTGGAGAGCGGCCTGACCGCCGAGGCCTGCGCCGCCGGCCTGCGCGCCGAGGCCCAGCGCCTGTCGCTGCTGACCCCCGACCACTCGGCCGAGACCTACGCCGTCCTGCGGGTCACCGACAGCGGCGCGGGCATCGCGCGTGAGAACCTGCCCAGGCTCACTGAACGGTTCTATCGGGTCGAGGGCCAGAAGAGCCATGAGCGCGCCGGCACGGGCCTGGGCCTGGCCATCGTCAAGCACATCGCCAACCGCCACCGCGGCGGCCTGTCGGTGGAAAGCTTGCGCGATCAGGGGACCACCTTCACGGTATATTTTCCGCTGATCGCCGCCCCCGCTCTGCCGGCAGCGGGCCTCGTCGCGAAAGTGTCATGAAACTGTAGCATGACGACTGCAATCGGCGGGCAGTGTCCGCCGCGCAGGGTGCGGTCAGACCGCTCCGAAGCTGCATGTCCGGACTCGCGGGATCGCCTGATGATGACCTGGGCCGCCCTGGCGGCGCTGCTCCTGTTCTCCGCGGCCACCTACGCGTTAGGCCGGCGGAAGCTGACCGCCAGCGTGGCGCGGGATGCACGTCCCCATTCGCGGCCGGGTTACCACGGCGCCTATGTGATGCTTTGGGTGGCTGTGCCGGCGGCGCTGGTGCTGCTGGCCCACGCGGCGTTTGGCGGGCGCGCGGAGAGCGCCCTGCTACGCAGCGAGGTCCCGGCCGCCGTAGCCGCCCTGGCCGACCAGCAACAGACGGTGTTCTTCGACGACGCCCACGCCCTGGCCGGCGGCGGCCAGCCCAGCGAAACCCTCTATTCCGGCGACCTGCGCACGGCCCTGGACGCCAAGGTGGCCGAGGCCCAACGCCTGCAACAGGCCCTGCGCTACGGCGTCCTGGTGCTGGCCGGGGTGCTGGCGATTGGCGGGTTCTTCCTCGCCTTCCGCCGTCTGCGGCCCGAATTCCGCGCCCGCAACCGGGTGGAGGGCTGGACGGCCGTGCTGTTCATCGCCTGCTCGGTGGTGGCCGTCCTGACCACTGTCGGGATCGTCGCTTCGCTGGCCTACGAGAGCTGGCGGTTCTTCCAGGCGGTGCCGCTGCTGGACTTTCTGTTCGGGACCCAGTGGGATCCGCAGATCGCCATGCGGGCCGACCAGTTCGCCACGGCCGGCGCGTTCGGTGCTGTACCGCTGTTCGCCGGCACCTTCCTGATCATGCTGATCGCCATGGTGGTGGCGGCCCCGATCGGCCTGTTCTCGGCCATCTACCTGGCCGAGTACGCCAGCGGCTGGACCCGGGCCATCGTCAAGCCGCTACTGGAGATCCTGGCCGGGGTGCCGACGGTGGTCTACGGCTTCTTCGCCGCGCTCACCGTAGGCCCGTTGTTCCGCGCCTTCTTCAACGGCATCGGCGCCGACCTGGTCGGCGGGCGGTTCAACGAGCTGGGGCTCTATCTCAGCCAGGTTCAGAACCAGATGGCGCTGGTGGCCGGCGCGGTCATGGGGATCATGCTGATCCCGTTCGTTTCCTCGCTGTCCGACGACATCATCAATTCCGTGCCGCAGTCCCTGCGCGACGGCAGCCTGGCCATGGGCGCCACCAGGTCCGAGACCATCAAGCGGGTGGTGCTGCCCGCGGCGCTGCCTGGCATCATGGGCGCCATGCTGCTGGCCGTCTCCCGGGCGATCGGCGAGACCATGATTGTCACCATGGCCGCCGGCCTGCAGGCCAAGACCACCCTCAATCCGCTGGACACGGTGACCACCGTGACGGTGCAGATCGTCACCCTGCTCACCGGCGACCAGGAGTTCGACAGTCCCAAGACCCTGTCCGCCTTCGGCCTGGGCCTGACGCTGTTTGCGGTCACCCTGATGCTCAACATCGTCGCGCTGCGCATCGTGCAGAGGTATCGGGAACAGTATGACTGACGTCCCCCGCTCAGAAGGGGCTTCCCCCCACGCCGGCGTGCGGTCCGTCGAGGTCCGCAGCGCCGTGCAGGCGCGCCTGAAGGCTCGGCGCCGGCAGGAGACCCGGTTCCGCTGGTACGGGCGCCTCGCCATAACCCTGGCGCTGGGCTTCCTGGCCGTCCTGTTGGTGCGCATCGTGCACCAGGGCTACACCACCTTCGTCGATTACCGGATGAGCGTTGCGGTCTATGTGGATCCAGCCCGCGTCGATGGCGCGGACCTGGCCAGCGCCAATTACGACCTGCTGGTGGCCGAGGCGGTCCTGGCCAGGCTCGGCGAGACGGATGACGCCGCCGGCGAGACCTCCGGCAAGGTCCGGGAGCTGTTGTCCAGCGATCTCGGCTTTCAGATTCTGGAGCAGGTCCGCGCCAACCCCGCCCTGATCGGCACGACGCTCACCGTCACCGGGCCCGTGCGGGCGGACGCGGCGCTCTACTACAAGGGCGAACTGAAGCGCTCTACGGCCCAGGACAGCCGCAAGCTCGACGATCGCCAGCTCGCCTGGCTTGATCGGCTGAAGGCCCAGGGCGGGATTTCTTCGGGCTTCAACGTCAACTTCCTCACCAACTCCGACTCCACGGAGCCGGAGCAGGCCGGCGTGCTGGGCGCCGTGGTGGGTTCGGCCATGATGCTGCTGGTGACCGCCCTGCTGGCGGTGCCGATCGGCGTACTGGCGGCGGTCTACCTTGAGGAGTTCGCGCCGAAGAACCGCTGGACCGATGTGATCGAGGTCAACATCAACAACCTCGCCGCGGTGCCCTCCATCGTCTACGGCCTGCTGGGCCTGGCGGTGTTCATCAACTGGATGGCGGTCCCGCGGTCCTCGCCCCTGGTGGGGGGGCTGGTGCTGGCGCTTATGGCCCTGCCCACGGTGATCATCGCCACCCGTGCTTCCCTTAAGGCGGTGCCGCCTTCGATCCGCGAAGCCGCGCTGGGGGTCGGCGCCTCGCGCACCCAGACGGTGTTCCACCACGTCCTGCCGCTCGCCATGCCCGGCGTGATGACGGGGGCGATCCTGTCCCTGGCCCA
>NZ_JBKJTG010000199.1:0-7057 GCF_046590535.1 Phenylobacterium sp. | reverse complement strand
GCCGGGCCGAGGTCCAGCGGCTGATCGAGACCTGGCTCGGCGCCATGCCCGACGCCCGCGAGCGGTGGGCGCTGCTCAAGCTGATGACCCGCGAGCTGCGCGTCGGCCTCACCGCCCGCCTCGCCAAGCGCGCCGCCGCCGAAATGGGCGGTGTCGAGCCGGCCGAGATCGAGGAGCTGTGGCACGCGCTGCACCCGCCCTACGAGGACCTGTTCGCCTGGCTGGAGGGCCGCTCGGAGAAGCCCTCCTCCGACAACCCCGGTCGTTTCCGCCCCGTTATGCTGGCCCAGGCGATCGACGAGGAGGTCGACTTCGGCAAGCTCGACCCGGCTGACTACGCCGCCGAGTGGAAGTGGGACGGCATCCGCGTGCAGCTGGTCAACGAGGGCGGCGAGCGTCGGCTCTACACCCGCACCGGCGACGACATCTCCCGCACCTTCCCCGACATCCTGGACGCCATGGACGACGAGGGTGTGCTGGATGGCGAACTGCTGGTCATGCGCAAGGGCAAGGCCGCCAGCTTCGCCGATCTCCAGCAGCGGCTGAACCGCAAGACCGTGGACCCCAAGGCCTTGGCCAGCCACCCGGCCGGCATCCGCGTCTACGACCTCCTGGCCGACGGGGCGGAAGACACCCGCACCCTGCCGTTTTCTGAACGGCGAAAGCGCTTGGAGGCCTTCGTCGCCCGCCAGGCCAGCCCGCGCATCGACCTGTCGCCGATGCAGCCTTTCGCGACCTGGGCGGAGCTTGCCGCCCTGCGCGCGGAGCCGCCGCCGGGCGACCCGCAGGTGGCCGAGGGGTTGATGCTCAAGCGGTTGGACTCGATCTACGAGGCTGGCCGCCCGAAGGGGCCCTGGTTCAAGTGGAAGCGCGACCCGTTCCTGATCGACGCGGTGCTGATGTACGCCCAGCGCGGCCACGGCAAGCGCTCAAGCTTCTATTCTGACTACACCTTCGGGGTCTGGCAGGAGGACGCCGCCGGCCAGCGGGCGCTGACCCCGGTGGGCAAGGCCTATTTCGGGTTCACCGACGAGGAGCTGAAGGGGATCGACAAGTTCGTGCGCGACAACACGCTGGAGCGGTTCGGTCCGGTCCGCTCGGTGCGCGCCGAACCTCACGCCGGCCTGGTCTTCGAGGTGGCCTTCGAAGGCCTGCAACGCTCCCCCCGACACAAGTCCGGCGTCGCCATGCGTTTCCCGCGGATCAGCCGCATCCGCTGGGACAAACCGCCGGGTGAGGCCGACGAGCTTACGACCCTGGAGCGGATGCTGGACCAGATGGAGGCACGCTAGGCGGTAGTCCCTCCACTTCCAGGAAATTCATCAGGTTCCCGCCGGGGAACAACAGGCCCCGGACGCCAGCCCGGGCCGCCGCTTCCAGGTCGGAGGGCTTGTCGCCCACCAGCACGGAGCGGGCGCGGTCGATGGGCAGGTCGGCCATGGCGCGCACGATCATCCCGGGGTTGGGCTTGCGGTCCGGCGGGTCGGGATGGCGATAGGCTTCCACCGCCGCCTGGGGATGTTGCGGGGCGTGGTAGAGCGCGTCGATCCGCCCGCCCGCCCGCGCCAGGTCCTCGACCATCCGCGCGTGCAGGGCGTGCATCTCGGGCTCCGAGTAGAAGCCGCGGCCGACCCCGGACTGGTTGGTCACCACCACCACCAGCCAGCCGGCGCGGTTGAAGGCGACCACCGCCTCCCGGGCGCCCGCGATCCAGCGGAAATCCTCCCACCGGTGGACGTAGCCGCGGTCCTCGTTCAGCACGCCGTCCCGGTCGAGGAACAGCGCCGGGCGGGCCTGGCTATCGGGGGGTGTCTCGGTCACAGGCGTGACTATAGCGGCCGCCGCCGAGGTCGCGATTTCAAAAAGCCCAGTTCGCGGTCTAAGGTCGCCGCCCTGCCCAACGAAACGACAGTTCCGAGGTCCCGATTGTCCGCGCCCCCCGTCCTCACGCTCGACAACCTCAAGGTCGACTTCGACACCCATGATGGGGTGGTCAACGCCGTCCGCGGCGTCTCGCTGTCCATTCCCCGCGGCGAGACCCTGGGCGTGGTGGGCGAAAGCGGCTCGGGCAAGAGCCAGACTTTCATGGCGGTGATGGGCCTCCTGGCCCGCAACGGCCGGGCCACCGGCTCGGCGAAGTTCCAGGGTCATGAGCTGTTGGGCCTCAAGCCCAGCCAGCTCAACAAGATCCGCGGGTCGAAGATGACCATGATCTTCCAGGACCCGCTGACGGCGCTCACCCCCCATGTGCGGATCGGCGAGCAGATCGCCGAGCCGCTACGCCTCCACCAGGGCATGAGCGACCGCGACGCCCTGGCCCATGCCCGTCTGTGGATCGAGAAGGTCCGCATCCCCGACGCCGCCCAGCGCCTGCGCCAATATCCCCACGAGCTTTCTGGCGGCATGCGCCAGCGGGTAATGATCGCAGCCGCCATGGCCGGCGGCCCGGAGCTGCTGATCGCCGATGAGCCCACCACGGCGCTGGATGTCACCGTCCAGGCCGAGATTCTCGACCTGATGGCTGATCTGCAGCGCGAGACCGGCGCCGCCATGGTGCTGATCACCCACGACATGGGGGTCATCGCCCGCCTGGCCGACCGGGTGTGCGTGATGAAGGACGGCGCCTACCTCGAGGAAGGCTCGGCCACGGAGATATTCTCCGCGCCCAAGACCGACTACACCCGCGCCCTGCTGGCCGCGATCCCTCGGCTCGACCGCGACGACCGCGGCGGCCGGCCCCAGACCGCGCCGGCGCCCACCGACGGCCCCATCGTCGTGGAGGGCCGCGACGTGAAGGTCTGGTTCCCGGTCCACGAGGGCATCTTCGGCAAGACCCGCAACCTGCGCGCCGTGGACGGCGTCTCCTTCCACGTCCGCCAGGGCGAGACCCTGGGCATCGTTGGCGAGAGCGGCTCGGGCAAGTCGACGCTCGCCCGCGCGGTGCTCAACCTGATCCCGGCTACCGAGGGCGCCGTCACCCTGATGGGCCGCGACATCACCCACGCCCAGCGCGAGGAGATGCGCAACGCCCGGCGCGACCTGCAGATCGTCTTCCAGGACCCGCTGGCCAGCCTCGACCCGCGCATGACCATCGGCGATTCCATCGCCGAGCCGCTGAAGGTGTTCAAGGGCGACCTGGACCGCGCCGCCCGCGACGTCGAGGTCCGGGCCATGATGGACAAGGTCGAGCTCGACCAGGCGATGATCAACCGCTACCCGCACGAACTGTCCGGCGGTCAGAACCAGCGCGTGGGCATCGCCCGGGCGATGATCCTGAAGCCCAGGCTGGTGATCTGCGACGAGGCGGTCTCGGCCCTGGACGTGTCGATCCGCGCCCAGATCATCGACCTGCTGATCAATCTCCAGAAGGAAATGGGCCTGGCGATGATCTTCATCAGCCACGACCTGGCGGTGGTGCGCGAGATCAGCCACCGGGTGCTGGTGCTCTACATGGGCCGGGTGGTGGAGACCGCCACCCGCGACCGGCTCTACAGCGACCCGCAGCACCCCTACACCAAGGCGCTCCTGTCCGCCGCGCCGATCCCCGATCCGGCCATCGAGCGTAACCGCAAGCGGCTGAAGCTGGTGGGCGAGCCCCCCAGCCCCATGGACCCGCGCGCAGCCCTGCGCTTCCTGCCCTCGCGCCTGCCCCTGGATCCCAACGCGCCGTTCGCCATCCCGGAGCTGCGCGAAGTGGTCCCCGGCCACCTGGTCGCCGAGTTCGATCCGCCCAGCGAAGCCGCCTGAGCCGACCATGAAGATCACCCCTGTGCTGATGTCCGGCGGCGCGGGGACCAGGCTGTGGCCTTTGTCGCGCCAGGCGCGGCCCAAGCAGTTCCATCCCCTTGGCGGCGAGCGCACCCTGATCCAGGACACCGCGCTGCGGGTGACCGGCGACCTGTTCGGCCCGCCCATCGTGGTGGCCAACGCCGCCCACGAGTCCCTGGTCCGCGGGCAGCTCGCCGCCATCGGCTTGACCCCGCGCGCGATCCTGCTGGAGCCTGCCGGCCGTAACACCGGTCCCGCCGCCGCCGCGGTGGCCGCCTTCGTGGCCCGCGAGGACCCCGAGGCGCTCCTGCTGCTGCTGCACGCCGACAACAGGGTGCGCGACGTGGCGGAATTCCGCAGAGCCGTGGCCGCAGGCATCCCGGCCGCCGCGGCCGGCGCCCTGGTGGTGTTCGGCATCCACCCAACGGGTCCGGAGACCGGCTACGGCTATATCCGCGCCGCGGCAGGCGATGGCGCGGCCCGACAGGTAGACGCCTTCGTCGAGAAGCCCGACCTGGCTAGTGCCCAGGCCTATGTAGCGGACCCGGCCTATAGCTGGAACGCGGGCGTGTTCCTGTTCAGCGCCGGCCTGTTCCTGGCCGAGGTTCGCAGTCTGGTCCCCGCCATCGCCGAGGCCGCGGAAGCCGCGGTCGAAGCGGCGCAGGGTTCGGGGGATGCCGTGATCCTCGGTGACGCCTTCCTGGCCGCCCCGTCCGAGGCCATCGACACCGCCATTTTCGAGAAGACCAACCGCGCGGTCGTGGTCGATGCCGACATCGGCTGGAGCGACGTGGGAACCTGGCAGGCCCTTTGGTCGGACGCCCCGCAGGATGCCGCCGGCAACGTCGGCGCCACCGTGACCGCAGGCGCCACAGGGTGCCTGGTGATCAGCGACGGCACGCCCGTGGTGCTGGCCGGGGTGGCGGACCTGGCGGTGATCGTCGAGAACGGCGTCGTCCTGGTGGCCCGCCGCGATGACCCGGAAGCCATGCGCGCCGCGGTGGCCGCCCTCAGGGCGTCTGGGCGCGAGGATTTGCTGTAGGCGCGACTGGCTTTCCCCGGCGCTGACCCCGAACGGCTAGTCGTCGGTGTTGACCCTGGCCATCACCGCCTGGCCGGGTGGCAAGGACGGCGCAGGCGAGGCGGATCACGGACTCAACTCCACTGGAAGACGCGGCGGGACCTTGGCGGTCCTCCGAGCCAGGCAAGATTTGCTCGAAGGGCCGGGCGCCGTTAAGTTGCGCGCCTTTCGCGCCCGCCCCTGACCCTCCCTAGAAACCATGACCCTGAGCTTTGACGACATCCTGGCCGCCCGAGACCGGCTGCAGGGTCATATTGAGCGGACCCCGTGCCGCCGCTCGCGAACCCTGTCGGAGATCACCGGCGCGGACGTGTGGGTGAAGTTCGAGAACCTGCAGTTCACGGCCGCCTACAAGGAGCGCGGCGCGCTCAACAAGCTCCTGCAGCTCACCGAGGCGGAGAAGAAGCGCGGCGTGATCGCCGCCTCCGCCGGCAACCACAGCCAGGGCCTGGCCTACCACGCCGCCCGCCTGGGCATCCCGGTAACCATCGTGATGCCCAAGACCACGCCGTTCATGAAGGTCCAGCAGACCCGCGCCCACGGCGCCGAGGTGGTGATCGACGGCGAGGGCTACGACGACGCCTCGGCCACCGCTGCCCGGATCTGCGACGAGCGCGAGCTGACCTTCGTCCACCCCTTCGACGACCTCGATGTGATGGCCGGCCAGGGCACCGTGGCGCTGGAGATGCTGGAGGACGTCCCCGACCTCGAGGTGCTGCCGGTGCCGATCGGCGGCGGCGGGCTGATCGCCGGCATGGCCACGGCCGCCAAGCACCTCAACAAGGACATCAAGGTGATCGGCCTGGAGCCGGCCATGTACCCTTCGTTCACCGCCAAGATGCGCGGCGTCAACGCCGGCGCCCAGGCCGGCGGGGCGACGATCGCCGAGGGCATCGCGGTCAAGCAGGTGGGCGACCTCACCTACGGCGTGGTCCGCCCGCTGATCGACGAGGTGCTGCTGATCGAGGAGCCGCACTTTGAGAAGGCCATCGCGCTCTACTGCAACGTCGAGAAGACAGTGGCCGAGGGCGCCGGCGCCGCCTCCCTGGCCGCCCTCTTGGCCTATCCGCGCAAGTTCCGCGGCAAGAAGTGCGGCCTGGTGATCACCGGGGGCAATATCGACACCCGCCTGCTGGCCAGCGTGCTCACCCGCGAGCTGGTCCGCGAGCAGCGCATCGTCAGCCTGCGCATCATCGGCGACGATCGCCCGGGCCTTTTGGCCAACGTCGCGATGATCATCGGCCAGATGGGCGCCAACATCATCGAGGTGGCGCACAACCGCCTGGCGCTCGACGTGCCGGCCAAGGGCGCCGAGTTCGACCTGATGATCGAGACCCGCGACGCCCAGCACACCCAGGAGATCATGGATGCGCTGCGCGAGGCGGGCTATCCCCCGAGGGCTGTCTGATGCTGTTTCGCCTGCTTGCCGTCGTCCTCGCTTCCGCCAGCCTGGGCGCCTGTAACAAACCCGGCGGCCCCTCCGCCGAGGCCAGGGCGATGGCCCAGGCGGCGTCCGTTCCGACGCCCGAGGGCAAGGCCTTCCTCGACAAGGCGGCCAAGGAGGCCGGCGTCCAGCCGCTCTCCGACGGCATCCTCTACAGGGTGGTCCGCTCGGGCCCCGCGGCCGGCCTGAAGCCCCAGGCCGGCGACGAGGTGAAGGTCCACTACGAGGGCAAGCTGATCGAGGGCAAGGTGTTCGATAGCTCCTACGAGCGCGGCCAGCCCGCCGCCATGCCGCTCGACGGCCTGATCCTCGCCTGGCAGAAGGCGCTGCCGCAGATGCGCCCCGGCGACGAGTGGATCCTCTACGTTCCGCCGGCCATGGGCTACGGCGCGGAGGGGGCCGGCGGCGGCGAGATCCCGCCCAACGCCGTGCTCATCTTCCGCATCGAGCTCATCGACGTCCTGCCCAAGCCTGGCCGCATCCAGCAAGGCTAGGCCGACACCAGCAGCGTCTGGGTCGGGCAAAGCTGGTGCTGCCGCCGCCCGGCCGCCTCGCCCACCGTGCAGCGGTCGCGGCGCAGCGCCCGGATGCCGTCGGAATCCATCAGCGTGATCCCTCGCGCCGTCACCGAGCGGATGCAGGTCCAGTGCTCGCGCTTGCCCGACAGCCGGATCATCACCGAACCGGCCCCGAACGCATCGCCGTGGTCGAGAATCTTCGCCCAGTATTCCGCCAGCCCTTCGGGCGCCTGGCCGAACGCCCGC
>NZ_JBKJTG010000061.1:0-12537 GCF_046590535.1 Phenylobacterium sp. | reverse complement strand
GCCCGCAAGGTCCACGCCGAGTGCGGCGGGCCGGGCGTCGGCGCGCTGGGCATGTGTTTCACGGGCGGCTTCGCCCTGGCCATGATGACCGAGCCCTCGGTGATCGCCCCGGTGCTCAGCCAGCCGTCCCTGCCCTTCGGCAAGGGCAGCGACCGGGCTATCGACTGTTCGGCAGCCGAGATCGGTTGCGCCAAACGGCGCTTCCAGGACGAGGACCTCAGCCTGCTGGGTCTGGCCTTCCACGGTGACCGCTTCGTGCCGCCCGGCCGGTTCGAGATGCTCAGGGAGACGTTCGGCGACAAATTCGAAGCCATCGAGCTGCAACCGGAGGACGCCCGCCCCGGCACCGGCGTTCCAGGCCACTCGGTGCTGACCATTCATCTCAACAACAGCGGCCCGACGAAGGCGGCCGAAGCGCGGACCATCAGCTTCTTCCGCCACCGTCTCGGGCTGGACAGCGCGCGCCCGTAAGCCTAGAAGCCCGCCCTTCCGCTGTTTCGGGGTCTGATCCCCCGCCGGCGCCAAGGATAAGAAGCCATGTCACGCGCCTCCCCCCGCCACGGCAAATCCCGTCACGCCGCGCCGTCCGGCCCGTCCCAGCGCCAGCTGCGCGCGGGCGAGCTGATCCGTCACGCGCTGGTCGAGAGTCTGCGCGAGGAGCATCTCGCCGATCCGGCCCTGGCCGACGTCTCGGTGACGGTCTCCGAGGTGCGCATGAGCAGCGACCTCAAGCACGCCATCTGTTTCGTTGAGCCCCTCGGCGCCGGCGTTACCGGGGCCGCGACCCAGGACGTGGTCAAGGCGCTCAACAGCGCCTCAAAGCTGCTGCGCGGGCGCCTCGGACGGCTCATCGACATGAGGTTCACGCCCGACCTGAAGTTCTTCCACGACGACAGCTTCAACCACGCCGCCCGCATCGACCGCCTGTTCGACAATCCCGTCGTCCAGAAGGACCTGCATCCCGGCGACGCGCCGCCCGCAGCCCGCGACGACGACGGGGAGGGCTAGTGGCCCGCCGCAAGAAGGGCGACGCGATCTCCGGCTGGATCTGTCTCGACAAGCCCTACGACTTCGGCTCGACCCAGGCGGTCGGCAAGGTGCGCTGGCTGTTCAACGCCCAGAAGGCCGGCCACGCCGGCACGCTCGACCCGCTGGCCACCGGCATCCTGCCGATCGCGCTCGGCGAAGCGACCAAGACCGTCCCGTTCATGATGGACGCCGACAAGACCTACCGCTTCACGCTCGAGTGGGGACGCTCGACAACGACCCTCGACCGCGAGGGCGAAACCACCGCCACCTCCGACGTCCGCCCCAGCCGCGAACAGGTCGAGGCGGCCCTGCCGGCCTTCATCGGCGAGATCCAGCAGGTCCCGCCCAACTATTCGGCGGTCAAGGTCGACGGCGAGCGCGCCTATGATCTGGCCCGCGCCGGCGAGGACTTCGAACTCGCGGCCCGCACCATCAAGGTCCACGCCTTGCGCGTCTCGGCGGCGCCGGACGCCGATCACATCGAACTGGAGATGGAATGCGGCAAGGGCGCCTATGTCCGCTCGATCGTCCGCGATCTGGCCGAAGCCCTGGGGGCCTGCGCCCATGTCAGCCAGCTGCGCCGCACGCGCGTCGGCCCGTTCGGCGAGGATCGTGCGATAACACTGGAAAATCTGGAAAATTTGAGCCATAAGGCCGCGCTTCCGGAGGTATTGCTCCCGGTCGAGACCGCGCTGGACGACATCCCGGCGCTGGCCGTGACCGCGGAGGACGCCTTCCGGCTGGCGCAGGGACGACCCATCGTTCTGGTTCCCAGACAGGTCGAGACGCTCAAGGCCCGCCTTTCCGGCGGTTCGCGACTCGTTTCGGCCATGGACGGAGACCGGTTGGTGGCCCTCGCCGAGATGCGTGCGGGAAGGCTCAATCCCGTCCGGGTCTTTATTCAAGCCTGAGCGGAGACTTAACCCGATGTCGATTACCGTCGAGCGCAAAGCCGCGCTTATCACTGAACATGGCCGCACCTCGGCCGACACCGGCAGCGCCGAAGTGCAGGTCGCGATCCTCTCGGAACGCATCTCCAACCTGACCGAGCACTTCAAGACCCACAAGAAGGACAACCACAGCCGTCGTGGTCTGCTGAAGCTGGTTTCCCAGCGTCGCGGTCTCCTCGACCACCTGAAGTCCTCCGACGAAAGCCGCTACACGGCGATCATCGAAAAGCTGGGCCTGCGCCGCTAGTCCAATCCCTGTTCCGCTCATCCCGGCGAAGGCCGGGACCCAGGCTTTTTCTTGAAAGCCCGGGTCGAGCGGAGGGAAGCAAAACACCTGGGTCCCGGCCTTCGCCGGGATGAGCGGTGTTGAGACCCAAGACACCACCCGTTCCTCCAGGCTCTGGAACGGTGCGGTGGGAGCCTGACGGCTCCATCCATCCGTACGACGAGGGTTCAATCGAAATCCTCACCGGGCCTGACATCTGGAGAGGATTTCGGAAACGACACCTGTCCGCCCCCGCCAGGAATACGCCTGCGGGATACAGAGAAAGACAAACCCATGTTTGATATCAAGCGCAAGACCATCGAATGGGGCGGCCGTCCGCTGACCATCGAAACCGGCCGCATGGCCCGCCAGGCTGACGGCGCCGTCCTCGTGACCTACGGCGACACCACCGTTCTGGCCGCCGTGACCTTTGCCAAGAGCCCCAAGCCCGGCCAGGACTTCTTCCCCCTGACCGTGAACTACCAGGAAAAGTTCTACGCCGCCGGCAAGATCCCCGGCAGCTTCCCGCGCCGCGAAACCGCGCCGTCGCAGAAAGAAACCCTGACCAGCCGCCTGATCGACCGTCCGATCCGCCCGCTGTTCGTCAAGGGCTTCAAGAATGAAGTGCTGGTCGTCGCCACCGTGCTGAGCCACGACCTGGAGAACGATCCCGACATCGTCGCCATGATCGGCGCCTCCGCCGCCCTGTGCATCTCCGGCGCCCCGTTCATGGGCCCGATCGCGGCGGCCCGCGTGGGCTACGTCAACGGCGAATACATTCTCAACCCGACGCTCGACGAGCTGAAGGAAAGCCAGATGGACCTGGTCGTGGCCGGCACCGCCGACGCCGTGATGATGGTTGAATCGGAAATCAAGGAACTGTCGGAAGAAGTCGTCCTGGGCGGCGTCTCCTTCGCCCACAAGGGCATGCAGCCGGTGATCGACGCGATCATCGAACTGGCCGAACACGCCGCCAAGGACGCGTTCGACTTCGAAACCGAAGACACCGACGCCGTGAAGGCGAAGATGAAGACCCTGGTCGGCAAGGACATCGCCGCCGCCTACAAGATCACCAAGAAGGGTGACCGGGTCAGCGCCATCAGCGCCGCCAAGGGCAAGGCCATGGAAGCCCTGGCCAAGTCCGAGACCAACGCGGACGGCTACGACGCCAACAAGCTGGGCGGCGTGTTCAAGGAGCTGGAAGGCGACGTTGTCCGTCGCGCCATCCTCGACACCGGCATCCGCATCGACGGCCGCACGGTCGACACGGTCCGCCAGATCATCGGCGAAGTGGGCGTCCTGCCCCGCGCCCACGGCTCGGCCCTGTTCACCCGTGGTGAAACCCAGGCCCTGGTCGTGGCCACCCTGGGCACCGGCGACGACGAGCAGCTGATCGACGCGCTGGAAGGCAAGTACTACGAGAAGTTCATGCTGCACTACAATTTCCCCCCCTTCTCGGTGGGTGAAACCGGCCGCATGGGCGCTCCTGGCCGCCGCGAAGTCGGCCACGGCAAGCTCGCCTGGCGCGCCATCCGGCCGATGCTGCCCAAGCAGGAAGACTTCCCCTACACCATCCGCCTGGTCTCTGAGATCACCGAGTCCAACGGCTCGTCCTCGATGGCCTCAGTCTGCGGCTCCTCGCTGGCCCTGATGGATGCGGGCGTGCCCCTGAAGAAGCCGGTCTCCGGCATCGCCATGGGCCTGATCCTGGAAAAGGATGGCTTTGCCGTTCTCTCCGACATCCTGGGTGACGAAGACCACCTAGGCGACATGGACTTCAAGGTCGCCGGCACCGCCGACGGCATCACCTCGCTGCAGATGGACATCAAGATCCCCGGCATTACTGAGGCGATCATGAAGCAGGCCCTGGCCCAGGCTAAGGGTGGCCGCGACCACATCCTGGCCGAGATGAACAAGGCCATGGAGGCGCCCCGCGCCGAACTGGGCGAGCACGCGCCGAAGATCGAGACCATCAAGATCGCGGTCGACAAGATCCGCGAAGTGATCGGTTCGGGCGGTAAGGTGATCCGCGAGATCACCGCCGAGACCGGCGCCAAGATCGACATCGGCGAGGACGGCACGATCAAGATCGCGGCCGCCGAGCAATCGAAGATCGACGCGGCCAAGGAGTGGATCAAGTCCATCGCTTCCGAACCGGAAGTCGGCCTGATCTACACCGGCAAGGTCGTCAAGGTCGTCGACTTCGGCGCCTTCGTGAACTTCTTCGGAGCCAAGGACGGACTGGTGCACGTCAGCCAGATTTCGTCCGACCGCGTGAACAAGGTCTCCGACGTGCTCACCGAGGGACAGTCCGTGAAGGTCAAGCTCCTGGGCTTCGACGATCGCGGCAAGACCCGCCTCTCCATGAAGGTCGTCGACCAGGAGACCGGCGAGGATCTGTCGAAGAACGAACAGCCGGAGACGGCGGACGCCTAAGGGCTTTCACCTTCCACGGATCTGAACGAGGCGGCCGCAGCGATGCGACCGCCTTTTTCATGGGTGGCGGCAACGAAAAGGCCCGCCTTGCGGCGGGCCCCTGCGGCGTGCGGCGTTACGGTTGTCGTCAGCCGCGCAGCTTCCTCAGCAGCACGTCCACGTCGCGGGCCAGGGCCGGGTCTTCGGCCTTGAGGGATTCGATGCGGCGCACGGCGTGCAGCACGGTGGTGTGGTCGCGCCCGCCGAACCGGCGGCCAATGTCGGGCAGTGACCGGGTGGTGATCTGCTTGGCCAGCCACATGGCCACCTGGCGGGGGCGGGCCACCGCGCGGGCGCGGCGCTCGGAGATCAGGTCGGCCTGCTTGAGGCCGTAGTGCTCGGACACGGTCTTCTGGATGGTGTCCACCGTCACCTTACGCTCGTTGCAGGCCAGGTGGGGTCGCAGGATACCCTGGGCCTCGTCCAGGGTCAGGCGGGCCACGTCGGCGCCCACCCGGGCTACCAGGGTGTTGAGCGCGCCTTCCAGCTCGCGGACGCTGTCGGTGAACCGGTCGGCGAGGAACTGCAGCACCTCCGGCCGCGCTGAGGGCACGAAGCGGCCCTGCTGGGCCAGGGTGGCCAGTTTGCGCTCCAGGATGCCCAGGCGCAGGGAACGGTCGGCAGGCTCGATGCCGCAGACCAGGCCCGCCTGCAGGTGCGAGCGCAGGCGCGGCTCCATCTCGGAGAGTTCGGCGGGCGAGCGGTCGGCGGTCATCACCACCCGGCGGCCGTCTTCCACCAAGGCGATCAGGGTGTGGAACAGCTCCTCCTGGGTGGTCGGCTTGCCGGCCACGAAGTGCACATCGTCGATCAACAGCAGGTCGGCGTTGCGCAGTTCGTCCTTGAAGGCCGCGGTCTGCTTGTCCTGCAAAGCCTTGACGAACGTCGTCGTGAACCGTTCGGCGGTCAGATAGACGACCCGCTTCTCCGGCTCGTTGCGCATGGCCTCCCAAGCGAGCGCATTGAGCAGGTGCGTCTTGCCGAAGCCGTAGGGGCCGTGGAACAGCACGGGATTGAAGTGGCCGTCGGACCAGGTCGCCACCCGGCGGGCCACGGCGAAGGCGAACTCGTTGGCGGGACCCGACACGAAGGTGTCGAAGGAAAAGCGCTCTTGCAGGCCCTGCAGGCGGCCCTGGCGGGCGGCCACGGGCGGGACGGCCTCGGCCTCGATCTCGAAGACCAGCGGTGCGGCCGGGGCCAGGCTGGCGCCCGGCGCGGGCAGGGTCAGGGCGGCGGCCGTGTCGACCTCCATCCGAGACTTCAGGTCCAGGGTGCGGCCCATCGGGTCGTTCTGCGCCCAGAGTTCGCCGATGCGGCGCCAGGCATGACGGCGAATCCAGTCGCGCGCGACCCCCGTGGCGGCCACTAGGCACACCTCGTCGCCGCTTTCGCGCAGCGCCGCCTGGCCCAGCCAGGAGCCGAACGTCGCCTCGCCCAGCTCGCGCTTGAGCACCTGGCAGGTCTTCGTCCACACGGCCCCTGCCGGTGCGCTGGCCATAGCTCCCGCAGCCCCCCCGCTCATCATCCCTGTAGCCCCATCTCAACCCACCAACACGACCGTGACCCCGCGCCCCGATCGTCAGTTTCTTCAACGCGCACAAGCTCTCATCCGGCGAACGCATGAGCTCCGCCGGCGCCTCGTTTAATCCGAGATCAGATGGAAGACGCCTGTAAGAAGCCAGAGACTAGTCGGGCGCCCCGGAGGGTCAACGGTGATTCTTAGCGCTGTCGACGGATATTTTCGTTGACTTGCGACGGACCCCTTTTGGGCCAAGGGAAACGTCCAATACTCACTCCGTCCGCTGAGTAGATTCGCCGCAGGAGCCGCCTCAAGCTGGGCCGTAGCGCACGAAAAAGCAGCGCCCGGACCCGGACGCTGCTCGATCAATTCCTAAGGGTGAAGAGGGAGAGCCGGGGGCTCTCCAGACCGGCCTCAGGCCGCCGGCAGCTTCTTCAGCTGCGCGGCCAGGCGCGAGACCTTCCGCGAGCCGGTGTTCTTGTGCACGACGCCCTTGGTGACTGCGCGCATCAGCTCGGACTGGGCCTTCACGAAGGCCGCCTTGGCCGCCGTAGCGTCGCCCGAGGTGAGGGCTTCCTCGAACTTGCGCAGGAAGGTGCGCACGCGCGAGCGGCGCGCGGTGTTGACTTCAGTGCGGCGGGCGATCTTGCGGACCGCCTTCTTGGCGCCGGGCGTATTGGCCATTCCAGAACTCTCAAAACGGGTCGCGCCCGGCGGACCGGACGGGGAAAATCGGAGGCGCGGATATACGGGAGCGCAGACCGCGGGTCAATGGTGGCGAGGGGCGTTTCTAGTGTGGCGATTCGGAAATTCGCCTGCGCCTTTGGCGAACTTCAGAACCAGCACACTAGCGGCCCTTGAACGCGGGCTTCCGCTTCTCGACGAAGGCGGCCATGCCTTCCTTCTGGTCCTCGAAGGC
The DNA here is from genome assembly GCF_046590535.1 of Phenylobacterium sp. GTDB lineage: Bacteria > Pseudomonadota > Alphaproteobacteria > Caulobacterales > Caulobacteraceae > Phenylobacterium. Next base: position 5,380 of record NZ_JBKJTG010000061.1, on the reverse strand, counting down.
GAACAGCGAGTGGAACAGGCGCCGCTCCACCGCGACGCCGGTGGAAAGCGTGGTCTCGTAAGCGGTCTGCACCAACTCTTTGTTCATCATCACCGCCAGGGGGGACTGGGCGGCGATCTTAGCCGCCGCGGCCATGGCCTCCTCGATCAGCTTGTCGGCGGGCACCACCCGGGAGACCAGGCCCGCGCGCTCCGCCTCGGCGGCGTCCATCATCCTGGCGGTCAGGATCATCTCCATGGCCTTGGATTTGCCCACGAAGCGGGTCAGCCGCTGGGTGCCGCCGATCCCGGGCATGACCCCCAGGTTGATCTCCGGCTGGCCAAACTTGGCGGTGTCGGCGGCGATGATGAAATCGCACAGCATGGCCAGCTCGCAGCCGCCGCCCAGGGCGTAGCCGGCCACCGCGGCGATGATCGGCTTGCGGAACTGCTCCAGCCGCCGCGCGCCCTTGGTGAAGAAATCGGCGGCGAACATCTGGGCGTAGGTCTTGTCGGACATCTCCTTGATGTCCGCGCCGGCGGCGAAGGCGCGCTCGGAGCCGGTCAGCACCACGCAGCGCACCGCCTCGTCGGCCTCGGCCTCGTCCAGCGCCCGGCCCAGGTCCTCGAGCAGTTGGCTGTTCAGCGCGTTCAGCGCGTCGGGCCGGTTCAGGCGGATCAGGGTTACGCCCTGGCTGGTCTCGACGATCAGGGTCTCAAAGCTCATGGCCGGCTCCGGATGGGTCTGGGCGCGGCTTAAGGCCCCTGGACCGAATAGCCAAGCGCGCGCAGGCGGGCCGGCAGGCCGTCGGGGCCGATCAGGTGGCCGACGCCGACCACCACCACGGTGCGGCCCCTGCCCTTCAACCGGGCGTCCAGGGTCTCGGTCCAGCGCACGTTGCGATCCACCACGAGGCGCTGGAACAGCAGGGGCGAGACGCGGCGCAGGGGCGCCAGGGCTTCGCGGTCCAATGCCGCCAGGTCGCCGTCCGTCCAGGCGCGGATCAGGATCGCGAAATCGTCGGGCCGCTCCTCCATCTCCTTCAGGGTCTCGCCCAGCGAGGCGATCTGGTCGGCCATCGGCACGCCGGAGAAATAGGCGAGCTGCTGGGCGGGGGTCTCAAAGGCGCGGCGCCGGATCTTCGCAGGCGTGGCCGCCGACAAGACCGCCTCCACCCCGTCCGCGGCGCTGGCGCCGGCCCGACGGTAGGCAGCCCCGGCCAGGGCCACCTCCGCCAGCCAGGGCTGCAGCCGGTCCAGAACCGGCGGGGCGACCTTGTAGGCGGCGGCCACCCGCGAAAGCCTGGCGGCGTCCTCGCGCCCCAGCAGCCGATAGAGCGACTGCCCCGGCGGCAGGATTCCCGAGGCCGCCGCCAGCCGGGAGGTCTCGCGCTCCACGGCCTCGCCGGTAGGCAGTTCGAACCAGATGTCGTCCGCCGCCTTCAGCGCCCGTTGCAGGATCCTGGGCTGCCACGCGAGGCCCGGCGGCAGCACGTGCACCGAGCCGAATAGCACCATCTCGGAATCCCGGTCCTTGACCACCCAGACCGCCGGCTCGGCCCGGGCCTGACCCGCCAGGACCAGGCCCGCCAGGGCTGCGAACGCGCTCTTCCATATGGGTCGAGATTTGGGCGCCGGCGCGCGCGGGCGCCACCTCAACGCTGGCACACTGGGCAATGGAACGTGGAGCGGCCTGACTGCACCTGGCGCGCGATCGTGCCGCTACAGGCCTCGTTGGGGCAGGGACGGCCCGCGCGGTCATAGACCCGGAAACTGTGCTGGAAATAGCCCAGCGCCCCGTCGGCCTTGGCGTAGTCGCGCAAGGTGGAGCCGCCGGCCGCGATGGCCTCGGTCAACACCGCGCGGATGATCTCGACCAGCCTGACCAGCCTGGGGCGGGTGATCTTCCCCGCCGGCCTGAACGGCGAGATCCGCGCCCGGTGCAGCGCCTCACAAACGTAGATGTTGCCCAGGCCCGCCACGATTCGCTGGTCCAGCAGCAGGGTCTTGGGTCCCTGCTTGCGCCCCGCCCAGGCGGCCTTCAGGTGGTCGGCGTCGAAGCCTTCGGATAGGGGCTCGGGGCCCAGGCCCGCGAACCATGGGTGCAGGGTGAGCGTCGCGGAGTTGACCAGGGCCATGTAGCCGAACCGGCGGGGGTCATAGTAGGTGACGCGGGCGCCGGCCTCGGTGTCGAACACCACATGGGCGTGCTTGGGATCGGGGTCGACGGCGTAGTGGAACTCGCCGGCCCGCACGGCGCCTTCGGGCCGGGCGATCTCGAAACGCCCGCTCATCCCCAGATGCATCACCAGGGTGTCCTCGCGGTCGAGGTGGGCCAGCAGGTACTTGGCCCGGCGGGTGAGGCTGACGATGGTGGCTCCGGTGAGCTGCTGGACGAAGTTCGCCGGCAGGGGAAACCGCAGGTCGGGGCGCCGGGCCTCCACCCGGGCCAGTCGTTGGCCTTCCAGCACCGGCGCAAGGCCGGCGCGGACGGTCTCCACCTCGGGCAATTCAGGCATGTCCGAGGCTTGGCATGAGCGGGCGCCCACGCCAAGGCCTTGGAGCCGTCCGCCTTTAAGGTCTAAGAGCGGGGCCATGACCGGACCCGCCGCCACCTTCGGCTTCCGCGACGTGGACCCAGCGGCGAAACCCGGCATGGTGCGGGGTGTGTTCGACCGGGTGGCGCGCCGCTACGACGTGATGAATGACCTGATGAGCGGCGGCGTCCACCGGCTGTGGAAGGACGCCACAGCGGCCCGGCTCAATCCGCAGCCCGGGGAGACCATCGTCGACTGCGCCGGCGGCACCGGCGACATGGCCCGGCGGTTCGCGAAGATGGCTAGGCGCGCGCGGCTTCGCCGCGGCGGGGCCGACGCCCGGATCTTTGTCGTCGACTACAACGCCGAGATGATCGCCGCCGGCCGGCGGAAGGGCTCCGAGCCGGAGATCGCCTGGGCCGTGGGCGACGCCCAGAACCTGCCCCTGCCGGACGCCAGCGCGGAGGCCTATGTGATCAGCTTCGGCATCCGCAACGTCACCGACCTCGCCGCCGCCCTGGCCGAGGCGCGCCGGGTGCTGAAACCCGGCGGCCGGTTCCTCTGCCTGGAGTTCTCGCGGCCCGTCACTGAGGCCCTGCAGAAGGCCTATGACGCCTATTCCTTCAAGGTGATCCCCGAGATCGGGGCGCGGGTGGCTGGCGACCGCGAGGCCTATCAGTACCTGGTGGAGAGCATCCGGCGCTTCCCCGACCAGCGGCGGTTCGCCGACATGATCACGCAAGCCGGCTTCGCCCGGGTGGAGTTCACCAATTTCACCGGCGGGGTGGCGGCCCTGCACACGGGACGGGCGCTCTGAGACCATGAGCGGACCCGCAGCCTTCGGACGGCTGGTCGGCGCGGGCTGGACCCTTCTGCGCAATGACGCCCTGCTGCCGCGGGAACTGCGGGACCTCTATCCGCCGGTGGTGCTCACCCTGTCCAAGGCGCTGCACCTCATGGCCGGCCGGCAGGCGGCTCAGGGGCGTCCGGGCGAGCGGCTGGCGCGGTCGCTGGAGCGGCTGGGGCCGGTGGCCATCAAGCTGGGCCAGCTTCTGTCCACCCGGGCCGACATCTTCGGCGCCGAGTTCGCCGAGGACCTGGCGCGGCTGAAGGACCGGTTGGAGCCGTTCCCGACGGCCATCGCCCGCGCCGAGGTGGAACACGCGCTGGGCCGGCCCATCGAGACCCTCTACGCCAGCTTCGGCGAGCCGGTGGCCGGCGCCTCCCTGGCCCAGGCCCACGAGGCGGTGTTGCTGGACGGGCGCAAGGTGGCGGTGAAGGTGCTGCGCCCCGGTATCGCGCGCCGGGTGGGCGAGGACGCCGAGGTCCTGGCCCTGGCCGCGCGGCTGATCGACCGCTGGGTCAGGCCGGCCCGCCGGCTGGAGCCCCGGGGCTTCGCCGCCGCGGTGATCCGCGCCGCCCTCCTGGAGCTCGACCTGCGCCTGGAGGCGGCCGGTTGCGACGAGCTGGGCGAGGTGATGGGCCACGACGGCTACATGCGCGCCCCCGCCGTGGTCTGGGAGGGCGTCGGCAAGCGGGTGCTGACCCTGGAGTGGGCGCAAGGCTGGCCCCTGTCGGATGCCGAGGCCCTGACTCAGCCGGGGCTGGACCGCAAGCTGTTGGCCGTCAACCTGATCCGCGCCTTTCTCTCGCAGGCGCTGGACCACGGGGTGTTCCACGCGGATCTGCACGAGGGCAACCTGTTCGTCGCCGCGCCCGCCCGGCTCACCGCCGTCGACTACGGCATTGTCGGACGCCTCAGCGCCCCGGAGCGGCGCTACCTGGCGGAGATCCTGTGGGGCTTCTTGCAGCGGGACTATCCCAGGGTGGCCCAGGTGCATTTCGACGCCGGCTATGTGCCCGCCGGGCACAGCGTGGCGGCCTTTGCCCAGGCGCTCAGGGCCGTGGGCGGGCCGGTGTTCGGCCGCGCGGCCAGCGAGGTGCCCATGAGCCGGGTGCTGACCCAGCTCTTCGAGATCACCGCCCTCTACGACATGCGCCTGAGGCCTGAGCTAGTGCTCCTGCAGAAGACCATGATGACCGTGGAGGGTGTCGCCCGCCGTATCGACCCCGACCACGACATCTGGGCCGCGGCCGACCCGGTGGTGCGCCGCTGGATGCTGCGCGAGCTGTCGCCGCCCGCCCGCATCCGCCGCTTCGCCGAGGAAGCCCAGGCCGCCCTGCGCAACCTGGCGCGGCTGGTGGAGAATCCGCCTCGCGCGCCAGTGGTGGTGACCCCGACACTGCCGGCCCGTCCGCGCTGGCTATGGTTCGTCCTGGGCGCTTTGGCGGCCGGCGCGGCCTTCGTCGCGAGGGGCGTGATCGGGTAGCGGACGCAGACTGTCCTAATCAAGCCGGCTCCGCGCCCGCCATTCCTGCTCGCTGAGTTCGTCGATGCCGCCAGGGCCATAAAGGCTGATCCGACCTCCGCGGAACACCGCCGTCCGGCCGATGGTCGGCATCTCGGCGATCTCGAAAGCGCCCCGTTCGCCGCCGGTCAGATAGGTGAGGTCGCCCGACCCGGTGTTAGCCAGGTGATGCACCACCCCGTCGATGGGGAAGCCGATGAAGTCGCCAGGGCCGATGGCGGTCGCCGCGCCGTCCAGCACCACCTCGCCGGACCCTTCGAGGATGAACACCCACTCCTCCTGCACCGCATGGGCATGCGGGATGAAGCTCTGCTTGCCAGGCGCGACCCGCATCAGGTGGACCGCCGCGCGCTTGAGGCCCACCGCATCGCCCAGCGGCGCCATGCGCATGTCGCTGTCCGGATTGAACGGGTGCCGGCCGTGGAAGGCCTGCGACCAGTCCAGCGCATGGGTGCGCACAAGATGCTTGGGGTCCGACACATAAATCTCCTGTCCC
>NZ_JBKJTG010000002.1:0-4570 GCF_046590535.1 Phenylobacterium sp. | reverse complement strand
ACGGTGAACTCGGTTTGCTCTTCGACAACTTCGGCAGGCGCGGCGGCGCCACCACCGGTGGCGGCGGCAATCGCCACCGGGGCGGCGGCGGAAACGCCCCACTTTTCTTCCAGCAGTTTGGACAGCTCAGAGGCTTCCAGGACGGTCAGGGTGGAGAGGTCGTCCACCAGTTTTTCGAGCTTGGACATGGGTTGGTTCCTTGGAGTTAGTTGTTGGCGAGGAAGATGACGATCAGGCGGCGTCTTTGGCGGCGTAGGCCGCGAAGACCCGCGCGAGCTGGCTCGCCGGGGCCTGCAGCACGCCAGCGATCTTGGTCGCAGGCGCCTGGAGGAGGCCGATAAGCTTGGCGCGGAGCTGGTCGAGCGACGGCAAGACGGCGAGCGCCTTGATCGAAGCCTGGTCCAGCACCTCTTGACCCATGAGGCCGCCGACAACGGTGAACTTCTCGTTGTCCTTGGCATACTGGGTCGCGACCTTGGCGGCGGACACCGGGTCCGGGCCGAAGGCGATGGCGACCGGGCCCTTGAAGAGGGCGTCGCCCGCTTCGCCGACCGAACCGTCCAGGGCCTTCGTGGCCAGGGTGTTCTTCACCACCTTCAACTGGGCGCCCTGCTCACGCAGACGGCCCCGCAGATCGGTCATTTCCGCAACGGTCAGACCCATGTAGTGGGTCACGACCACGGCGCCGGCGCCGGCGAAATCGCTTCTTAGCGTCTCGATGGCTTCCTGCTTTTGAGCGCGGTCCATTGCGGTCTCCATACTCAGGTTCGACGCGCGCAGGAGCGCGCACGCCGGATGGTCAACCTGTCCGAAAGAGAAGCCGCAGCCGCGCTGCCCATCCTGCAAAGGAGGGTGCGGAGCCTCATCTTCCCGTCTCCCTGCGACCAAGGACGGGCCCGTCCTCGCGTTCCGGTCCCCGGTGACCCCGGGGTCTGCGCAGTTCTTGGACAGGATCAGGAAGCGCGAACGCTTCCTGTCCACGCCGCACCCGAAGGCGCGACGAAACACTAGAAGGCGCGGCCTTTACACGCTTGGCCGGGCGAATTCAATGCCCGGTCTCCTGGACGAACCGCAGGATCAGTCCATCCCATCGCGTGTCGGCCCGATCATAGGTCTCGACACCTTCCGTCGTGGCCACCACCCGGCGCCAGAACGCCTGGGCCGCCAGGTTGGTGCGCGTCACCGCGATCTCCCACTGACCGGGGCGTTCGCAGATGACGGCCGCCGCCGCCGCGTGGCCGACGCCAAGCCTGCGATACTTCCGAGCCACGAAGAACTCCGCCATGCTGAAGTCAGTCGCCAGCCGTGAGTGCGCGAAGGTGTTGACCAGCGCAAACCCTGCCACCTGCCCATCGGCGCGGATCAGCAAGGCCGAGCGATCCGCCTCGGTCCAATAGCTGTCCAGAAAGGGATAGGGTTCGAAGCGGCCGTCCTCGCCCAGGCCACCCTCCGGGTGGCCGGCCCAGTGTTCCGAGAAGTCGTGCGTATAGAGCTGAAAGAGGTTGGCGAGGGTGACCCGCGTTCCGCACCCACGGCCTCCAGTTCGACCCGAGGCACGGCCATCCCTCCCCACGAAAAAGGGAGTAGCTTGGCGGCTACTCCCCTGATCTTCGACGATCTGCGCGACCGCTTACACGGTCCCGAAGGAACCGGCGTCCACCTTGAAGCCCGGGCCCATCGTCGACGAGAGGCTGATCTTCTTGATGTAGACACCCTTCGCGCCCGAGGGCTTGGCCTTGTTCAGCGCGTCGACCAGGGCGCGCACGTTGGCGAGCAGTTGGTCGTCGGTGAAGCTCACCTTGCCGATGCCGGCGTGGATGATGCCGGTCTTCTCGGTTCGGAACTCGATAGCCCCGCCCTTGGCGTCCTTCACGGCCTGGCCGACGTTGGGCGTCACCGTGCCAACCCGCGGGTTCGGCATCAGGCCACGGGGGCCGAGCACCTTACCCAGACGACCCACCAGGGCCATCATGTCGGGGGTGGCGATCACCCGGTCGAACTCCATGAAGCCGCCCTGGATGCGCTCTACCAGCTCCTCGGCGCCGACGATGTCGGCCCCGGCGGCGGTGGCTTCGTCCGCCTTGGCGTCCTTGGCGATGACCGCGACGCGGACATCACGGCCGGTGCCCGAGGGCAGGGAGACTACGCCGCGAACCTGTTGGTCGGCGTGGCGCGGGTCGACGCCGAGGTTGACGGCGATCTCGACGCTTTCGTCGAACTTGGCGGTGGCGTTGGCCTTCACCAGCTTGACGGCGTCCTCGACCGCGTGAGCCGCCGTGCGGTCGCCGGTCCAGGCCTTGATGCGCTTGGTTTGCTTTGTCATGACCTAGCGCTCCACGATCTCAAGACCCATCGAACGGGCGGAGCCCTCGATGATCTTGGCGGCGGCCTCGACGTCATTGGCGTTGAGGTCCTTCATCTTCTTCTCGGCGATCTCGCGTAGCTGGGTGCGGGTGATCTTGCCCACGGTCTCGCGGCCGGTGGTCTTGGCCCCCGACTTGAGGCCCACGGCCTGCTTGATGAAGAAGGTCGCCGGCGGCGTCTTAGTCACGAAAGTAAACGACTTGTCCTGATAGACGGTGATCACCGTCGGCAGGGGCGTCCCCTTGGCTTCCTTCTCGGTGCGGGCGTTGAATTCCTTGCAGAAGCCCATGATGTTGACCCCGCGCTGACCCAGCGCCGGCCCGATGGGCGGCGAAGGCGTGGCGGCGCCGGCGGGCACCTGCAGTTTGATATAGCCCAAGATCTTCTTGGCCATCTTTGCTCCTCTGTGACCGGAGAGCCCGGTCGGTTGAGCCGTGGTGCGGGGTATGGCTGACCAGCCCCTCCCACGGATTTCAAACCCTCAGCTACGCGAGGGCGGGCACTCGCGTCAGGAGGTTTTCTCCACCTGCGCGTACTCGAGCTCGACCGGCGTGGCGCGTCCGAAGATGGACACCGTCACGCGCAGGCGGGCGCGTTCCTCGTCGACCTGTTCGACCGAGCCGTTGAAGCTGGCGAACGGGCCGTCCGTAACCCGGACCTGCTCGCCGATCTCGAACTGGATAGTCGGCTTCGGCCGCTCCACCCCCTCTTCGATGGCGCCGATGATCCGGGCGACTTCCTTTTCCGAAACCGGCATCGGCTTGGAGCCGGAGCCCAGGAAGCCGGTGACCTTCGGGGTGTTCTTGATGAGGTGATAGGCCTCGTCGGTGAGCTCCATCTTCACCAGCACGTAGCCGGGGAAAAACTTGCGCTCGGCGTTGACCTTCCGGCCGCGGCGGATCTCCACCACGTCCTCGGTGGGCACCAGGATATCGGAGAAGTGCTCGTCCAGACCCTGGGTGCGCGCCTGCTCACGGATGGACTCAGCCACCTTCTTCTCGAAGTTCGAGTAGGCGTGGACGATGTACCACTTGTGGCGCGGGTTGGCGGCGACGGTTTCTGCGGCTTCGGACATGACTTACCCAGCGTTCGCCAGCTTGAGGACCAGGTTGACCCCGACGCGGAGGACGAAGTCCACCACGGAGAAGAACCCGGCGGCCAGCAGCACCATGATCGCCACCATGACGGAGGTGATCCAGGTTTCCTTGCGGCTGGTCCAGGTGATCTTGCGCCCCTCGGCGCGGACCTCGCGGAAGAACTGGCCCGCGCTGGTCTTCTTCTTCGGCGGCGGCTGAGCCACCGCAGACGACGAGCCCATCGCCACCGCCGTCTTGGCGGCGCGGTGCCTGATCGCGCTCGGGTTGGTTCCCGGTTTCCTGGCCATGCGGCTCTTCAAACTCTTCCAGATGGGGCCGCGCATCATCGCGCCCCGGTTACATAGTCACTCGATCCGGCTGGCAGGAGTGGAGGGACTCGAACCCCCGGCCCTCGGTTTTGGAGACCGATGCTCTACCAGCTGAGCTACACTCCTAAGCGCAAGCCCGACAGGAAGGCCCGGCTCCCAGAACAATGAACAGCGCGCCGGAAAGCGGTTAAGCCTGCCGGCGCGCGCGGCTCATCGCCGGAGCCGGGTCGTTTAGCAGGGGCGCACCGCCCGGGCAAGCGGATCGAAAGCCGCCCTCAACCCGTTCCGCAGGGGCAAAACCCCAAGCCGAAAAAGGGCTCCGCGATGCCGCATCGGACCGACCAGCAACTGAACCGCGACGACGAGCAGAGGTCCGGCAGTCCGCCGCGGTCGGCCTATGAGCCCATCGGCTCGGAGGCCTCCACGCAGACGCCGAAGGCCGCCACCGATCCCGGCACCGGTGAGCCGAAGAAGACCCCGCCGGCGCCCAATCGCTCGGATGTCGATCAGACTGACGGGGCCTGAGGCCTACTTGACGATTTTGGTGACCACGCCGGAGCCAACGGTGCGACCGCCTTCGCGGATGGCGAAGCGCAGGCCCTGGTCCATGGCGATCGGGGTGATCAACTCCACGGTGATCTCCGTGTTGTCACCCGGCATGATCATTTCCACGCCTTCCTTCAACTTGATGATCCCGGTCACGTCGGTGGTCCGGAAGTAGAACTGAGGACGGTAGTTGGTGAAGAACGGCGTGTGACGGCCACCCTCCTCCTTGGTCAGGATATAGGCTTCCGCCGTGAA
>NZ_JBKJTG010000209.1:0-3551 GCF_046590535.1 Phenylobacterium sp. | reverse complement strand
CGAGGATGTGGCCAAGCGGTTCGCCAGCTTCGGATGGTCGGTGCTGGACCTGCCTGACGCCAACGACGGCGAGGCCTTCGGCCGCGCGGTCGAGACCTTCCTGGCGACCACAGATCGTCCGACCCTGATCCGGGTCAGGAGCGTCATTGGTTTCGGCTCGCCGCACACCCAAGGGACGGCGAAGGCGCACAGCGATCCGCTGGGCGCGGCGGAGGTCGTGCTCACCAAGCGGGCTTACGGTTGGCCTGAGGACGAGGAGTTTCTGGTTCCGGCCGGCGTGCGCGAGCGCCTCGCCGCGACGCTCGGGGCCCGCGGCCAGGCCCTCCTGGCGGAGTGGCAGGACACGCGGAGGCGTTACGCGCTCGCCCACCCGGCCCTGGCCAAGGAGCTTCGCCTCCTGCTGTCCGGCGATGCGCCGATCGAATGGGACCGCGATGTTCCGAGCTTCCGGGCGGACGCCGAGGGCATGGCCAGCCGCGAGGCGTCCGGCAAGGTGCTAAATGCGATCGGCGGGCGGCTGCCCTGGCTGATCGGGGGGTCCGCCGACCTCGCACCCTCCAACAAGACCCGGTTGGAGTTTGAGGGCGCGGGCGATTTTGAAGCCACCAGCTATGAAGGCCGCAACTTGCATTTCGGGGTGCGCGAGCACGCCATGGCCGCGATCGCCAACGGCCTGGCCCTTGCGGGCCTTCGGCCCTACGTCGGGACGTTCCTGATCTTCAGCGACTACATGCGTCCGCCGATGAGGCTGGCGGCGATGATGCAGCTGCCGGTGGTCTATATTTTCAGCCACGACTCCATTGGCCTTGGCGAGGATGGGCCAACCCATCAGCCTGTCGAGCAGCTGGCGGCGCTTCGCGCGATCCCCGGACTGGTCACGCTGCGTCCGTGCGACGCCAACGAGACCGCGGAAGCCTGGCGCGTCATCATCGCCCTGGCCCGAACGCCCGTGTGCCTGGTGTTGTCGCGCCAAGCCCTGCCGACCCTTGATCGTGACAGATACGCCGCCGCCAGCGGCCTCGCCCGCGGTGGCTATATGCTGGCCGGCAGCGAGGGGCCTGCCGAGATCATCCTGCTGGCGACGGGAAGCGAGGTCGCCGCGTGCGTGACGGTGCATGAGCGGCTGGTCGCCGAGGGCGTCCGCTGCCGGGTCGTGTCGATGCCGTCGTGGGAATTGTTCGAGGCGCAGGATCCCTCCTACCGGCGGCAAGTGCTGCCCGATCAGGTCACGGCCAGGGTCGCTGTGGAGGCCGCAGCGCCCATGGGCTGGGACCGCTACGTGGGCGCCGCCGGAGAGGTTGTGGCGATGCGCAGCTTTGGCGCCTCCGCGCCTTTCGCCGCCCTGGAGTCCAAGTTCGGCTTCACCCCGGCGTACATCTACGAGGCCGCCCGCCGTCAGCTCGCCGCCGCCAGGCGGCGACAGGAGGAACCCGCCCATGTCTAACCCGCTCCGCCAGCTCGCCGCCGCCGGTCAGTCGGTCTGGCTCGACTATATCCACCGCAAATTCCTCGAATCCGGCGAGTTGAAGCGGCTCATCGACAAGGACGGCGTCACCGGCGTCACCTCCAATCCGAGCATTTTCCAAAAGGCGATGGGGGAAGGCTCAGACTACGACGACCGGCTGAAGTCGCTGTTGGCGGCCGGTGTCGACGCGCCGTCCGAACTCTACGAGCGGCTGGCGATCGCCGATGTCCAGGCCGCCGCCGACCAGCTACGCCCGGTCTACGATCGCCTGAAGCGCCGCGACGGCTACGTCAGCCTGGAGGTCTCGCCCCACCTCGCAATGGACAGCGAAGCCGCCGTCGTCGAGGCGCGACGGCTCTGGCGCGCCGTTGACCGGCCCAACCTGATGATCAAGGTCCCGGGCACCGCCCCTGGTGCGACAGCGGTGCGCCAGCTGATCGGCGAAGGCGTCAACGTCAACGTCACCCTGCTCTTCGGCATTGAAGCCTATGAAGCGGTGGCCGAGGCGCATCATCAGGGCCTTCTGGCCTTTCGTTCCGGGGGAGGGGACGTGTCCACGGTTCACAGCGTCGCAAGCTTCTTCATCAGCCGAATCGACACCGAGATCGACAAGACGATCGACGCCCGCCTACAGGCCGGCGCGGGCGATGACGCCGAGGCTTTGAGGAAACTGCGCGGCCGGGTCTCGATCGCCAACGCCAAGATCGCCTACCGTCGCTACTGCGAGACCCTGGAGGAGCCTCGCTGGCAGGCGCTGGCCCGCGACGGCGCCGCGCCCCAGCGGCTGCTATGGGCCTCAATGGGGGTGAAGGATACTGCCTACAGCGACGTCTATTACGTCGAGGCGCTGATCGGCCCGGACACTGTCAACACCCTGCCGATCAAGACTCTGGACGCCTTCCGCGCCCATGGGCGCGTGGGGCCGCGCCTGCGCGAACATCCCACTGAGGCCTACGAGATCCTGGTGTCAGCCCAGGACCTGAATCTTGACCTGGATGGCGTCGCCAAAGCGCTCGTTGTCGATGGCGTGCGTCGTTTCGCTGAGTCGTTCGACGAGTTGCACGCCGCGCTCGCCGGCAAACGGGTTGAGCTCCTTGCCGGGCTGCCGCCTAGGACGCCTGCGCCGCGAGCGGCGACCGTATGATCGGACCCGCGGGTGGCGTCGTGAAGGCCCGGCGATCGGCCACCGCAGCGGAGCTGGAGACCCTGCAGCGCGAGACCTTCGACTACTTCATCAAGGAGGTGAATCCGCTCAACGGCCTGATCCTCGACAAGACCGCCGAGAACTGGCCGGCCAGCATCACGGCCACTGGCTTGGCGCTGGCCTGCTACCCGGTCGCCGTCGAACGCGGGTTCATGACGCGCGCCGCGGCCCTTGAGCGGACCCTGACCACGCTGCGCTTCTTCTGGACCAGTCCCCAGGGGCCCGAGTCTGACGCCACAGGCTACCGGGGGTTCTACTATCACTTCCTCGACATGCAGACCGGCCGGCGGGTCTGGCAATGCGAACTCTCGACCGTCGATAGCGCCTTCCTGTTGGCCGGCGGCTTGGCGGCGGCGGCCTATTTCGATCGCGATGATGCTGGCGAACGGGAAGTCCGCACCCTGGCCGACGCGCTCTACCGCCGCGCCGACTGGGCGTGGGCGCAGAACCAGGGCGATACGGTCACCCATGGCTGGAAGCCGGAGAGCGGCTTCCTCCCGTATCGTTGGGAGGGCTACGATGAAGCTCTGTTGCTCTATGTGTTAGGTCTCGGCTCCCCCACCCACCCGCTGTCGGAAACCAGCTACGCGGCCTGGGTCTCCACCTATCGCTGGGAGACCTGCTACGGCACGGACTACCTCTACGCCGGGCCGCTGTTCACCCACCAGCTCTCCCACATCTGGATCGACTTTCGCGGCATCCAGGACGCCTTCATGCGGGAGAAAGGCAGCGACTATTTCGAGAACAGCCGCCGCGCCACCTATGTGCAGCAATGCTACGCGGTGGATAACCCGCGCAAGTTCGAGGGTTATGGCGAGCATTGCTGGGGCATTACGGCCAGTGAAGGGCCTGGCCCATCGACGCTCAAGCTGAACGGCATCC
>NZ_JBKJTG010000110.1:0-3796 GCF_046590535.1 Phenylobacterium sp. | reverse complement strand
GCCACCCGGGCCAGGCCGTGGGAGATGTCCTCGATTTCGATGTCCATGGGGGAGGGGTCGAGCAGGTCCAGACGACGCCCCGACAACATGCGTTGCCAGGCCCGGGGTTCCTTGCCGGTCTTTCGCAGCCCTTTCCTCTCCGACGCGTTCCTCTCACACTGAAGGTCGTGACCTGAACCAGGACTTGAGAAAGATCAATGAGCAGGTCCATCGTGCTCACCACTGTGATCATGCCAAGGGGAAACACATGAGTTGGGCTAGAATCATGACGCCGCTCTCCGGCGGACAAGGCGATAAGGCCGCCGTGGAGGCCGCCGCCATGCTGGCTGAGCCTTTTGGCGCCGAACTCGCCTGCGTGTACACCCCCGCCGATGTGGCCGACGTGATGCCCTGGATGGGTGAGGGCTTCCTGGGCGGAGTGCAGACCACCGCGCTGGAAAGCCTGAAGGAAGCCGCCCAGGTGGGCGAGGCCAACGCGCGGACCGCCATGGCCAGTTGCGCCTACGCCAGGAGCCGCTTCGTGGCCTTGCAGACGCCGGTGTGGGCCGGGCTGTCGGGGGAGAGCCGGCTGTCCGACGTGGTGGTGTTCAACAACGATCCCGCCCGGGGCCGCGGCCCGCTGGCCGAGGCCTTCCAGCAGATGGTGGCCGATGAGCAACGGCCGGTGCTGATCGCCCGCGAGGGCCTGAAGGTCGGCGGCACCATCGCGGTGGCCTGGGACGGCGGCAAGGAGGCCTCCCGCGCCGCGCGCCTGGCCCTGCCGTTGCTGGAAAAGGCCCGCCGGGTGGTGATCCTGGCGGCGCCCAAGGCCAGCTCGCGGACCTTCGATGCGTCGCGGCTACAATCCTATTATGCGACCCGGGGGGTGGAGACCGAGCTCGATATTTTGCCCGACACAGGCGACGCGGCCCCCGTCCTGCTCTACGCTGCGCGCAAGGCCGAGGCCGACATCCTGGTGGCCGGCGCCTTTGGCCATCCACGGCTCCAGGAATTCATCTTCGGCGGGACGACGCGGACTCTTTTGAACTCAGAGCAGCCGTCGTTGTTCTTGTCTCACTGATCCCACGGAGTGAAGCCATGACCCTGTCGCGCATCGTTATGCGGCTTGCCCGCAATCCCGGGACCGAATTCGCGGGAGGCGACGATCATCGCGGCTATGCGCTCACAGCGCCCCTGACCGATGACGGCCATATCGACGAGGCGGCCTACGCCAAGGCCAAGGCCGACTGCGCCGTGCGGCGTTTCTCACCGGACGACGATCCGGTGGACGGCCGCCTGGCCAAGAAGGGCGCGCGCTGGTTCTTCGACTATGACGAGGACGACGCGGCCGACGACGAGCCAGTTCACCGCCTGGGGGAGCATCGCTTTGCGGTGGGCGAGTATGTGACCATCACGGACGAGGACGGCCGGCCGCTGACCTACAAGGTGGTCGAGGTGCAGCCGGCGCACTAGGGGCCGGCGCCCAGAGCTAGGCGCCGCCGTTCTTGCGGACCAGGCGCTTCACGTCGGGATAGATCTCGCCGCCGTCGCCATCCTCGGAGCGTGACTTCACCACCGCCACGGCCAACGGCCCGACCTTGGGGCCAGCCGCCTCGTAGCCCACGAAACGGTAGCCGTCGGGCAGGCTCTTGCCGGTGTAGATGAATGTGGCGCGGACGCCGCGCTTCTCACGCGAGAACGCCTCGCCCTTCAGGCGCACGCTGTTGCGGATCCGCACGGTCGCCACGTCATCGGCCGCATCGACCGTCAGGCCGCCGATGCGGACCTTGGCGTCGTTCTCGCCGGCGGTGATGTGGATGCCCGGCAGGTCGACCCGAGTGGTGGGCCCGCCGTCATTGGAGACCATGGCTTCGGACTCACGCTGCACATGCAACTCGACCTTCTTTTCGGTTTCGGAGGCCGTGCGGGCGGGCGGTCTGCTGGCGGCGGCGTCCTTGGCGGCGTCCTTGGCGGCGTCGCCCGTGGCCGCGGCGGCCGCAGCATCGCCGCCAACGGGATCGGTGGGCGGTTGCGCCGTCGTGGCGGCCACCAGGGTGCTCTCGATGGCTTTCAGGGTGACGTTGGCGTCGCCGGACACCAGTTGCAGGGTGACTTCCGCGCCCTCGGCCGTGCGGTAGCTGCAGCTCCTGCCGTCGGCGGCGGCGCCGGTGCGGGTCAGGTCGCCCTGGGTCACCGGACAGTCCAGCTCGGTTCGCTGACTGGCTTTCGAGCCCGGCGAGCAGGCGGTAGCCCCCAAGGCCAGGGTGGAGGCGGCGGCGAGAAGAAGCAGCGACTTCATGGCGAGGAGCACTCCGGTCCGGTTAAATGGAACGTGACCGTGGCGCCGGCGAAAATCGAATGAATTCGCAGTAACTCGGGGGTTACGCGGCCGTCCTACTGGCCGGGCCGCGATCCCGCGCCCTCGCGACGGGCCAGGAAGGCCAGGCGTTCGAAGAGGTGGACGTCCTGTTCGTTTTTGAGCAGGGCGCCGTGCAGGGGCGGGATCAGCTTGGTGGGATCCTTCTCCTTCAGGGCGTCGCCGTCGATGTCCTCGACCATCAGGAGCTTCAGCCAGTCGAGCAGTTCCGAGGTCGACGGCTTCTTCTTCAAACCGGGCACCTTGCGCATGTCGTAGAAAATCCGCAGGGCCTCGGCGACGAGCTTCTGCTTGATGCCCGGATAGTGGACCTCGACGATCTCATTCATCGTGTCGGCCTCGGGGAAGCGGATGTAGTGGAAGAAGCAGCGGCGTAGGAAGGCGTCGGGCAGCTCCTTTTCGTTGTTGGAGGTGATGATCACGATCGGCCGGACCGCGGCCTTGATTGTCTCGTTGGTCTCGTAGACGTAGAATTCCATCCGATCGAGTTCCTGGAGGAGGTCGTTGGGGAACTCGATGTCGGCCTTGTCGATCTCGTCGATCAGCAGGACGGGACGCTGGGGATGCTCGAACGCCTCCCAGAGCTTGCCCTTCTTGATGTAGTTCTTGACGTCCTTGACCCGCTCTTCGCCCAGCTGGCTGTCGCGCAGACGGGTGACGGCGTCATACTCGTAGAGCCCTTGGATGGCCTTGGTGGTTGATTTGATGTGCCAGGTGATCAGTGGCGCGCCCAGCGCCTCGGCGATCTCATAGGCAAGCACCGTCTTGCCCGTGCCTGGCTCACCCTTGATCAGCAGGGGGCGCTCCAGCGCGATCGCCGCATTCACCGCGATCTTCAGGTCGTCGGTGGCGACATAGTTGTCGGTGCCTTGGAAACGCTGGCTCATTTGGGCTCCGGGCGGGGCAGGCCCGCGTTCGAACAGTTGTTTCAACTGCGCGCCAACCTAAAGCGAGCGGCGCGACTTTCAAGCGGCTTAAATTGCTGCGGGCGGCAGCGGCGATGGCGCTTAGACTGGCGCCAGGTTTCGATTCCAGGACCCGCACCGTGAACGTCGCAATCCTTCAGGCCCGGATGAGTTCGACGCGCTTGCCGGGCAAGGTCATGGAGCCGGTGATGGGCGAGCCGATGATCGGGCGGCAAGTGGAGCGCCTGCGCCGCGCCGCACGGATCGACCGGCTGGTGGTGGCCACCAGCGCCGAGTCCGGTGACGATGTGCTGGCAGACTACTGCCACGGCCTAGGCCTGGAGGTTTTCCGCGGATCGCTGAGCGATGTGCTGGACCGGTTTCGCGGGGCGCTGGACCGGTTTCCGGACGCGCAGACGGCGATCCGGCTCACCGCCGACTGCCCGCTGGCGGACTGGACGGTCACCGACAGACTGATTGACAATCACGCCGCGGTGGGCGCGGACTATACGAACAACACGCCGCCGCAGCGGAC
>NZ_JBKJTG010000059.1:0-11949 GCF_046590535.1 Phenylobacterium sp. | reverse complement strand
GTTGTCCGGCGCCGCCGTCGATCAGCACCAGGTCGGGGCGCGGCGCGGGCTCGCCGGCCTCCTCCTCCTTGACCAGGCGGGAGAACCGGCGGCTCAGCACCTCGCGCATCATGCCGTAGTCGTCGCCGGGGGTGAGCTCGGCGCCCTTGATGTTGAACTTGCGGTACTGGCTCTTCTGGAAGCCATCGGGGCCGGCGACGACCATGCCGCCCACGGCGTTGGTCCCCATGATGTGGCTGTTGTCATAGACCTCGATCCGCTCCGGCTGGCCGTCGAGGCCGAAGGCTTCGCAGACCCCGGCCAGTAGCTTCGACTGGGCGGAGCTTTCGGCCATCTTGCGGCCCAGGGCCTCGCGGGCATTGGTGAAGGCGTGCTCGACCAGCTGGCGCTTCTCGCCCCGCTGCGGCCGGCTGATCTCCACCTTGCGGCCCCCCTTCAGCGCGAAGGCCTCGGCCAGCAGTTCGGTCTCCGCCGGCGCGACATTGAGCAGGATCACCCGGGGGATCGGCTTGTCGTCGTAGAACTGGCCCAGGAAGGCCGCCATCACCTCGGCGTCGTCATCGGACCTATCGACCCTGGGGAAGTAGGCGCGGTTGCCCCAGTTCTGGCCGGCGCGGAAGAAGAACACCTGGACGCAGGCCTGGCCGCCCTCGGCGAAGAGGGCGATGACGTCGGCCTCGTCCACCGTCTCGGGATTGATCTGCTGCTCCTGGGCGATGGCGGCGAGCGCGCGGATGCGGTCGCGCAGGCGCGCGGCGCGCTCGAACTCCATGTCGTCGGAGGCCGCCTGCATGTCGGCCGACATGCGCGCCATCACCGCCCGGCTCTTGCCACGCAGGAAGGCGCCGGCCTGGTCCACCAAGCCGTTGTAGTCCTCCAGGCTGATCAGGCCCGTGCAGGGCGCCGAGCAGCGGCGGATCTGGTGCAGCAGGCAGGGCCGGGTGCGGCTCTCGTAGACGCTGTCGGAACAGGACCGGAGCAGGAAGGCCTTCTGCAGGGTGTTCAGCGTACGATTCACCGCCCAGGCGCTGGCGAAGGGTCCGAAGTAGTCCCCCTGGATGGTGTGGGCGCCGCGGTGCTTGCGAAGCTGGGGCGCGGCGTGCTCACGGCGGATGACGATCTCCGGGAAGCTCTTGTCGTCGCGCAGGAGGACGTTGAAGCGCGGCTTGAGCTGTTTGATCAGGTTGATCTCAAGCAGCAGGGCGTCGGTTTCGGTGCGGGTGGTGACGAACTCCATGGAGCGCGTCAGGTCGACCATCAGGGCGATCCGCTGGGTGTGGAAGCGCCCCTGGGCGTACTGCAGGACGCGCTTCTTCAAGGACCGCGCCTTGCCGACGTAGAGCACCTCCGCGTCCTCGCCGACCATGCGGTAGACGCCGGGGCGGTCAGGTAGGCGCCTGACCTCGTCCTTGATGAGCGCGGCGCCCTTCAGCGGCGCCTGGGTTTCCAGCATGGGCCCCAATATAGGCCGCTTCGCGCGCGCTCACAGGGGCGTCGACGTGAAGCAGTTTTCGCAGATGATCCGGGTGTGTCTGGGCCAGGTGGAGGCTGATGGTCCCTCGCAGGGCGTGGCCGACGATGGCCGCGGGCGCCAGCTGCTGTCCCACGAAATAGCCGGCGATGGGGGCCAGGGCGGCTGCGGTGATCAGGCCGCGGCGAAGCAGGTCGATCATCCGCGGCGGTCGCGGGATCGAGCGACACTCCTGGCCTTGTGATCTGGCGTCGCCCAGCGTGCCAATTCCGCCCCTGCGATTGCCGAGGGCGCGATCAATCCCTAAGTCACGGGATGTGGATACCGCCCTCGGCCCTGTTCGGATTTCGATGATCTTGAAACGATTTTCGTTGGGCATTGGGCTGGCGATCACTCTTTTTGGGAGCCCCGCGATGGCCGTTGAAGAACCCGTCTTCAAGACCGTCCTCAGCGACGGCGCCTTTGAAGTCCGGGACTATCCTGGTCTCATCGTCGCCGAGGTCGCGGTCACGGGCGAGCAGAAGGAAGCGGCGAGAAGCGGCTTTCGATTGCTCGCCGGCTACATATTCGGCGGCAACAAAAGCCGGCAAAGCATCGCCATGACCGCGCCGGTGGCGCAGGAGCCGGTCAGCGAGAAGATCGCCATGACGGCTCCGGTCACGCAGATCCAGAACGCCGGAACCTGGATCGTCCGTTTCACGATGCCGAGCGCCTACAGGATGGAGGCGCTGCCCGAACCGAATGACCCGAAGGTGCAATTGCGGCGTCTGCCGGCGACGCGCTTCGCCGTTCTCCAGTTTTCAGGATTGGCTGGCGAGCGTGATGTGGATGCGAAAACCACGGAGCTGCTGGCTGCGGTCAAGGCCCATCATCTGCGCGTCGGCGGGCAGGTGACGCTTGCCCAGTACAATCCGCCCTGGACGCCATGGTTCATGCGGCGCAACGAGGTGATGGTCCCGGTCGAAGCGGCGCCCTGATTTGATGCGGCCTGTGGGTCTCCACGGGCGTCGTCGCCTCAGACCTTCACCGCGCCGGCGGCGATGCGGTCGAACACCGACTTGGTCACCTTGACGTAGCCGCGCTTGGGGTCGTGGAAGAAGAGCGGGCCGCGGATGCGGGCAGGGTCGTAGCCGTCCGCCACCAGGTCCATCTTGCG
Source organism: Phenylobacterium sp. (assembly GCF_046590535.1). Lineage (GTDB taxonomy): Bacteria > Pseudomonadota > Alphaproteobacteria > Caulobacterales > Caulobacteraceae > Phenylobacterium. The sequence goes on along the minus strand of NZ_JBKJTG010000059.1, from coordinate 9,322 downwards.
CACCTTGAAGGTGCCGGTGGTGTCCATGGCCGGCATCAGGCGCACGAACAGCGGCTGGGCGTAGGTGGGCAGTTCGCGGGCCACGTGCTCGCCCAGCGCCTTGATGTCGAATTGGCTGTCCACCACCAGGGCGGCCATGCCGGCGCGGCCATCGGCGCCGTCCACCGCGACCCCGTAGACCGTGACCTGGTCGACCCCGGGGGCTGCCTGCAGCCGCTCGGCCACCTCGTTGGTGGAGACGTTCTCACCCTTCCAGCGGAAGGTGTCGCCGATCCTGTCGACGAAATAGAGGTAGCCGTCGGCGTCCATGCGCATCAGGTCGCCGGTGGCGAACCAGGCGTCGCCCTTCTCGAAGACGTCGCGCAGCACCTTCTTTTCCGACGCCGCCTTGTCCACATAGCCGGCGAACTCCGCGCGGGCGTCGCCGCCGATCTTGCCGATGCATTCGCCGAACTGGCCGGGTCCGCACTCCAGGCAAAAGCCGTTCAGCCCCCGGACCGGTTTCTCGGCCTCCACGTCGAACTGCACCAGGCGCACGTTGAACCGCTTGCGCAACCATTTGGGCGCGCGGCCGATGGCGCCCTCACGGCCGTCAAAGTTGAACAGGCTGACGTTGCCCTCGGTGGAGCCGTAGAACTCCAGGATGTCGGGGATCTTGAAGCGCTGCTTCAGGATCGGCCAGACGTCCGGGCGCAGGCCGTTGCCGAAGGCCAGGCGGATCTTGTGGCGAGTCTCGTCGGGGTCCGGCGCGTGGTTGACCAGGTAGCGGCAGAGCTCGCCGATATAGACGAACATGGTGCAGCCCTCGGCCACTACGTCGCTCCAGAAATGGCTGGCGGAGAACTTGCGCTTCAGCACCACCGAGCCGCCGTTCAGCAGCGCAGCCCCGATGGCGCAGAGGCCGCCGGTGGCGTGGTACAGCGGCAGGGCCACATAGATGCGGTCACTGGCCACCGCTCCGGTGGAGCCGGCGAAACCGCGCATGTAGAGCTGCGCCCGCACATGGGTGATCCGCGCGGCCTTGGGCATGCCGGTGGTGCCGGAGGTGAAGATCAGCAGCGCCGTGTCGCGGGCACGCAGGTCGTCGCGGACGACGCGGTCGGGGGGGAGCTGGCTGCAGCTCTTCAGCGACTGGACGAGGTCGCGCTGGTCGCCATGAGCGGGGCCCAGCACCCACTGCTGCAGGGTTTTTTCGAGCAGAGGCTTGGCGGCCTCGAAGATGGCCGAGGTCTCGGTGTCGACGATCACGTGGCTGGCGCCGGAGATATTCAGGCAGTGGGCCAGGGGCAGGCCGGAGAGCTGGTTGTTGATCAGGGCGGTGACCACGCCGACCTTGGAGAGGCCGTACCAGACGCAGAAGTACTCCAGCCGGTTGGGCATGAAGAGCGCGACGGTCTGGCCGCGGCGGATGTTCAGCCCCTTGGCCCAGTGGGCGTAGCGGTTGGCGATGCCGTCCAGTTCGCCATAGGTGACGGTGCGACCCTCGAAGGTCATCGCCGGGCGCAGGCGCCACTTCTCGACGGCGGCCTGGAGGTCGTCACAGATCAGGTTGGGGGAATCCGGGGCGATCGACTTGACCCGCTTGAGAGTGCGGTTGAGCCCCCGCAGGAAACGCCACTCGCGCTCGAGCCTTGCCTTAAGGCGCATGCCTGACTGCCTCCGACCACCGGTGCGAACCTTGGCGGGGCGGCGCGGGCGCGGTCAAGGCGCCCGACCGGCGCGATTGGTCACACGGGCAACCCAGGCGAGGGCTGCGGCGTTGGACGGTCGCAGATTGTGGCCAAATGCCGGCAACTTTCGCCAGAATTCCGCCATCTGGCGCAAGAGTACGAGCGCTTTTTTCTTCATATTACCTAAGTTTTTTCAGTATTTGATATATTTACTTCGCCAATGTCGGTCATCCGACGATGTGAGCACAGTTGGCTTTGCTGGGCTGACTGGAATTTATTATGGAACCGTGTTCGTTTAGTGCCGTTAACCTCCCAACAATTCATTCTGGAGGGACTTCAGATGTCCATGAATTACCCCGGGTCTTCCGACAACACCGCCAAGGCCGGCGAGAGCGACCTCAACCCCGTCGCGGAAAGCGAGCCGACCATGTTCGCGCCGGTCCCCTCGTGGGAGCGCGGCAAGAAGAAGCGCGGTTTCGGCGCCAAGAAGGCCGTCGCGGTCGACCCGATCGTGACCACCAGCGCCGCGGGCCTGGGCGCCACGGCCGATCCGATGGACGCCGAACTCACCGGACGCAGCTTCGCCCAGGCGCCGGCCTATGTGGCGCCGCTTTACAGCGACACGCCGGCCCCCACCACGCGGATCGATCCGCTTCTGGGCCCCACCACCAGCGTTAGGGATGACAACGCCCCGTTGGTGGCCCCGATCGGCCGCACGGCGGCGACCAGCGCCAAGCGGCAGGGCGGCCTGCCCGTCGCGGCCATCGGCGCCGGTGTGCTGGCCCTGGGCGCGCTTGTGGCCGGCGGCTGGTATGCAACCCAGCCCCGCGACAACGTCGCCGAACTGACCCCGGGCGTGGCCGACAGCACGACCACGACGGCCATGGCGCCGATCGATCCGGCCCTGGCGGCGCCGGCCGCCACGGTTCCGGCGCAGACCACCACGACGACCACCACCACCGTGCGCGCCACGGCGCCGGCGCCAAGCCGGGCCACGACCACGCGCACGGCCAGTGTCACCCGGACCCGTCCGGCCGCGGCGAACAGCGCGCAGACCGTGGGCATCAACGCCAGCGGCACGGCGGAGCTGCCCTCGGCCCCGCAGGCCTATTCGGGCACGGCGTCCTCGTCGGCCAACACCAGCGCGACCTCGCCGGCCACGGTGAACCCCGCGCCGGTGGAGATCCCGTCGACCCCGCCGGTGGCGGCCGAGCCGGCCCCGACACCGGTGACGCCCATCGAGCCCACGGTAACCCCGGGCGCCTAACCGCGCACGACGGCCATAGCAAAGACCAGGGCGGCTCCCGCGAGGGAGCCGCCCTTTTCCGTGTGGTTCATCCGGCCGTAGGCCGCATCAGGGCGATCAGCCGAGGTCGAACCGGTCCAGGTTCATGACCTTCGTCCACGCCGCCACGAAGGCTTGCACGAAGGCGCCCTGCCCGTCGGACTGGGCATAGACTTCCGACAGCGCGCGGAGCTGGGAGTTTGACCCGAAGATCAGGTCGACACGGGAGCCGGTCCACTTCAGTTCGTCGGTGGTCCGGTCACGACCCTCGAACCTGGCCTCCTCCTCCGAGGTCGCCTTCCATGTCGTGCTCATGTCGAGGAGATTGAGGAAGAAGTCGTTGGTGAGGGTCTCCGGGCGCTTGGTGAAGACGCCATCCGCAGACTGGCCGGTGTTGGCGTTCAGCACCCGCAGGCCGCCAACGAGCACCGTCATTTCGGGCGCGCTCAGGGTCAGCAATTGCGACCGGTCGACCAGCAGCTCCTCGGCTGTCAGGGGGTATTCCGTCTTGAGGTAGTTGCGGAACCCGTCGGCTGTCGGTTCGAGCACCGAGAAGGACTCGATGTCGGTCTGCTCTTGCGAGGCGTCGGTGCGGCCCGGCGTGAAGGGAACCTCCACGTGGTCCCCTGCCGCCTTGGCGGCCTGTTCGACGGCGGCGCAACCGCCCAGCACGATCAGGTCGGCCAGCGACACCTGCTTGCCGCCCACCTGCGCCGCGTTGAACGCCTGGCGGACGCCTTCGAGGGTCGCCAGCACGCCCGCGAGCTGGGCCGGCTGATTGACCGCCCAGTCCTTTTGCGGCGCGAGCCGGATCCGGGCGCCGTTGGCCCCGCCGCGCTTGTCCGAGCCGCGGAAGGTCGAGGCCGAGGCCCAGGCGGTCGACACCAGCTGCGACACGCCCAGACCCGAAGCCAGGATCCGGGCCTTGAGGTCGGCCACGTCCCGCGCGTCGATCAGCGGGTGATCGAGCGCCGGAACAGGGTCCTGCCAGATCAGCTCCTCCCGCGGAACCAGCGGGCCGAGGTAACGGGCGAGCGGGCCCATGTCGCGGTGGGTCAGCTTGAACCAGGCGCGGGCGAAGGCGTCGGCGAACTGCTCCGGGTTCTCGTGAAAGCGCTTTGCGATCGGCGCATAGATCGGGTCCACCTTGAGGGCGATATCCGTCGTCGCCATCATCGGCGCATGCCGGCGTGACGGGTCGTGCGCGTCCGGCACGAGATCGCGCGCGGCGTGGTCCTTGGGCGTCCACTGGCGGGCGCCGGCCGGGCTCTTGGTGAGCTCCCAGTCGTGGCCGAACAGGGTGTCGAAGTAGCCGTTGTCCCACTTGATCGGGTTCGGCGTCCAGGCGCCCTCCAGGCCACTGGTGATCGTGTGCACGCCCTTGCCGCTCTCGAAGCTGTTACGCCAGCCCAGGCCCTGCTCGACGATGCCAGCCGCCTCGGGTTCCACCCCGACCTGGGCCGCATCGCCCGCACCGTGCGCCTTGCCGAAGGTGTGGCCGCCGGCGATCAGGGCGACCGTTTCCTCGTCGTTCATGGCCATGCGCGCGAAGGTCTCGCGGATATCGTGCGCCGAGGCCTGCGGATCGGGACTTCCGTTCGGCCCCTCGGGGTTGACGTAGATCAGGCCCATCTGGACGGCGGCCAGCGGCTTGTCGAGCTGGCGCTCGCCCTGGTAGCGGGCGTCACCCAGCCAGGTGTCCTCGGCCCCCCAGTGAACGTCTTCCTCGGGTTCCCAGACATCGCACCGGCCGAAGCCGAAGCCAAACGTCTTGAAGCCCATCGTCTCCATGCCGACGTCAGCGGCCAGGATCATCAGGTCGCCCCAGGAAATCCTGTTGCCGTACTTCTGCTTGATCGGCCAGATCAGCCGGCGCGCCTTGTCCAGGTTGCCGTTGTCCGGCCAGCTGTTGAGCGGGGCGAAGCGCTGCGTCCCCGAACCCGCGCCCCCGCGACCGTCACCGGTGCGGTAGGTCCCCGCGCTGTGCCAAGCCATCCGCACGAAGAACGGCCCGTAGTGGCCATAGTCGGCCGGCCACCAGGCTTGCGAATCGGTCATCAGCGCAGCGAGATCCTTTTTCAAGGCCTCGACGTCCAGGGTGTCAACTTCCTTGGCATAGCTGAACGCCTGCGGCATCGGGCTGGACATGGCCGAATGCTGGTGAAGGATTTTCAGGTTCAACTGGTTGGGCCACCAATCACGGTTCGACCGACCCCCGAAACTCGTGTGGAACCGTACGCCGTGCTTCAACGGGCACTTGGTGGTGGGTTCGACGATTTCGTTTCCGTCCATGTCTGTTTCCGATCTTGGCCGAGGTGATGGATCAGGTCCGCAAATCTAGACCGTGACGACTTTGCAAGTTCAACCCGCTTGGACGGGACCGCGGGGCGGTTCCGGGGCGGGGGGCGGCTGGCGATCCGCCGGCTGGAAGCGTTGTGGCATAGAGCTCAGGCGGGGGATAATCGATAGATTTTGGGAGTGGCATAGGGCGGGCCTATCGGTGGGCGGCGGCGTGACGAGCCTAGACGGCTCGCGGACGACGGCGAGCCGACGTTCAGCACGTGGGGTCAGCGCCCCCTCCACCACCACGTGGTAACCCTGCGCCACCAAACGCGGAAGGAGCTTCGGCATGAGCAATCCATGGCTGGTGGCGGGGGGCGTGTTGAGCGCGCTGGCGTCGTTGCTGCACCTGACGGTGATCGTGGGCGGGCCGGACTGGTACCGGTTCTTCGGAGCTGGGGAGGCCATGGCCAAGGCCGCGGCGCGGGGGTCGCCGATGCCGGCGATCGTCACCCTGGGCATCGCCACGGTGCTGGCGATCTGGTCGGCCTACGCCTTTGCCGGCGCCGGCCTGATCCCGCGGCTGCCGTTGATGCGCACGGCGCTGGTGACGATCAGCGCGGTCTACCTTTTGCGCGGACTGTTCCTGATCCCGGCCGTGGCGCAGGGGTTGGGCGGACAGGGCATGAACAGGTTTGCGGTCTGGAGCTCGCTGATCGTGCTGGCCTACGGCGTGGCCTATGCCGTGGGGACCTGGCGGGCCTGGGGGTCGTTGAGCAGATGAATTTCTGAATCGCCACACTAGGCGAAGGCGGCCCAGGCTTCGACGACGCCGCGTTCGGCGAGGCCGGCGAACAGGCGCTGGGCGTCGATGGCGTTGGCGCGGGCGAAGCTGGCGGCGGTGGGCCGGGCGAGGTGCTCGGGGGCGAGGACGAAGCCGCGGGCCTCGCGGCCGATGTGACCGGCGGCCGCCAGGTCGGCGGCGTGGCGGCGCACGGTCTGGACGGGCACGCGCAGGCGCTGGGCGAGGGCGGCGGTGGTGAGCGGCCTAGGCGCGGCCTCCATGAGGGCCAGGAACACCAGCACCGAAACCGCGTCGCCGGCGGAAGGCATCAGGCTTTCCACCGCGCGCAGGATGTAGTCGGCCACCAGCCGGGCGGCGGCGCGCACCGGGACCTCGTCGCCCACGGCATAACTTGAGGCCGGCAGGGGGCCGATCAGCCCCTCGGCGGCGGCGCGGGCGTGGAAAGCGCGCAGGTGATCATGACCGGTCATCACCGAGGCCAGGTAGGCTGGCGAGGCCAGGAAGGTCTCCGGCACGATCACCCCGCCGCCGGCCTGGACGCAGACGCCCAGGGCCTCCAGCCGGCGGACGTTGCGGCGCACGGTCTCGAACGGCAGGCACAGCGACGCGGCGATGGCGTTGATGCTGACCGGCCGGCGCTCGTCGTCCGGCGCCGGGGCGTCCAGGGTCCCGTAGCGGCTGCGGGCCTCGGGCTGGCGGGTGAGCGGGGCGATGTTGGCCTGGTTGATGGCCATCACCAGCACCGCGTCGCGGGTTCCCAGGCCGCCCATGCCGGCGGTCGCCTGGTTGAGCAGGAACGCCGCCGAGAGCCGGGCGAGCTGCTGGTGGCCAACCTCTGGCTCGGGGATGCGGGTGGGGACCGTCAAGTGTCCAGATCCGTCATTGGGCCAAAACAGCCTAGATGGTTTTAGGACTGAGCGCACGCAGATGCGCCGCCGTGTCGCATCGCAGGCGGGCGGGGGCTTGGCGACACTGGGGGTTCACGGACAGGTGCGGGCGTGGGGCGCATGGCGAGGATCGGCGGCAAGGACGCGGCGGAGTGGGGCTCGGCGCTGCTGGTGGCCGCCTGCGGCGCCGCGGCCGGTCACTACGCCGCGGCGGGGATGAGCCTCTTGCAGGGGACCGGCGCCGCGGCCGCCGTACTGGGCTCGGTCACCTTGGCGGTGTGCGTGCGGGTTTGGCCCGCCGAACGGGCGCGGGCGCAGGCCGCGCGGGACTAGGGCCGGCGACGGCTGAGCTGGGCCGCCCGCCCCCTCCGTCACGGCGCTGGCGCGCCGCGCCACCGGCCCCGCGGCGCTGCGCTTGCAGGGGAGGAGCCGCCCGGCTCAGTCCTCGCCCCACATCCGCAGGAGATTGCCGATCGTCTTGTCCAGCAGGAGGGCGGAGTCTTGCGCAGGCATGCCGTTCCGGATCTGGTCCAGGTCGTAGAGTATCTCGCGCTGGTCCGCGCCGCGGACCAGGCTCTGCATCCAGCCCACGCACGCCAGCCGGACCCCGCGCACGACCGGTGTCACCCGGTGGAGGTGACCGGTCGGGTAGAGCACCGCCGAGCCGGCATCCGGCCGGAACTCCCGATCCCCGGAGAGGTCCCGGACGCTGAGCGCGCCACCCTCGTAGGTATCGGGATCGGAGAGGAACAGCGTGAAGCTGAAATCCGTCCGCAGCGGCCAGCCGCCCTGCGCATACATCGCCGCATTGTCGGCATGCAGCCCGTACTGCTGCTCCGGGCCGTACCGGGAGAACATCAGGCGCGACCAGCGCACCGGCCGCGCAAAGGATCGCATGATCGGATGGGCCTCAAGCGCAAGCCGCACCCGGCGGGCCAGCGCGATCACCGCCGGGTCGTCGCCTCGTGCCTGCTGGTTGTCCTTGACCCGCCCGGCGGCCGCGCCCGCCGTCGCCAGCCCGTCGTGGAAAGGGGCCGCCGCCAGCCCATCGCGGATGGCGAGGACCTCCTCACGGCTCAGCACGTCGGTGAGCACGATCACGTTTCGTCTCCTCGCAGGCGCTCACTTGACGATGGGTCATGCCGTGCGAGGGCCAGTCTTCACGCTGTCGCCACCGGCGACAAGGCGCAGATGCGCTGGACCTACTTGCCCTCCGGCTGGCGCCCTCCCATTTCTTGGATCGCGGGCCGGGCCCCTCTGGCTGTGATCAATCCGAGTTGGTCGCAGCGATGTCGGACGCATCACGTTCCCAAGTGAGGCCCGAAGCCGCGACGGCGTCTGGCCTCCGCAAGACAGGAAGCTTCGATGCCCATCCTCCTATGCCCCAACGACAACACCTCCATGCAGACGGTGGACCGCTCCGGCGTGCAGTTCGACATGTGCCCCACCTGTCGGGGCGTCTGGCTTGACCGAGGCGAGCTGGAGAAGCTCATGGAAGGCGCCAGCCACGACGCCGCGCCCCCGCCTGTCCAGGGCAACCAGGGTCGGCCGCAGCAGCCGCTCGGGAGCGGCTACGGCGAGCGCGGAGAGCAGGGCGGATACGGAGAACGCGGAGAGCACGGCGAGCACGGCGAGCGCGGCGAGTACGGCCAAGGCGGCTATCGCAAGAAGCGCGGGTCGATCTTCGATATCTTCGACTAGACCCTTTCCGGTTCAAGTGGAATCACTTGAACCGGATAAAAAGGGTCTGTCTTCAAAAGTTTAGAGCGTGACAGGCGCCGAAACCGGTATCCACTTTCGACTGTCACGCTCCAGGCTCCCGGAAGCCGCGCCAGCCGCTTACCTTATTTCCGCCTCCCGTGTTCCTTGGTCCCGGTCTTCGCGTGCCGCGAAACCGGGATGACAGTTTGTGGGCGCGTCACTTCACCGGCACGGCGATCTCGCCGCCGGTGTCGCGGAACTTCTTGGCCATCTCCTCCATGCCCGCCTGGGCCACGTCGTTCTGGGCGCGGGCGGCCTCGCGGATGTCCTGGCTGATCTTCATGGAGCAGAACTTCGGCCCGCACATGGAGCAGAAGTGGGCGGTCTTGAAGGCCTCCTTGGGCAGGCTCTCGTCGTGGAACTGCCGCGCGGTTTCGGGATCGAGGCCGAGGTTGAACTGATCCTCCCAACGGAATTCGAAGCGTGAGCGCGAGAGCGCGTCGTCCCAGGCCCGGGCGGTGGGGTGGCCCTTGGCCAGGTCGGCGGCGTGGGCGGCGATCTTGTAGGTGATGACGCCGTCCTTGACGTCCTGACGGTCGGGCAGGCCGAGGTGCTCCTTGGGCGTGACGTAGCAGAGCATGGCCGTGCCGAACCAGCCGATCATGGCCGCGCCGATGGCGCTGGTGATGTGGTC
>NZ_JBKJTG010000051.1:0-11513 GCF_046590535.1 Phenylobacterium sp. | reverse complement strand
CAGGATCTGGTCGGCGTCGACGATGGTCGACAGCCGGTGGGCGATGACCAGGGTGGTGCGGCCGGCCTTCACCCGGCGCAGGGTCTCCTGGATGGCCGCCTCGGTGGGACCGTCCAGCGCGCTGGTGGCTTCGTCGAGGATCAGCACCCGCGGATCGGCCAGGAGGGCGCGGGCGATGCCCACCCGCTGGCGTTCCCCGCCGGAGAGCTTCAGGCCGCGCTCGCCAACCAGGGTCGACATGGCCTGGGGCAGGCTGTCGATGAACGGGCCCAGCTCCGCGGCGTCGGCCGCGGCGCGCACATCGTCGGGGGCGGCGTCGGGCCGGGCGAAGGCGATGTTGGCGTAGAGGGTGGTGTTGAACAGGGCCACGTCCTGCGGCACCAGGGCCACCGCGCGGCGCAGGCTGGCCTGTTTGACCCGGCGCATGTCGAAGCCGTCGAGGGTCACCGCGCCGTCCTTGGGATCGATCAGCCGCATGGCCAGCCTGACGGCCGTGGTCTTGCCGGCGCCCGAGGGGCCCACCAGGGCCACGGTGGACCCCGGCTGGGCCACGAAGCTGACCTGGCGCAGGCCCTGTGAGCGCGCGTCGTGCTGGAAGCTGACGTTGTCGAACGCCAGGGCCGCGCCGCGCTGGGCGGCCGGCGGCAGGTCCGTGGCGTCCGCAGCGTCGGTGATGTCGGCGCCCAGGGCCCGCAGCGCCACCATCTGCTCCATGTCGATGAACGCCTGGCGGATCTCGCGGTAGTTGAACCCCAGCATGTTCAGGGGGCCATAGATGCCGATCAGCAGCAGGATCGCCATGGTCACGTCGCCGATGCGCATGCGGCCTTCCATCACCTCGTAGCCGGCCATGACGGTCATCAGGGCGAGACCGACGTTGAGCACCACCGACTGCACGGCGTTGAGCAGCGACAGCGAGGTGTTGGCGGTGACGCTGGCCCGGACATAGTCGCCCATGGCGCCTTCATAGGCCCCGATGGTGCGGTCCTCGGAGCCGAAGGTCTTGACCGTCTCGTAGTTGATCAGGGCGTCGGTGGCGAGGCCGGCGATGCGGTTGTCGGCCTCGTTCAGCTCGCGCCGGTGGGCCAGGCGCCAGTCGGTGATCTTGAAGGTCAGCCCCGCGTAGAGGACGATGGTGACGAAGGCGGTGGCCGCGAACCGCCAGTCCAGCCGGGTGGCCATGACGATCATCGCCAGCACCAGCTCGATGGCCGTGGGGCCCAGGTTGAACACCACGCTGCGCATCAGGAAATCGGTGGACCGCGCGCCCCGGTCGATGACCCGCGACAGGGTCCCGGTCTGTTTGGACTGGTGGAAGTCCATGGACAGCGCCAGGGCATGGGCGAAGGTCTCGGTGGCGGCCCGGGCCATGGTCGACTGGGAGACCACCGTGAAGATCGCGTCGCGGGCATAGGGCGCACAGGCGGCGACCAGGCGCAGGCCAACGAAGCTGAGCGCGAAGGCCAGGAAGCCCAGCCCCACGCTGGCCACGGGCGCCCCCAGGCCAGGCGCCAGGGTGTTGATCGCCTCACCCAGGGCCACGGGGGCGGCGACCCCGGCCAGCTTGCCCACGAACACCAGGGCCAGGGAGGCTCCGATCCGCCAGCGCAGGCCCGGCGCGCCGGAGCGCATCACCAGCCGGCCGAGGTCGGCCATGGAGCCCCAGAAGTCGAAGGTCACGTCGGCGGCGGCGATGGCGCCCGGGCCGGAGAACCGTCCGCGGGCCATGTGGGCGTGGGTCAAGCCGCTAGCCCAGGATCAGGGTGGACTGCACGCCGCCGCCGGGCGTGATCCAGTCGGCGCGCACGCCGCCGGGGGTGGTTCGCCCGCGGAACGGACCCGGCGTCAGCGCCGGGGCGGGGGAAACCTCGACCCGGGCCTCCAGCCCGAACCCGTCGCCGACGACCTGCAGACGGTGCGATCCCCGGGTTATCGGCGCCGGCAGGGCCAGATGGAAGCGGCCGGCGGCGTCGGCGGCGCCCTCGGCCAACTGGCGCCCGTCGATGCGCAGGGAGAGCGCCGACCCGGGCGGGGCCTGGCCCGACACCACGGCGGCGCCCTCGCGGTCGAAGTCAAAGGCGGTGATCGACGGCCCCGCGATGCGGTCGAGGCGCACGGCGCCGACGCCGGAGCGCAACAGCGCCGCCTTGCCGTCTGCGGCCACCAGCAGGTAGCCCTGCCCCTGCACCCGTCTCCCATCGCTCTGCGTCGAGAGGCCATAGACCTGCGGCGGGCCTCCCAGCGGCAGCCGCAGCGTCCAGCGCCCGGCCGCGTCGGCGGTGGCGGCGATCGCCTGGCCGGCCGGCGTGGCCAGGCGCACCTGGCCGCCGGCGGGGGCGGACCCAGTGAGCAGGATCTCGCCGCCAGCCACGCGCACCTCGCTCGCCTGCGGCGGCGACAGGAAGCCGGGATCAGGCTGGACGCCGGCCTGCGCCGGCTCCCTCGTCGCCGCGTCCGGACCGGCCCCACAGGCGGCCAGCGGACCGACGGCCGCAAGCGCGACGATGGCGACCAAGCTGCGGAACACGGTTTGCTTGAAACTCCTTAACCCTCACCTTAGCTAATTGGGCTTTCCCCGCGCGCCCGCAAGCGCGGTCGGGCTTTCCTGGAGTTTTCTTGTCATGGGGCGCCACGACCGCCTGCAATCCGTGTGTGTGTTCTGCGGCTCGTCAGACGCCGCCGACCCGCAGTTCCTGGCCGCCGCCGGCGACCTGGGCCGCGCCCTGGCCGCCGACAAGCTGCGGCTGGTCTATGGCGGCGGCGGGGTGGGCCTGATGGGCGCCACCGCGCGCGCCGCCCACGAGGCCGGCGGCGAGGTGCTGGGGATCATCCCCACCTTCCTGGTGGGCCGCGAACGGGCGCTGGACACCGTGGAGACCATCGTCGTCACCTCGATGCACGAGCGCAAGCAGATCATGTTCGAGCGCTCCGACGCCTTCGTGATCCTACCCGGCGGGATCGGCACCCTGGAGGAGGTGGTGGAGCTGTTATCGTGGCGGCGCCTCGACCTGCATGCCAAGCCGGTGGTGTTCTACAATCCCCGCGGCTTCTGGCAGCCGCTGTTCGCGCTGTTTCAGCACACCGTGGACGAGCAGCTGACGCCGGCGAACTTCATGGACGCCTGGACCTCGGTGGAGCGGGTGGAGGACATCGTCCCGGCGCTGCACGGCCGGCCGGCCCTGGCCTCGCCGCCGGCGGAAGCGGTGACGCGGATCACCTAGATATGAGCGTGCCCGTCGCGGCGTGGCGTCAGGGCCTAGTGACGGCGTCCCTGAACCCGTTGACGATGGGATAGCGGCGGTCTCGGCCAAAGGCGCGCAGGCCGATCTTCACGCCGGGCGGGGCCTGGCGGCGCTTGTACTCTGATCCGTACAGCAGGCGCTGCACCCGCTCCACCGTGGCGGCGTCGAAGCCGCGGGCGGTGATCTCGTCCAGCGTCGCCTCCTCCTCCACCAAGCCGTGCAGGATGGCGTCCAGCACCTCGTAGGGCGGCAGGCTGTCCTGGTCCTTCTGGTCGGGGCGCAGCTCCGCCGACGGGGGCTTGGTCAGGATGCGCTGGGGGATCGGCGACGTGGCGACGCCGAACGGATCGTTCGCGTTGCGCCAGGCGCAGACCGCATAGACGTCGGTCTTGTAGAGGTCCTTCAGCACGTTGTAGCCGCCGCACATGTCGCCATAGAGGGTGGCGTAGCCCACCGCCATCTCGCTCTTGTTGCCGGTGGTCAGCAGCATCAGGCCCAGCTTGTTGGACAGCGCCATCAGGGAGAGCCCCCGGGTGCGGGCCTGGATGTTCTCCTCCGTCAGGTCCGGAGCGCGGCCCTCGTAGAGCGGGGTCAGCATCTGGGCGAAGGCCTGCACCGCCGGCTCGATGGGGATCTCGTCCAGCCGCACGCCCAGCGCCTTGGCTGCCGCGGCGGCGTCTTCCAGGCTCTCGGCGCTGGTGTACCTGGACGGCAGCATGAAGCAGCGGACGCTCGCCGGGCCCAGGGCGTCGGCCGCCACCACCGCCACGATGGCCGAATCCACGCCCCCCGACAGGCCCAGCAGCACGCCCGGGAAGCCGGACTTGCGCACATAGTCGCGCAGGCCCAGCACCATGGCGCGGTAGATTTCCTCCGCCCCCGAGCACCAGTCGTGCATGGGCGCGTCCACGCACCGCCAGCCGGCCTCGCGCTTTTCCCAGGTGGTGAGCGCCAGGGCCTCCTCGAACATCGGCAGGCGCATGGCCAGTTCGCCGTCGGCCTGCAGCACGAAGGAACCGCCGTCGAACACCAGCTCGTCCTGGCCGCCGACCTGGTTGACGTAAAGCATCGGCAGGCCGGTCTCGGCGACCCTGGCCCGAGCCACCCCCAGCCGCTCGTCGTCGGAGGTGCGGCGGAAGGGCGAGCCGTTGGGCACCAGCAGGATTTCCGCGCCGCGGGCCTTCAGGTCCATGCAAACCCTGGACGACCAGATGTCCTCGCAGATCGGCGCGCCCAGCTTGATGCCGCGCAAGTCGAACACCTCCGGCCCCAGGCCCGGGTCGAACACCCGCTTTTCGTCGAACACGCCGTAGTTGGGCAGGTCGCACTTGAAGGCGAGCCCCTGCACCGCGCCGTCGGCCAGGTAGGCCAGGGCATTGCGCGGCTTGGCGCCGGGGGTCTCCGGCGGCCAGATCAGGCCGATCAGCGCCGCGGGTCCGTCCCTGGTCTCCACCGCCAGCCGTTCGACGGCGGCCTTGCAGGCGCGCCACAGGGCCGGCTTGAGCGCCAGGTCCTCCGGCGGATACCCGCAGAGGAACAGCTCGGGGAAGAGCGCGATGTCGGCGCCGGCCGCCCTGGCCTTGGCCAACTGCTGACGGGCCAGGGCCTCGTTGCCCTCAACCGCGCCGACCGTGGGATTGGCCTGGACGGCGGCGATCACCAGACGAGTTGACATGAGCCGTCATGTAGCGCGGCCCAGCGGCGCAAGCCAGCCACGCCGGTCGTCTAGTCGTCGCGGTGGACGCGCTCGCGGCGCTCGTGGTGTTCCTGGGCTTCGAGGCTGAGCGTGGCGATGGGCCGGGCGTCGAGGCGGGCGACGCCGATCGGCTCGCCGGTCTCCTCGCAGTAGCCATAGGACCCGTCCTCAATCCGGCGCATGGCCTCGTCGATCTTGGAGATCAGCTTGCGCTGACGGTCGCGCGTCCTCAGTTCCAGGGCGCGGTCAGTCTCCGAAGAGGCGCGATCCGCGAAGTCGGGATGGTTCTCTGTCTCGGTCTGGAGGTGGGACAGGGTCTCGCGGGATTCGCGCAGGATGTCCTCCTTCCAGTTCAGGAGCTTTTGCTTGAAATACTCAAGCTGTCGCTCACCCATGAACTCCTCGTCCTCGGAAGGACGGTACTCGGGCCTCTCGGCCAGCAAAACGGCTGCCTTCATGAAAAATCTCACGCCCCCTGGACACCCGTAGACACGCGCGGGCCGTATAGCAGAACAAACGCCGGTTTCAATGGAGCCCGGAGAACGGCGTGCGATTACGCCGCACGGCCAGGTTGCTCAAGCTTGGCCACCTCGACCGCGGCGCGCAGTTCCACGTCGTCCAGCACAGCTTCCAGCGCCGGATCGTCGGTGGCCAGGCGCTCGTCGCGCACCACGCGGCGCAGCCGGTCCAGGTCGGCCCCGCTCAGCGCCCCGCTCAGCAGCGCCACCTTGACCTCGTCCAGCACGTCGAGGATGCGTCCGGCCCGAGCCACGGAGCGGCGGCGCCGCTCGGTGGGCGAGCCCACGTCCTGCAAGGCAATCAGCGCCTCGACGCCCATGACGCCGGCGGGCCCGGAGACCTGGGCGGCCTGGCTGGCGCCTGCCGCGGGCGTGGGCGTGGCGATGCGGAAGCCTTCGCCGCCGCCTCGCGCAGGGCGCGGCCCCGAGGCCTGCCCCGCTGCGCCAGTCCCGGTGACTTTCATACTGAGATATCAAACCCCGTAGGCGAACTCGACGCCCACCATCGGCGGCCAAACTTGCAGCATGGTTAATGCCGGGCAATTTCTGCCGACAACGGCGGCACAGCGTTTGGCGGATGATCGTTGTTCTCGCTGAGGTTTTTACCCACATCAGAGTTGGCACGGACATCGCATGGAGGCGAGGCGAAGCAGCTTCCATCGGTAACCCATGCGTCATCTGTTCCGCGTCCTCGTCACCGCCGCGCTCGCCGCCGCCCTCGGGGCGCCGCCGGCGATGGCCAACTCGCGCATCAAGGACATTGTCGAGTTCGAGGGCGTCCGTGAGAACATGCTGGTGGGCTACGGCATCGTCGTGGGCCTGAACGGCACCGGCGACGCCCTGCGCAACGCCCCCTTCACCAAGCAGAGCCTGGAAGCGATGCTGGAGCGGTTGGGGGTCAACACCCGCGACGCCCAACTCAACACCAAGAACGTGGCCGCCGTCATGGTCACCGCCAAGCTGCCGGCCTTCGCCGCCTCGGGCGCGCAGATCGACGCCAATGTCTCGGCCCTGGGCGACGCCAAGAGCCTGATGGGCGGCACCCTGCTGGTCACGCCGCTGCTGGGCGCCGACGGCCAGGCCTATGCGGTGGCGCAGGGGACGGTGCAGACCGGCTCGATCAGCGCCTCGGGGTCCTCCGGTTCCTCCGTCTCCAAGGGCGTGCCCACCGCGGGCCGCATCGCCGGCGGCGCCTCCGTGGAACGCGAGATCGGCTTTCGGATGGCCAGCATGACGCAGATGCGCATGACCCTGCGCAATCCCGACTTCACCACCGCGCGGCGCATCGCCGATGCGGTGAACGTGCGTTTCCCCGGCGCGGCCATCGCCGAGAACCCCACCATCGTGGCGATCCGGCCCTCCAACGGCCAGGACATGCTGAGCTTCGTGGCCCAGGTGGAGAACCTGTCGGTGGAGCCGGACTCTCCGGCCCGCGTGGTCATCGACGAGGTCGCCGGCGTCATCGTCATGGGCGAGAACGTGCGCGTCTCCACCGTCGCCATCCAGCAGGGCAACCTGACCATCACCGTGCGCGAAAGCCCCGCCGTCAGCCAGCCTGCCCCCTTCGCGCGGACCGGCAACACCGCCGTGGTGCCGCAGAGCGACATCGCCGTCGATGAGGAAACCGGCCGCCAGTTCCTCACCGTGCGCAGCGGCGCGTCCCTGGCCAGCCTGGTGGCCGGCCTCAACGCCCTGGGCGTCACCCCGCGCGACATGATCTCCATCCTGCAGACCATCAAGGCCGCCGGCGCCCTGCAGGCCGACATCGAGGTCATGTGAACATGGCCGGCTTCCCCCCCGTCTCCGTCTCCGTCTCCCCCGCCCTCCTGGCGACGCCCACCGCCACCAGCACGGCCGACCTCGCCAAGCGCGGCGAGATCAAGGAGACCGCGCAGAAGTTCGAGGCGGCGTTCCTGTCGATCATGCTCCAGCAGATGTTTCAGGGCGTCGAGGTGGAGGCCCCGTTCGGCGGCGGTCCCGGCGAGCAGATGTTCAAGTCGTTCATGACCGAGGCCATGGGCAAGCAGATGGCCCGCCAGGGGGGCGTCGGCATCGCCGACACCGTGGCGCGCGAGATGCTGAAGCTCCAGGGCCTGCAGTAGGAACTCCAACCATGGCCATTTCCGCCCACGACCCGCAGGACCGCGTCGAGCAGCTCATCCTGCTCACTGACCGCCTCACCGAACTGGTGGCCCAGGCCGCCCAGGCCTTCGAGCAGCGCCGCCCACAGGACGCCGCCATTCACGTGGGCGAAACCGCCCGGCTGGCCAACCTCTACCGGCACGAATCGGCCCGGGTGCGTGCCAACCCCGAACTGGTGGCGGCCGCGCCGCTGGTGCTGCGCACTCGCCTGATCCGCGCCACCGAGGCCTTTGACGCCGTGCTCGCCCGCCAGGGCCGGGCCATCGAGGCCGCCAGGATCATCACCGAGGGCCTGGTTCGCGCCATCGCCGACGAGGTCGCCGTCCAGCGGGCCAAGGGCCTCAGCTACGGCCCCGACGCCACGACCTCCACCACCGGGAAGGCCACCGCCATCACCCTCAACCAGCGGGCCTGAGCCGCCTAAATCAGTGCAGCGGGCGCGCCGGCCTAGCGCCGCCAGGTGACGCCGACCCTGACCGTGCGCGGGATGGAATAGCTCTCCACCCCGTCGGCGGTCTCGCCCACTTCCAGGTCCACGTCGGTGAGGTTTTCCGCGGCGAGGAAGACCTCGATCCGCTCGTCCACCCGCCACGCCGCCCGGGCGTCCAGCAGCAGGCCGGCCGAGAGCTTGCGGGTGTTGAGGTCATCCTCCCAGCGGGCGCTTTCGTAGCGGGCGTCGGCCGAGAGGCTGAGCCGGGCGCTGGCGTTCCAGGCGAGGCCGGCGGTGGCGGTCATCGCCGGCGTCTGGGCCGGCCGCTTGCCGGTGAGCTGGGCCACGGCGGAGCCGCCGTCGACCCGAGCGTGCGTATAGGCCACGGCCCCGCGCCAGGAGAGCGTGGAAGCGAGTTCGCCCGAGGCCTCCGCCTCGACGCCCCAGGCCTCAATCTCGCCGGCGTTGCGCCGCTGTCGCAGCGTGCCCCCCGCCGGGACGAAGCCGGCGGTGGGGAAGACCCCCGGACCCACGCCAATGGTCACATTTGTGATCGGGTCTTCCAGGCGGTTGAGGAACACCGCCGCGCTCCAGCGCACCGCGCCGTCGCCGCCGAGCCCCGCCTCGACCCCCTGCAGCATCTCGGGCTTCAGTCCCGGATTGGCCTCGGTGATGTCGTTGCCGACCCGGAAGGGCCGGTGCAGTTCGTTGAGCGTCGGCGGTCGGAAGCCGGCATAGGCCGCCCCGCGCAGCCACAGGTCCGGCGAGACGCTGTAGCGCGCCCCAAACCGGGCCGTGGGCGTCGTGCCCGAGGTGTCAGGCGTGGTCTGGTCCAGGGTCGGCAGGCCATTGGCCAGGTCGCGCTCGCGGCGGATGGCCTTTTCCGAGCGCCAGCCGTCGACGCGCACGCCGCCGGAGACGATCCAGGGCTCGCGGTCGTACGCCGCCTCCAGATAGACCCCACCCACGGCGGTCTCGCCCCCGGCCTCGCGGCCGCGGGTGAACACCCCGTTCAGCAGCCGGAAGCGCTCGCGCACCACGCCCTCGGTCAGCCGCGCGTCGGCGCCCACCTCCCAGGCGATGTCGCCCCGCTGGCCCTGCACCGCGGCGTTGAAGCCGTAGCCGGTGGCCGGCGTCGCGTACTGATCGTTGGCCCGCGTGGTGGTCGCCCGGTTGGCCGCCACGGCCACGGAGCTGTTCACCAGGTCGCTGCCCCGGACCCAGCCCTGCAGGCGCCAGCCGCCGACACCGTCGGCCGCCGGACGGCCGATGGTCAGGGTCCCCGAAGCGCCCGAGGCGATGGACCGCGCGCCCAGCAGGCCCGCGCCGCGGCGCTCCTCATAGCCGCTGAGCCGGGCGGCCATCTGCACGCCGGCCACCTCGCCCTGCACCCGGAACGCCAGGGCGGCGTCCTGCAGGGTGATCGGCTGGTCAGCCGCGCCGCGCCGCGCGCCGCGCACCGCATAGTATCCGTCCGTGGTCGAGCCCGCCGCCGTGACCAACACCCCAGGGCCGCCGCCGGAGGCCGCCGCGCGGTAGCTTCCGCGCTCGCCGGCTGAGATTTCCGCCGCCGCCAGGCCATCGCCGGCGCCGCGTTCCTGCAGGGCCACAACTCCGGTCAGCGCGCCCGCGCCATAGGGTCCTGCGCCCGCGCCGCGCACGATGGTGGCCCCGTCCAGTCCTTCCGGCGGCAGGGCGCTCCAGATCACCCACCCCCCGAACGGGTCGTTCTGCGGCGCCCCATCCAGGGTCACCAGCGCCCGGCCTGCGCCCGACGGCGCGATGGAGCGCAGCGACAGGCCCTGGGTCGTCGGATTGGCCGCGCCCGAGCCGGTGCGGCGGAACAGCGAGACGCCCGGCGCGCGCTTGAGCGCCTCGTCCAGGCGCGGCGTGGCCTTCAGCTCCTGAGCGCCGATCTGCACGGCGCTGAACACCACCTCGCCGCCCAGAGGCGCGAGGCGGGGCGGATAGACGATGACCATTTCGACTTCGGGGGCAGGCGGCGGCAACTCAGGCATCGGTACTCACTTTTCCAAGGCGAAGCTTCGCGATCGCCGGGGTTAGGGCTATCCAGCCCGCATGCAGAGCGCAACCGGCAAGGTCGCCATCGTCACCGGCGCGGGCAGCGGCATCGGCCGGGGCGTGTCCCTGGCGCTGCTGAACGCCGGCTGGTCGGTGGCCCTGGCGGGGCGCCGCGGCGAGCGGCTGGCGGACACTGCGGCCCTGGCGGGCGACGCCTCGGACCGCGCCCTCTCCCTGGCCACGGACGTCTCCGATCTCGCCTCGGTCACCGCTCTGTTTGACGCGACCTGCGGCCGGTTTGGGCGCTTAGACCTGCTGTTCAACAACGCCGGGACCGGCGCGCCGCCGGTCCTCCTGGAGGAGCTCTCCCTGGAAGCCTGGAAGCGGGTGGTCGACATCAACCTCACCGGCGCCTTCCTCTGCACCCAGGCCGCTTTCCGCATGATGAAGGCGCAGGATCCCCGCGGCGGCCGGATCATCAACAACGGCTCGATCAGCGCCCACGTCCCGCGGCCCCGCTCGGTGGCCTACACCGCCACCAAGCACGCCATCACCGGCCTCACCCGCTCGACCTCCCTGGACGGGCGCGCCTATGACATCGCCTGTGGCCAGATCGACATCGGCAACGCCGGCACGGACATGACCCGCGCCATGAGCCGCGGCGTGCCTCAGGCCGACGGGACGCTCGCTGCGGAGCCGGTGATGGAGGTCCAGGCGGTGGCCGACGCGGTGCTCTACATGGCTGGGCTGCCGCTTTCGGCCAATGTCCAGTTCATGACCGTGATGGCCACCACCATGCCGTTCATCGGACGGGGCTGAGGGCGCCGCTTTCCCCGCCAGTGGCGCCTACGGATTTCGCAGTGCAGTGAATTATTTGTTGCAACGCAGCATTGCGCTTGCGTTGGCGACGTCCAGGGGAGACCCTGATGTCAGGCGGGTAAGCCGGAGCGCAAGTCGCCGGCACGCCGAAGAGGAACGCCGGATCGGGGTTGGTAAAACCTCAACCGGAGACTACCCAAATGAACCGTATCGTCCTCCTCGCGGCTGCAGCCGCCCTCATCGCCGCGCCGGCCAGCGCCCAGTCCATCCGGATCGCCACGGCCGGCAAGTCCGTCGAGAAACTGCACGGCGAGATCCTCAAAGCCGCCAGCACCCTCTGCGCGCGGCAAACCTACGGCGCGACCTTTCCGATCGACGCTCAGAGGTCCTGCATCAAGCAGACGGTCAGGGCGACCGTCGCCCAAGCCGCGATCCCGGCCCTGGCGGCGATCCAGCCCACCCGCTTCGCCCTGCGCTAGCCCTTCGCCGCGGACGCCGCTCTGCCTGAGCGGAGCGGCGTCCAGGCTTAGTCGGCGAAGGCCGGGTCGCGCTTGCCCATATTGGCCATCACCGCTTCGATCTGGTTGGTCGAGCCGATCAGGGCCACCTGCTCGCGGGTCTCCTCCAGCAGGGTCGCGTGCTGG
>NZ_JBKJTG010000028.1:0-14287 GCF_046590535.1 Phenylobacterium sp. | reverse complement strand
AGGGCCATCTCGCCGGCCGGTTCGCCCGGGCGGATCACGCCGAGGAACTGCGGCTCCTGGCCTTCCTCGTGGCGGAAGGCGCCCAAGCGGCCGGCGCGCACGAAGTAGAGCTGGTCGGCGGGGTCGCCCGCGCCGTAGAGCCGCTGGCCCCCGGGCAGGGAGAACCAACTGGCGTCGCCCTGCGCGCGCTCCTGGCTGAACAGCCGGGCCAGCGCCGAATCATCGGGGATTTCAGGCAGGCCGGCCACGGTCACGGAGCCTAGCGTGCGCGGGCCCCCCCGGCTATGGCTTGGCCCTCGCCGAGGAGCCTGCCATGCCCAATCCGATCTCTGATCCCCTGGTGGAAGTGGTCGACACCGACGCCACCTCCGATCTGGTGCGCATGGAATCCACCGTGGAGGGCGCGGTGACGGTGATCCTCAACCGTCCGGCCCGGAAGAACGCCTTCGACGCCGAGCTGATCGGGGCCCTGGAAGAGACCTTCCGCACCCTGGTGGCGGCCGAGGGCGTGCGGGTGGTGTTCGTGCGCGGCGCCGGCGCCATGTTCTCTGCCGGCGCGGACCTGGAATGGATGCGCGCCGCGGCCGACCGCACCGAGGCCGACAACCGCGACGACGCCTTCGAGATGGCCAAGATGCTGAAGGCGCTGTGGGACATTCCGGCGCTGACGGTGGCCCTGGTGGAGGGTGGCGCGTTTGGCGGTGGGGCCGGGGTGGCGGCCGCCTGTGACCTGGCGATCGCCACCAAGGACGCCAAGTTCAGCTTCTCGGAGGTGCGCCTGGGCCTGATCCCGGCCACCATCAGCCCCTATGTGGTGCAGGCCATCGGCCCCCGGGCGGCGCGGGGGCTGTTCGCCACCGGCCAGGTGTTCGACGCGGCGCACGCCGAGCGGATCGGCCTGATCACCGAGATCGTCGCCGACGCCGCGGCCCTGGAAGCCGCCCGCGACCGCACCGCCAAGGCGATCCTGGCCTGCGCGCCGGGCGCCGTGGCCGCCTCCAAGAAGCTGGTGGCCGACGTGGTGGGCCACCGCATCGACCACGGGCTGATGGAGGACACCGCCAAGCGCATCGCCCACGCCCGGGTGGGCGATGAGGGCCAGGAGGGCGTCCGGGCGTTCCTGGAGCGCCGCAAACCGCGCTGGGCGGAGTGAGGCCGGGCGCCGCACTTCTCAAACCGGCGGACGCGGCCTAAGCCAGGGCATGGCCCTGCACATGATCAAGCTCTGCGTCGGCTGCGACACGGTCGAGGAGCTGTTGGCCTGGGGCCACGGCGACGCGGGCGTCGGCAAGCCGTGGATCCTGCGCACCCGCCAGACGCCCAAGCGCGCGGTCGAGATGGTCGACGGGGGATCGGTGTTCCGGGTGTTCAAGGGCGTCATCCTCTGCCGCCAGCCGATCCTGCATATTGAGACGGTGGGCGAGGGCGTCCACGCCCGCTGCGAATTGAGCCTGGACCCGCAGGTCGTGCGAGTGGCGCCGACACCCAGGCGGGCCTTCCAGGGCTGGCGTTACCTGGAGCCGAAGGACGCGCCGGCTGACCTTTCGATGGAAGCCTTCGGCGACGTGCCCACCGACCTTGCCCGCCAGCTTCGCGAAGCCGGAGTCTGGTAAGGCTCAGATCGCCAGGTTGTCGATCAGCCGGGTCTTTCCCAGGATCGCCGCGGCGAGGATCCGAGCCGGGCTGGTGACCGGACCCGGCCCCAGCCGCGCCAGCCCCTCGGCGGCGCGCACCTCCAGGTAGTCAATCCGCTGGAAGCCGGCGGCCCGCAGGCTTTGCTTGGCGTCGGTCTCCACGGCGGCCACGGCCTGGCCGGCCCGCAGCGCTTCTGCGGCCACCGCCAGTGCGCGGTTGAGTTCACCCGCCACCGGGCGTTCCCGGGCGGTGAGGTAGGCGTTGCGGGAGGACAGCGCGAGCCCATCTTCGTCCCGCGCCGTGGGCCCGCCCAGCACCGCCACCGGCAGGTCCAGGTCTCGCACCAGCCGGCGGATCACCTGCAGCTGCTGGTAATCCTTCTCCCCGAACACCGCCACGTCCGGCCCGCATTGCGAGAGCAGCTTGGTCACCACCGTGGCGACGCCGGCGAAGTGGCCGGGCCGGGCGGCGCCGTCGAGCGGTTCGGAGACCCCCGCCACGGTCACCGTCGTGGACGCGCCTGGTGGGTACATCTGCGCCACCGTCGGCGCGTAGAGCAGGTCACAGCCCGCCGAGGCCAGCAGGGCCGCGTCGCGGGCCTCGTCACGGGGATAGGTGTCGAAATCCTCGCCCGGGCCGAACTGGGTGGGATTGACGAAGATGCTGGCCACCACGCGGCCGGCGTTCTGTTTCGCCAGCCGCACCAGCGACAGGTGGCCCTCGTGCAGGGCCCCCATGGTCGGCACGAACCCCACCCGTTGGCCGCCGGCCCGCCAGGCGGCCACGCGGGCCCGAAGGTCAGCGACGGTGCGGACGATCGGCAGGGACGCATCGGACATGCGCGGCTTATGGCGCGGGGCCCCTGCGGCGTCCATCCACAGGCGCGGGACATCGCCGCGTTGACGAGGCTCGGCCCAAGGCGCGACCTAGGCCCACATGTGAGTCGGGTCGGAGTTTCAGGGCAATGCCGCAAGCCAGCGTCATCGTGGTCGGCAATGAGAAGGGCGGGGCGGGCAAGTCCACCATCGCCATCCATACGGCCACCGCCCTGCTGCACGCGGGCGCCAGCGTGGCCGTGCTCGACCTCGACCTTCGCCAGCAGACCCTGGGGCGGTTCTTCGCCAACCGCCGGGCGTGGTTGGCGGCCAATGGCGTGGCCGCGCCGATGCCGGTGGAACACCCGCTGAGCTCGGATGGCCGGGCGCTGGCGCGGGCCACCGACGACGAGGCGTTGGCGCGGTTCGCGGAGGCCTTCGAGGAGGCCAGCGGGCAGGCCGACTTCCTGCTCATCGACACCCCCGGCAGCGACACGGCGATCAGCCGCGCGGCGCACGGCCTGGCCGACCTGATCGTCACGCCGATGAACGACAGCTTCGTGGACTTCGACATGCTGGGGGTCGTTGATCCGGTGACCCTGGAGCTGACCCGCCACAGCCTCTACTCCGAGACCGTGTGGAACAGCCGCAAGGTCCGCGCCGCAAAAGACCGCAAGACCATCGACTGGGTGGTCCTGCGCAACCGCCTGGCGCCCACCGAGGCCCGCAACCGCCGCCGCCTGGACGAGCGGGTGGAGGCCCTGTCGCGCAAGGTAGGGTTTCGCATCGGCCCCGGCCTGCGCGACCGGGTGATCTACCGCGAGCTGTTCCCGTTCGGCCTGACCGTCGCCGACCTGTCGCCCACCATCCGCCCGGTCTCCATGTCGCTGCAGCATGTGGCCGCGCGCCAGGAGTTGCGCGCCCTGATGCACGCCCTGGGCCTTTCCGGATTTGCAGACCCCGAGCAGATAGCCGCAGAGTAGGGCCATGCTCTACCTCGCCCTCGGCTGCGCCGCGCTGGCGCTCTACGTCTGGACGACCCGCGGCAAGCCGCTCCTGAAACGGCGGGAATGGCGGCTGCTCTCCGGCGCCTTCGCGGTCGCGGCCTTCGCCGGCGCGGCCTACGTGGGCCTGCGCGGTTCCTGGGGCGCCTCCATCGTCCTGGTGGTGGTGGGCCTGTGGCTGGCGGTCTCCACCCGCAGGGCCGGGGTCGCCGCGGGACCCGCCCCGGTGCGCAGCGGCCGGATGAGCCTGGGCGAGGCGCGCAACATCCTGGGCGTCGGCGAGGCCGCCACGGAGGCGCAGGTGCAGGCCGCCTTCACCCGGCTGATGCGCATGGCCCACCCGGACAAGGGGGGCACCGCCGGCCTGGCGGCCCAGCTCAACGCCGCCCGCGACCGGTTGCTGGGCGGGTGATCGGGAAGCAGTAACCGCAGATGTCCCGCCGGTCGGGAAGCCGGCTGCGTCCCCCGTCGCCGAGCGAAAGCCAGCCCTAGCCGGGGGGGAACACCATGCAGGGCTGCTTCTCGGCCTTGAGGGCCTTGCAGGCGCCCTTGGCTTCGGTTTCGGAGAAGCCGGCGAAGCGGGCGCGGTACTTGGCCCCGTCCTTGTCGGCGGCGGCCTTGGCGCCGTCGAAGTGCTTGCCAAAACGCTTTTCGACCAGGGCGATCTGCTCCCTGGCGTCCGACTTCGACTTGAACGCGCCGACCTGGACGACCCACTTCTGGGCGGGCTTGCGGGCCTCGGCCTGCTTGTCGTCGTCGTCGGACTTCCTGGCGCGCTTGGGCTCGACGATCTGGATCTTGGCGGCCCGCGAGGGCGGCACGGCCGAGGCCAGCACGATCTTCAGGGCGTCCTGGTCGCCCTGCTCGACGGACGCGGTCATCACCGAGCCGCGGAGCTCGGGCTCGAACAGGTTCTGGGCGACGGTGATCTGTTCCCCGCGGGTGCGGCGGCCCATCACGTCGAAGCCGGTGAGCAGCAGGCCCTCGGCGTTGCGGTCGCGGGCGGCGGTGGTGGGCCCGCCCAGGACCACGGCGATCAGCCGGCGGTTGTCGCGCACGGCGGAGACCGCCAGGTTGAAGCCCGAGGCGTTGGTGTAGCCGGTCTTCAGGCCGTCCACCCCGTACATGCGGTGCAGCAGGCCGTTGTGATTGCGCATGGTCGTGCCGCGGAAGGTGAAGGAGGTCTGGCTGAACAGCCGATAGTACTGCGGATAGTCGCGCATCACCGCGCGCGACAGGATGGCGATGTCGCGGGCCGTGGAGATCTGGCGGCTGTCGGGCAGGCCCGAGGCGTTGGCGAAGTGGGTGTTGGCCATGCCCAGTTCCTGGGCGCGAAGGGTCATCAGGGCGGCGAAGCGCTGTTCGGTGCCGCCCAGCTTTTCGGCCATGGCCACGGCCACGTCGTTGGCGGACTTGATGGACAGGGCCTGCATGGCGTCGGAGACGGAAATGGACTGGCCGGCCGGCACCCCCAGCTTGGTGGGCGACTGGGCCGCGGCGCGGGGCGAGATCAGCACGCTGTCGTCCAGCCGAAGCTTGCCTGAGGCCAGGGCCTCGAAGGTCAGGTACAGCGTCATCACCTTGGTGATCGAGGCCGGATAGCGCGGACTGTCGGCGCGCCTGGCGTAGAGCACCTCGCCCGACTTCGCGTCCACCACGATGGCGGCGTATTTGGTCGAACTCTGCGGGAGCAGTTCGGCGTACGGAACCTGAGCCTGGGCGGTCGGAGCCACGGTTGCGAACGCGGTGGCGGCGGCGAGGCCCACGGAAAGCCACAGGCGGCGGGCGTGCTTGATCATGCTTCGTCCGTCGAATCAAAGGGTTGAGGCGGCTCCCCGCCGCCATGAATCTCCCCTACCATGACAGCCAGACCCTTGCGGGAGAGTAAACAGATGTTGAACGGGCTGAATTGTCGCGGGATGCCGTGCCTGCTCACCAAACAGGCGTGACTTTGTGTGCAGTGCACAAAAAATACGTTTGACTGCTGCACTGCAACATGAGACACCCTGCCTGCGTTTCAGGGACTTCAGTCCCGTATCCTGTTTGCGTTGCGGCATCAGCCGCGCCCCTCGTAGCCTATCTAGGAGCAAATCCCATGGCCGCCGCCGACACCGCCAAGAACACCGTCGACAAGATGACCGCCGCCTCCAACGTCGCCTTCAAGGATGGCGTGGAAAAGACCCTGGCCGCGCTCAACGACGCCAACGCCACCTCCAAGAAGAACCTCGAAGCCGTGGTGGCTTCGGTCACCGCCGCCACCAAGGGCGCTGAAGCCCTGGGCGCGCAGGCGATGGCCTATTCCAAGTCCGCCTTCGAGACCCAGACCGCCGCCGCCAAGTCGCTGTCCGGCGCCAAGAGCGTCCAGGAAGTGGTCGAGTTGCAGACCGCCTTCGCCAAGGGCGCGATGGAATCCTACATGGCCGAAATGGGCCGCATGTCCGAGATCGTCGCCGCCTCGGTCAAGGACAGCATGAAGCCGCTGAACGAGCGCATGACCGCCATGGTCGAGCGTCTGCAGGCCACCCGCTAAGCGACAACCTCACAAAGGCTCCCCGGAGCCCGAGGGCAGGAAGGCCCGGACCGCAAGGTCCGGGCCTTTTCTCATGGGCCCGCCAGGGCTAGAGGTTCGCCCATGTCGACCATCGAAGACCGCCTCGCGGACCTGGGGATCACCCTGCCGCAGCCCAACGCCCCCGTGGCCAACTACGTCGCCTTCGTCCGCGTGGGGGACCTGCTGCATATCTCCGGCCAGGTTTCCCTCGACGCCACGGGCGGGGTCCGCGGCGTGGTCGGCGAGGACGTCGACGCGGCCGCGGCCAAGGGCGCCGCGCGGCTGTGCGCCATCAACCTGATCGCCCAGATGAAGGCCGCCTGCGACGGCGACCTCGCCCGGGTGGTCCGGGTGGTCAAGCTGAACGGCTTCGTCCAGGCAGGTCCCGGCTTCTTCGAGATCCCGCAGGTGGTGAACGGGGCGTCGGACCTGATGGTCGAGGTGTTCGGCGACGCCGGCCGCCACGCCCGATCCGCGGTGGGGGTCTATCGCCTGCCGATGAACTTCGCCGTCGAGGTCGATGCGGTGGTGCAGCTGTCGTGAAGACGCGCTTCGGCGAGGCCTGGGACCTGCTCTTCCACCCGCCGATCGCCCATCGCGGGCTGTGGAGCCCGGGCGGCGCGCCGGAGAACTCGCTGGCCGCCTTCCAGGCCGCCTGCGCCGCCGGCTACAGCGTGGAACTGGACGTGCAGCTCTCCTCTGACGGCGAGGCGATGGTGTTCCACGACGATGGCCTGGAGCGCATGACCGGAGCCACGGGCCGGCTGCGCGACCGCACTGCCGCCGACCTGGCGCAACTGCGGCTGGCCTCGACCGACGAGCCGATCCCCACCCTGCTGGAGACCCTGGCCGTGATCGGGCGCCGGGCCATGGCGCACGTGGAGCTGAAGACACCCTACGGCGAGGTGGGTCCGCTGGAGCAGCGCACCCACGAGGTGATCATCGACCACGCCGGCCCGGTCTGCGTGATCGGCTTCAATCCCTATTCCCACGCCTGGTTCGCCGAGCGTTATCCGGGGGTGCTGCGCGGTCTGGACAGCTATTCCTACCGCCGCGCGCCGCAGATGGTCGAGGCGCAGCGCCGGTCGTTCGCCGAGCTGGAGCATATCGCCATCGCCCGGCCGCACTTCCTGGCGCTGGGCCTCGACATGCTGCCCAGCGAGAAGGCCGCGAGCCTGCGGGCCCAGGGCATGCCGCTGATCGCCTGGACGGTGAGGGCGCCCGAGCAGTGGGACGCGCTGAAGGCCAGTTGCGACAACCTGATCTTCGAAGGCTTCCACGCGTGAGCCTGACGCCGGCGGTCAAGGTCCACCGCCGCATCGCCGAGGTGGGGCGCGACGCCTGGCAGGCCTGCGCGGGCAACCCCGCCTACGCCGGCAATCCGTTCATCGGCTATGACTTCCTCAACGCGGTGGAGGAGGCGGGTTGCGCGGTGGAGCGGACCGGCTGGGGCCCGCAGCATCTGTCGGTGGACGATGCGGATGGCAGGGTGGCGGCGGTGCTGCCGCTCTATGTGAAGTCCCACAGCCAGGGGGAATACATCTTCGACCACGCCTGGGCCGACGCCTATGAGCGGGCCGGGGGTCGGTACTATCCGAAGCTGTTGTCGGCGGCGCCGTTCACGCCGGCCACCGGCGCGCGCCTGCTGGTGCGCCCCGACGTGGACGCCAACGAGGGCCGGGGCCTGTTGCTGGGCGGCGCGCTGACGCTTTGCGAGCGCTATGGCGCCTCGTCCTTCCACGTGAACTTCCCGGATGAGGACGAGTGGCGCTGGATGGGCAAGCAGGGCCTGGCCCTGCGGGAGGGCCAGCAATACCACTGGGAGAACCGCGGCTACGCGACCTTCGACGACTTCCTGGGCGCCCTGTCGTCAGGCCGGCGAAAGACCATCCGCCGCGAACGCCGCGACGCGGGCGCGGACCTGGAAATCCTGGCGCTCACCGGCGCCGACATCACCGAGGCGCACTGGGACGCCTTCTTCGGCTTCTACCTGGACACCGGCGCGCGCAAGTGGGGCCAGCCCTACCTGAACCGGCTGTTCTTCTCGCTGCTGGGCGAGCGCATGGCCGACCGGGTGTTGCTGGTGATGGCCCGGCGGGGCGGGCGGTGGATCGCCGGCGCGCTGAACCTGATCGGCGACGACTGCCTCTACGGCCGCAACTGGGGCGCGGTGGAGGAGGTGCCGTTCCTGCATTTCGAGCTCTGCTACTACCAGGCCATCGAGTGGGCCATCGGCCGCGGCCTGGCCCGGGTGGAGGCGGGCGCGCAAGGCCAGCACAAGATCGCCCGCGGCTACCTGCCCAAGGCGGTCTATTCCGCCCACTACATCGCCGACCCGGCGTTGCGCGGCCCCGTGGAGCGCTACCTCGCGGAGGAGCGGGCGGGGGTGGAGGCGGAGATCGAGTGGCTGGCGGAGGAATACTCGCCGTTCCGCCAGGGCGGCTAGGACTGCTCCCAGGCGATTTGCTACTCACAGGGATCGAGACTGCAGGAGCGCGCCATGAGCCTGGACGGGACCTACGACGACGGCAATATCTTCGCCAAGATCCTGCGGGGCGACATGCCGGCGGCCCGCGTCTTCGAGGACGACCACGTGTTCGCCTTCATGGACGCCTTCCCGCAGGCGAGGGGCCACGTGCTGGTGATCCCCAAGCACAGCCGGGCGCGCAACCTGCTGGACGAGGAGCCCGAGCGGTTGGCGACCCTGATGCAGGGCGTCCAGCGGGTGACCCGGGCGGTGCGCGCGGCGCTGAGCCCGGACGGGATCGTGGTCACCCAGTTCAACGGCGCCCCGGCCGGCCAGACGGTCTACCACCTGCACGTCCACGTCATTCCCCGGTGGGAGGGGGTGGCGCTGGGCCGGCACGGGGCGGGGATGGCCGACCCGGAGGAACTGAAAGCGCTGGCCGCGCAGATCGCGGCGCAGATCAGCTAGGGGAGTGATGCCACATAGGCGCCCGTTGAAGGTCCGTTTCCTGGCGCGACCGCTATTCCGGTTCACGACCCTGATTGGAGATTGCGACCACTCGCCTCACGCATCGTTAGCAGCGACGCTCTGGGAAGACCGCGAACTCCGCATTCGCCATCCGAGGCGCGCGTCGGTTCAGGAGCGGCTAGACTTCAAGGCGTTAGGGTTGGCTGAATTCGGATTTGATTCGGAAGAACGCCGTCCGGTCGATGCGGTCGATATTCATCAGATGCTCTAGGACCGCGCCCTTGCCGCACCCGAGTCGGCGGGCGACTCGTCTCAACGAATGTCGGTCCGTAACTTGGCCCAGCGCGGAAAGGGCGGCATCGACGAGCCGGTAAGGCATTAGGAACATAGCGGCGAAGGCGTTGGCCCGCCGTTCGACCGTCGTCGGGGCCCATGGGGTGCTCGAATGGGTGATGGTGCGCGCGGAACCGCGGTCCGACAGAATGTGCGCCAGTTCGTGCGCGAGCGTGAAGCGTCGTCCCGGCCGGCTCTGGTTCCACTTGGCGCCGAGATTGACAACGATCGTCGGGTTAAGCCCCGGTCCGGCGATGGCGACGCCCCGCAAGCTATGGTCTTCGACACAGACATCGCGCACCGTGACTCCAAGGGCGACGAGAACCGCATCGATATCCACTGAACCGCAACCCTCACCGGCCAACTCAAGTGCATCCAGGGTCTCGAGAGCCTGCTCATAGCCTTCCTCCCACGCGCCGTCGCGCGACGGCGGGGGGCGGTCGCCCGTCAGCCCTCGCAACAAGGCGGTCTCCTCCTGGTCGCTGCGCGCTTCGTCTAGAACCGCGAGAAGGCTGGCCGCGTCATTTTCGGACAGGTTTGGCGTAAGGGTCCCGAACATAGCCACTTCGGGCGTGAGCGGATTGAGAACGCCGAATTGCATCGGCGGCGGCGTTCGGTTCGGCCGTTTGGCGTTCAAGAGGCTCGCCAAGTTCGGCCCCATGAACCAGCTTTCGGCCGCCAATCGCGCCACATCGGCGGCTTCGAAGTGAGCAGGAAAAGCGTCCGCGCGCCCATGTTCGCGGGCCTGCTCGCGTCCCCACTCCAGAAAGCCGGACAGGGCAGAGGCGACGATCTCGACGTCAATCAGCACGGCTCCGCGGTTGAACTGGAACTCCAGACCCGTGGGGGTGCCGACGGTCGGGCCAGGGTCGTAACTGATCTCCATAAGGTCGCTCTGCCGTCGGAACCAGACGTTGGGAAACACCCCGCCAGCAGCGCCCGACCAGACGGCGTGTCGGCGACGCCAAGCCTGCATCTCCCGTCGCAGGCCGCTTGCCGTCTCGCTCTCATCGTCGAGCAGGACGCGTTCGCCCTGCTCGAAAGCAACGATGAGGTGTTCATGGTGACCGACCGAACCCGGTGGCGTCTGTTCGTGGAATAGGGGCGACCAAACCTCGGCAAGCCACTGCAGGAGTGGGCCGAGATACCAGCGCACTTCGTCGCGCATCTCGCCATTGGGCCGGACATGGCGCGTCAGTGAACGGCCACGCACGATCAGACGCCACTCGCCATATGACCAGCGATAGGCTTGCGGCCCGCTCTCGGTGTGGGGATCGGCGATCAATCGCCCGGCGATGGCGAAGACGTTAGGGTCGCCGAACACGGACCAAGCTGTCATCCGTCCAGCTCTGCAGTAAGTTTCTCCGAGGAGAAGAGCTTTTTGACCTGCCGCCTCGTGACCTTTTGCGCTGCGATCATCCCCTCCCTTACAGCGTCAGGGACTTCCGACCAAGGCACGGGATATCCGTGCCAGATGTCTCCATCGGTCAGCCGGGCCGCGAAAGCCATGCCGTCGAGCGTCCCGAAACGGGCTCCGCTCGAGTTGTGGTCCACGCTTTCGTCGAGGATCGCCTGGGCCTGATCGTGCGACCACGACGGGCAGAGGGTCGCGTCCGGATCGAACGGCCGCAACCAGTTCTTATGCTTTGGATTTCGTTCGTACTGCACAGGAGGCTCCAAGCTCCATGATCGATGCGGCCGCGCCAACAAAGAATTACCGGGCCGTCGGCGTATCTTCGACCCAACCGCGAAAACGGACCGACCGTGATCTGGGTGTCGTGTCTGGGGCAGGTGCAAAATGTCCTTACCTAGCGCGGAACGGCCCCCTCTTGACGATAGCCTGAAGTCCAGTTCCGACCCATCGGGGTCTTCCGGAGAGTCCGCTCGTCGGGTGAGACCATCCGTCAGACACTCACCGCGGCTACCCGAACAGGCTCCCATCGGCGTTGTAGAACGTGTGACTGACCAGCCCGCCGCCCCGATACGCATCGATGTAGTAGGCCCACGGGCTCACATCGAACGTGTCGATGTACCGCTCCGACGCCGTGCCGTCGTCCCACGCCACGGCCTGCACTGACAGGCGGCCGAGCCGGTCGTAGTACTCGATGTTCCGGTCCCACGTGCGCGTATTGCCGGGATCGAACTGGAAGATGTTGGTCTCACCGGCGTCGTAGGTCACCGAGTAGCCGGTCAGCCGGCCTTGGCCATCGTACTCAGCGGTACGCAGCGACCACGGCTGATTGGTCTCGTTGTCGTAGAACCGGGTGCTATTGGAGCCATCGTCGTTGGTGACGGCGAAGCTGATAATCCGGTTGCCTGCGTCGTAGGTGGTGATCGACCGGTCAAAGGCGTTCGTGCCCCAATCGAAGACGGCTTCCTCCCGTCCCCCACCGCTCACCACCTGCACGCGCGCGGGCTGGAAACCGGGGGCGAGAATGGAGCGCGTGAAACCTGTCAGCAGATCGACGCCGGTTGCGACCGCCTGTGCGGGACCAGCGCCGTCACCGTCTGCATCCCACGAGAGGACGCGCGTTGTCTTATTGAGACTGAGCGTCCCGCCCGCGCCCCCAACCATCTGGCCTGTCGACGTCTGAAACGCGAAGGAATCCAGCGTGCTGTCGAAGTCGGTTATGAAGTCAGAATTCCCATCGAGCGTGAGAACAAACCGATCCGCGCCTGCGCCGCCTGTCAGGTTGTCCGACCCGGCCTCACCCGTGAGAGTGTCGTTGCCCACGCCACCATTGAGAGTGTCGTTGCCTATGCCACCATCAAGCGTGTCGTTGCCCAGGCCACCGTCGAGAATGTCATTGCCGGCGCGGCCATAGAGGGCGTTCGCCGCTGAGTTGCCCGTGATGGTGTCTGACCCGGACCCGGCGATCACGTTTTCGATCACTGTGGTCAGCGAGGTGCTGACGTTGTTGGTCCAGGTATAGGTCTCGGCGTTGTTGAGGGCGTCAGAAACAAAGGAGCCGTACCCGGGGAAGCGCGCGTTCCAATAGGCGATCTGGTCCGCAATGGTGTACCGGGCGATGCTCGAGAAGGCGCCCGGAGTCAGGTCGATGATTGAGGCGCGCGTGTGGGCCGAAAGATCGATCAGATCGGTCCCGCCGGTGTCGTAGATGTTCTCCAGGATCGGAAGCGTCTCGCTCCAACTGTAGGTCGTGGCGGCGCCGTTCGTCGCCGTGTCCGCGCCGTAGCGGGACTGGATGGCGATGACGTCGAGCTGCATCGGAGTGGTCGCGTGCACGTTGGCCGGCGAGCTGCGCAGGCTCGCGCCGACCGTGGAGAACGTCCACCAGACGCCGTCTTGCATCCGGTTGTAGGACATCACCGTGTAGCGTTCGTTGTCGAATGCGCTGGGAAGTCGGGTCGCGCCCTCGTGAGGGTGCTTCAAACCCAGCGAATGCCCCAGTTCATGGAGCAGCAGGGTGTATTCATAACTGCCTGACGAAAACGAGATGCCTTTGTAGACCTCGTCGATCCAGACATCCCCGGCATATCCAGGGAGGGACGAAGCGGTGGGTTCGTAGGCATAGGCCGCAGTTGTCTGGCTTACGCCGTAGTCCTGGACATTGGTGAAGGCCACGCGGATCGCGCCCGGCGAGGTCAGATCATTGGTTTCCACCAGGCTGCGGGCGATCAACCCGTCCCAGGCGCCGATAGCCGCCCGGAAGTTCATGGCCTGGGTGGCGTTGAGCACGCCGAAGTTGGCATTGGATTGCTCGTCGTTGGGCTGATAGCCCGCCCAGGCGCTGGTAGTGCCGGGGATGCTGAACGTGATCTGCTGAGCCGCCCAAGACGTCGCCGTCCCACCCAGTGCGTCGATCGCCGTTTGAACAGACACCGTCATGTCGGAAAATCCCCCGGCCGCAAGGAAGCATGCCTGCGCACAGGCGCCAAGGCGCCCCTGACCCGGGAGCGCGCACCAGACTCAACGCGCTAGAGCATTCTCCGAAAAGTGTGACCCGGTTTTCGGACGAAAGATGATATAAAAGATTGATTTAAAGCAGTTTTATCTCGTTTAGATGAGTCCATTTGAACGGGAAAGGCTCTAGCTGTGCTCTGCGCCGGCTGCCACCGAATGGATCACGCCAAGCGTCCGGGTTTCCCGCGGGTGCATTTGAGCTGACGACGCCAGCGGGAGACCCCGAGGGGACCTCAGGAACGTCCGCCGGCCGCCACTAGGGCTCTGAGTCAAGCTGGAATGCGGCCGCACGCCCGCCGTCACGGCGCTGACCCGCCGCGCCACCTCCCCCGCGTCGTTGCGCTGGCGGGGGAGGGGCGGGGCGGCTAGTCGGCCAAGGCGGTTTCGGCGTCGGCGGCGGGGGCCTCGATGATCGGGGCGCCGGGCTCGCGGGTCTCGCCTTCGATGTCGAAGCCGAGCTTGCCGTCCCTGAGCATCACCTTGACGTGGCCGCCCTTGATGAGACGTCCGAACAGGATCTCGTCGGCCAGGGGCTTCTTGATGTGCTCCTGGATGACCCGGGCCAGGGGCCGGGCGCCGTAGAGCTCGTCGAAGCCGTTCTTGGCCAGCCAGTCGGCCGCCTCGTCGGAGGTCTCGATGGTCACGTGGCGGTCCGCCAGCTGGGCCTCTAGCTGCATGACGAACTTCTGCACCACCTGACGGATGATCTCCGGCGTCAGCGACTTGAAGGCCACCACCGCGTCGAGGCGGTTGCGGAACTCAGGCGTGAACACCCGCTTGATGGCTTCCTCGGCCTCGTCGTCCATCTTCCCGCGGCCGAAGCCGATGGAATTGCGCTGGGCGTCGGCGGCGCCGGCGTTGGTGGTCATGATCAGGACCACGTTGCGGAAGTCGACCCGCTTACCGTTGGAGTCGGTGAGCTGGCCGTGGTCCATGACCTGCAGCAGGATGTTGTAGACGTCCGGGTGGGCCTTCTCGATCTCGTCCAGCAGGACCACGGCGTGCGGATGCTGGTCGACGGCGTCGGTCAGCAGGCCGCCCTGGTCATGGCCGACATAGCCCGGAGGCGCGCCGATCAGCCGGCTGACG
>NZ_JBKJTG010000094.1:0-31822 GCF_046590535.1 Phenylobacterium sp. | reverse complement strand
GGCTGTGGCGACACGGCCGCCGTTCTCGTGAGCGGTTCAGCGCGGCGCGCCCTCTGGATGCTGCGGCAGACCATCGTCGAGGCGCACCCAGGCGAGCTTTCGAGTGACCCAGATGTGCATGTCCGGCACGACGGCGGCCGGCTGGTCGAAGCTCGCCAGCGCCACGCCGATCCGAGCCGGCGGGTCATGCGGCTGCGCAAACACCGGGGTCCCGCAACGCGCGCAGGAGAGGCGATCCAGTCGGTCCGAGGACGGCCAGCGGCTGGTTTCGCCCTGCCAATGCAGATCGCCCGCCAGGAACATCGCCCGCGCAAAGAACGGAGCGCCCGTCGCGAGCTGGCAGCTCCGGCAATGGCAGATGCGGACATTGGCCGGGGCGGCGCTCGCCTGCCAGCGGACTTGGCCGCAGAGGCAGCCGCCTTCGAACAGCGTCACGGCCGCGCGGCGCGGGACTCGGCGGCGAAGGCGGTGAAACCCGCCACCAGGTGGTCGAACATCAGTCGCATGCGGCGGCTGGCCCGCAGGTTCTCGTGCATGACGATCCAGATGCCCAGGCTGAACACGGTGAGCTCCGGGATCACCGGGGTCAGGCCGTAGCGGCGGCCCAGCGCGTGCTGGCAGACGCCGATGCCAAACCCGGCGCGGATCGCCGCGAACTGGGCCAGGTCGCTGTCGCAGCGGAACGCGAAGATATCGCGGGTGATCGGCATGTTGATCGAGGTGATGGAGCGGGTCAGCGGCGGCAGGTTGTCGAAGCCGATCACCGTGTGGGCGCGAAGCTCGTCGACGCTTGCAGGTGCGCCGTGGCGGGCGAGGTAGTCGGGCGCAGCGTGGAAGCCCATGCCGATCTCGCCGGTCTTCTTGGCTACCAGGGCGCTCTGGGTGGGCGCGGCCATCCGCACCGCGATGTCGGCCTCGCGGCGCAAGAGATCGTCCTGCCCGTTGGAGAGGTTCAGCTCGATGTCGATCCCCGGATGCGCCTCGCGGAAGGTGGCGAGCATCGGGGGCAGCACCTCGACGCCAACCATCTCGCTGACGGTGATGCGCACCGCGCCCGTGACTGAGTCCGCTGCGCCCGAGGCGTCGCGCAGGGCGGCCGCGGCCGCCGCGGCCATCTCCACCAGGTGAGGCTTCAGTTCCACGGCCAAGTCGGTGGGCTGAAGCCCGCGGGGACTGCGGAGAAACAGCGGCGAGCCCAGGCGCTGCTCCAGGGTCTCGATGTGCCGGCCGAGCGTCGGCTGGGTCAGGCCGCGCAGCTTCGCCGCCGCCGACAGGCTGCCGGCCTCCAGCACCGCGTGCAGGCTCTGGAACAGGTCCCAATCGGTCGATGCCATGCGCCCGTGAATAGCTGAACCGGCAGCAGCCGCAAATGCGTTTGATTGAAGCTCATGGCGCTGGACGGGCGCGGGTCTGGGCTCCTACATGCCCACCATGCCCGCCAGGACCCTCTACGACAAGATCTGGGACGCCCACGTCGTCGACACGCCCACAAGCGATGGGGGGGACGGCGAGGCGATCCTCTATATCGACCTGCACCTGATCCATGAGGTCACCACCCCGCAGGCCTTCGCCGGCCTGCGCGCCGCCCACCGGCCGGTGCGCCGGCCCGACCGGACGCTGGCCGTGGCCGACCACAACGTGCCCACCGAGGGCCAGGCTCTGGGCGTCGGCGCGGTGGCCGACGAGGAGGCGCGGCTACAGCTCCAGACCCTGGAGCGCAACGTCGCCGACCACGGCATCGAGTTCTTCCCCATGGGCGACATCCGCAATGGCATCGTCCATGTGGTCGGCCCGGAGCAGGGCCGCACCCAGCCGGGCATGACCATCGTCTGCGGGGACAGCCACACTTCCACCCACGGCGCGTTCGGGGCGCTCGCCCAGGGGATCGGCACCTCCGAGGTCGAGCACGTCCTGGCCACCCAGACCCTGCGCCAGAAGAAGTCGAAGAACTTCCGGGTGAACATCGAAGGCGTGCCCGCCCCTGGCGTTGGCGCTAAGGACTTCGCCCTGGCGGTGATCGGCCAGATTGGCACCGCCGGCGGCACGGGCCACGTGATCGAATACGCCGGCCCCGCGGTTCGCGCTCTATCGATGGAAGGGCGCATGACGCTCTGCAACCTGACCATCGAGGCTGGCGCCCGGGCGGGCCTGGTGGCCCCCGATGAGACCACCTTCGACTACCTGCGCGGCCGTCCCGCCACTCCCAAGGGGGGGGCCTGGGAGATGGCGCTGCGCTTCTGGAAGGGCTTCTTCTCCGACGCCGACGCCCATTTCGACCGCGAGATCACCCTGGACGCCGCCGCCATCGCGCCGCTGGTCACCTGGGGCACCAGCCCGGAGGACGTGGTCGCCGTCACCGGCCGCACCCCGGATCCGGCGGCGCTGGCCGACCCGGCCAAGCGGGCCTCCGCAGAGCGCGCCCTGGAATACATGGGCCTGGAACCCGGCCAGCCGATCGCCGAGGCCAGGATCGACGTGGTGTTCATCGGCTCGTGCACCAACAGCCGCATCGAGGACCTGCGCGCCGCCGCCCAGGTGGTGCAGACCGCCTTCCTCAATGGCCGCCTGGTGGCCCCGCACGTCCGCGCCATGGTGGTGCCGGGCTCCGGCTTGGTGAAAGCCCAGGCGGAGGACGAGGGCCTCGACGCCATCTTCAAGGCCGCGGGCTTCGAGTGGCGCGAACCGGGATGCTCCATGTGCCTGGCGATGAACCCCGACCGCCTGGCGCCCGG
This sequence comes from Phenylobacterium sp., assembly GCF_046590535.1. GTDB lineage: Bacteria > Pseudomonadota > Alphaproteobacteria > Caulobacterales > Caulobacteraceae > Phenylobacterium. Next base: position 29,090 of record NZ_JBKJTG010000094.1, on the reverse strand, counting down.
CGAGCGCTGCGCGTCCACCTCCAACCGCAATTTCGAGGGTCGCCAGGGCCGCGGAGGCCGCACCCACCTGATGAGCCCGGAGATGGCCGCCGCCGCCGCCATCGCCGGCCATATCGCCGACGTCAGGGACTTCCTGTGATCACCGCCCTGGATCACGTGGCGCTGGTGGTGCGCGACCTGCACGCCTCGGTGGATGGCTACCGCCGCCTGCTGGGCCGCGAGCCCAACTGGCTGGGGGGGGACGGCGGGGCGCGCCACGCCTGGTTCCAGTTCCCCAACATGGCCCTGGACATCATCACCCCGCACGGCGAGGGCGCGTTCGGCGACCGCATGCGCGCGCATCTCGACGCCCATGGCGAGGGCGTCTGGGCGCTGGCCTTCACCGCCGAGGATCTCGAGGCGACCCAGCGGCTGATCACCCGGCGCGGCGTCCGCGCCACCGAGCCCTCGCTGACCCGCTCCACCCACGATGACGGCCGCAAGCGCTACTGGCTGGGCTGCACCGCCCACCCGGACGACACCGCCGGCCTGCAGATCCTGCTGATGGCGGCGCCCCGCGACGGCGTGCCGTGGCCGCTGTCAGAGCCCACCGGCGCGGGCGCGGTGGCGTCCCTGGACCATGTGGTGATCCACACACCCAACCCGGATCGGGCGCTGGCCATACATGGGGCGAAGCTCGGCCTCGACCTGCGCCTGGACCGGGTCAACGCCCAGTGGGGCGCGCGGCAGATGTTCTTCAAGGCCGGCGAGGCCCTCATTGAGGTGGGCGCCAGCCTGAAGGCGGCGGTCAGCGACGGGCCCGACAGCTTCGGCGGCTTGGCCTGGCGGGTGGACGATCCCGTCAACGCCCAGGCCCGCATCGCCGCGGCGGGCTTCGACGTCTCCGAGGTCCGCGCGGGCCGCAAGCCCGGCACCCACGTCTTCACCGTGCGCGACGCCCCCGCCGGCGTGGCGACCCTGATGCTCAGCGCGGAGCCCGTCTGATGGACGCCTTCACCCGCCTGGACGCCAAGGTCGTCCCCCTGCCGCTGGCCAACATCGACACCGACCAGATCATCCCCAAGCAATTCCTCAAGACCGTTGACCGCGGGGGGCTGGCCAAGGGGCTGTTCTACGACCTGCGCTTCGACGAGGCCGGCCGGGAGAAGCCGGACTTCATCCTCAACCGGCCGGAATACAAGGGCGCCGGCGTGCTGGTGGCCGGCGACAACTTCGGCTGCGGGTCGTCGCGGGAGCATGCGCCCTGGGCGCTGATGGACTTCGGCATCCGTTGCGTGATCTCCACCAGCTTCGCCGACATCTTCAACAACAACTGCTTCCAGAACGGCCTCCTGCCCGTGGTGCTGGCGCCCGACGAGGTCCGCCAGTTGATGGAGGAGGCCAAGGGCGGCAACCACCTGGTCACCGTCGACCTGGAGAGCCAGACCGTGGTGTCGCCATCGGGGGCCGTCTTCCACTTTGAGATCGACGCTCAGCGCAAGGAGAAGATGCTGAACGGCCTCGACGCCATCGGCGAGACCCTCCAGGTGGCGCAGGCCATCGACGTCTACGAGATGAAGCGGGCGCTGGCGCAGCCGTGGCTGGAGGACGCATGAGCCTGATCATCGCCGGTACGGTGCGCGTGCCGCCCGAGAACCTGGCCCACTTCCAGCCGCACATGCAGGCGATGCTGGCCGCCAGCCGCGCCGAGGACGGCTGCATAACCTCTTCCTACGCTGTCGACGTGGCCGAGCCCGGGCTGGTGCGGATTTTCGAGGCCTGGCGCGACCAGGCGGCCCTGCAGGCGCGCGCCGCACTAGCCTCAAGGCCCCTGCCCAGATGACCGACCTGCTGCTGCTGCCCGGCGACGGGATCGGGCCGGAAGTGACCGCCCAGGCCCGGCGCGTGGCCGAGGCCCTGACCCCGGACCTGACCATCGAGGAGCGCGCATTCGGCGGGATCAGCTACGACCGGCACGGGACCCCGCTCACCGAGGAGACCCTGGGCGCAGCAAGGGGCGCCCGCGCCGTGCTGATGGGGGCCGTCGGCGGTCCGCAGTGGGCCGGCGCGCCCAGGAACCTGCGCCCCGAAGCCGGCCTGCTGGCGCTGCGCGCCGGCATGGGGGTGTTCGCCAACCTGCGCCCCGCCCTGTGCTTCCAGCCCCTGGCCGACGCCTCCTCGCTGAAGCGCGAGCTGGTGGAGGGCCTCGACTTCATGATCGTGCGGGAGCTGACCGGCGGCATCTACTTCGGCGAGCCCCGGTTCATCGAGGAGCTGCCCGGCGGCGGCCGCCGCGCGGTGGACACGCAGGTCTATACGACCGCCGAGATCGAGCGTGTCGCCCGCGTCGCCTTCGAGCTGGCGCGCGGCCGGCGCAACAAGGTGACCAGCGCGGAGAAGTCCAACGTGATGGAGTCCGGCCTGCTGTGGCGCGAGGTGGTCACCGACCTGCACGCCCGGGAATTCGCCGACGTGACCCTGGAGCACATCCTCGCCGATAACGCCGCCATGCAGATCGTCAAGGCGCCCAAGCAGTTCGACGTCCTGGTCACCGACAACCTGTTCGGCGACATCCTGTCGGACGCCGCGGCCCAGCTCACCGGCTCGCTCGGCATGCTGCCGTCGGCGGCCCTGGGCGCGCCGGGAGCGCCCGGCCTCTACGAGCCGATTCACGGCTCAGCGCCCGACATCGCCGGCAAGGGTGTGGCCAATCCCCTGGCCGCGATCCTCTCCTTCGAGATGGCCCTGCGCTGGTCGCTGGACCGGACCGAGGCCGCCGACCGCCTGTTCGCCGCCGTCACCAGCGCCCTGGAGGCCGGCGCGCGGACACCCGACCTGGGCGGGACGCTTTCCACGACGCAGATGGGCGACGCGGTGCTGGCCGCGCTCTAGGTTCGTCGCGCCGATGTGCGGCCGAGTTGATGGAGCGCAACCTCAAGACGAAGTTAGCCCCGGCTGCGACCCCGCGTCGTGGAATTGGGGAGGGTCCGAAAGCCTTCCTTAACCACGACAGCCGCTATCTTACGCCATGGCGTTGGACCCCGCATCACGCTCTCGATTCAACCTAGATCGCGCGGCCGTCTTGCTGCTGGACGAGACGTCCGTCGGCATGTCCATCCTGGTGCAGATCGTCACCGGCCTGGGCGCCAAGACCCTCTACCGCTGCACGACCGTGGAAATGGCGCAGGAAGCTGCCGCCTCCCACGAACTGGACCTGGCGATCGTCGACGGCATGGCGCCCTCCGGCCGCGGCTACGACTTCGTCAAATGGCTGCGCAACAATGCGCAGGAGCCGAATTGCTACACCCCAGTCCTGCTGACCACCGCCCACACCCCGGCCAGCGACGTGGTGCGGGCGCGCGACTGCGGGGGCCACATCATCATCAAGAAGCCCATTGCGCCTATCGTCATGCTGGAACGGATCATCTGGGTGGCCAAGGAAGGCCGCCCGTTCCTGTTCACCGGGGGCTACGTCGGCCCCGACCGCCGCTTCCGCGACGACGGCCCTCCGGACGGGGTTGGCCGTCGCCGTGAGGACTTGATCGCGCAGGAGAACACCGCGAAGGAGACAGCTGCGATCTCGGGTGAGCCCGGCGACGCCGCCGACCCGGAGCCCCGCACAGCCACATGAGCAGCGTCCGTCTCGTCATTCCGAAGAACCGCCTGGCCCAGATCCTGCGGATGCCGGGCGGCCTGCCCGTCGCCGAGGCCCTCGAACAGGCGCAGGCCAACCTGGCGACCATCAAGCCCACCTGCCTGGCCGAGCTGCAAGCGCTGCTGGAGCTGGCCGACGCCTGTTTCGCGCGCCTGGAAGACGGCTTTGACGACGCCAACATGGCCGAGCTCTACGCCATCTCTGTGCGCGGCATCGGCGCGGCCGCGGTCTGTGGCGTGCCGACTGTCGACGACGCCCTGACCAGCTTTTGCGACCTCCTGGACCACCTGCGCACCAACCAGCGCTACGATCGGGCGGCGATCGGCGTGCACGTGCGGGCCTGGCGCCTGCTGATGAGCCCCGACCTGCCGCAAGCTGGCCAAGACGCCATCCTGGCCGGCCTGCGCAAGGTCAGCGCCCGCTACGCCTTGGGCGAGGCCGGGGGCTAATCCTCGATCGTCATCTGCGTCTGGATATTAGGCGCCAGCAGGCGGGGGCCATCTAGGCGCCGCAGGATGCTTGCCTTGCGTTGCAGCCCACCCGGGCGTAACGGGACGCTCCCCTATTTGAAGTTGGAGAATTGCGATGGGTTACCGGGTGGCCGTTGTCGGCGCCACGGGCAATGTGGGCCGCGAGATGCTGAACATCCTCGAGGAATTGAATTTCCCCGTGGAGAAGATTCACGCGATCGCGTCACGCAAATCCATCGGCCTGGAAGTCGCGTTCGGCGACCGGGTCCTCAAGTGCGAGGACGTCGAGCAGTTCGACTTCACCGCCGTCGACCTGGTGCTGATGAGCGTCTCGGGGGCGTTTTCCCGCGAGTGGGCGCCGAAGATCGGCGCCGCCGGCCCCATCGTCATCGACAATTCGTCGGCCTGGCGCATGGACCCGGACGTTCCCCTGGTGGTCCCGGAGGTGAATCCGGACGACGTGGAGTGGGCCAGCCGCAAGAACATCATCGCCAACCCCAACTGCTCGACCGCCCAGCTGGTGGTGGCCCTGAAGCCCCTGCACGACCGCGCCCGGATCAAGCGCGTGGTGGTCTCGACCTACCAGTCGGTGTCCGGCGCGGGCAAGGAGGGGATGGACGAGCTGTTTGACCAGACCAAGAACGTCTTCGTGCTGGGCGCCACGCCGCCGAAGACGTTCCCCAAGCAGATCGCCTTCAACGTGATCCCGTTCATCGGCGCCTTCCAGGACGACGGCTACACCGACGAGGAGCAGAAGATGTGGAAAGAGACCCACAAGATACTCGACGCCGACATCGCCCTGACCGTCACCTGCGTGCGGGTGCCGGTGATGGTGGGTCACTCCGAGGCGGTGAACATCGAGTTCCACGAGCCGCTGGACGAGGACGAGGCCCGCGACATCCTGCGCGAAAGCCCCGGTCTGATCGTCATCGATAAGCGCGACGACAAGGGCTACATGACCCCCAAGGAGGCCCAGGGCGAGTTCCCGGTCTTCGTCAGCCGCATCCGCAGGGACCCCACCGTCGAGCACGGCCTGAACCTGTGGGTGGTGGCCGACAACCTGCGCAAGGGCGCGGCGCTGAACGCCGTGCAGATCGCCGAGCTGTTGCACGACCGCGGCCTGATCCGCCAGAAGGCGCTCGCCTGAGATGACCGCGCCGTCCGCGCCTGGCGGCGAAGCCCGCCTGGCGCTGACGGCGGGGGTCGCCTGCTTCCTGCTGTGGGGCTTTGTGCCGCTGGCCTTCCAGGCCATCGGCCGGTTGGGCGTGGGGCCGCTGGAGACCCTGGCCCAGCGCACCTTCTGGAGCATCCCGGCCGCCGGCCTGTTCGTGCTGCTGGCCGGCCAGGGCGCCCAGGTGCGCGCGGTGCTGCGCAATCCCAGGGTGCTGCGCTGGCTGGTGCTGTCGTCGCTGCTGATCGCCATCAACTGGATCACCTTCATCTGGGCGGTGACCTCGGGCCGCCTGCTGGAGGCCAGCCTCGGCTACTACATCAACCCGCTGGTCAACGTGGCCGCCGGCGCGCTGCTGTTCCGTGAGCGGGTCGACCGCGTCGCCCAGGTGGCCATCGTCCTGGCCGTGCTGGGGGTGGTGTTGCAGGCCATCGCCCTGGGCCACCTGCCGTGGGTGTCGCTGGTGTTGGCCTTGAGCTTCGGCGGCTATGGCATAGTGCGCAAGCAGGTGGCGGCGGACGCCCAGACCGGCCTGTTGGTGGAGTGCCTGTTCCTGGGCCTGCCGGGCCTGGTCTATGTGGCCTGGCTGCAGAGCCAGGGCGCAGGCCACTTCTTCGACAGCCCCGTCTCGGCGGCCTGGCTGATCGCCTCGGGCCCGATCACCGCCGTCCCGCTGGTGCTGTTCGCCTGGGCGGCGCGGCGGGTTCCCCTGTCGGTGATGGGCTTCCTACAGTTCATCGGCCCGACCATCAGCTTCATGATCGGCCTGGCCCAGGGCGAGGCGTTCACCCCGCTGCGGGCGGCGTCGTTCGGCTTCATCTGGGTGGGCGCAGCGGTGTTCGCCCTGGGCGCCTGGCGCCGGTCGCGGGCGATCCCGGTCATAGCGGCGGCGGAGTAGGCTCCAAGGTCCGTCGGCGTCGGGTCAGGACGGCCGCGGCGAGCCCGGCGACGAGGATCGCGCCGGACCCGACCGCAAGCCAGCGCAGCATCTGGCCAGCCTGCATCATCACCGACATGGTATCGACCTTGCCCGTGTTCCAGAACACCCAGTCGCCGGCCAGCTTGGTGGCCAGCTGCCGATTTCCGGTCTCCAGAACCACGATCCCGTCGCCGCTCGCCGGATCGAACCGGGCGGCGGTGTTGATGGCCGGCGCGTTACTGCCGTCGTGCCCGATGCTGTAACCGCCCGCTCCGTTGGGGGCATAGAGGATGACTCCCAGCCCCCAGATGTCCGCGCCGTATTGCTTCGCATGGGGCGTGCGCATCAGTTCCAGGGTGGCTGGGGACAGCACGCCGCGCCCGGGCGCGGCGCCGCCGGGCCCGGGCATCTGCGCCTGGATGAAGCGTGTGAGATCCGCAACCGAGGTGTAGAGCGAGGCCGCGCCCGTGGCCGTGAAGCGGTAGTGCGTCGCCTCCGAGCCATCGGTGTCATAGAAGGCCGCTAGGTTAGAGGCGCCCGCCGCTGGCAACTCGAATGTCGACCGGTTCATGCCCAGGGGCGCCAGCACAGCCCGTCGCATGTAGGCCGCGAACGGCTCCCCCGAGACCTCCTCGATGACCAGTTGCAGCAGCGTATAGCCCCCGCCGGAATAGTCCCAAGCGCCCCCCGGCTCTGCGCCCACGCGCACGGCGCCTTCCGCCCCCGGCGAGGCGTCGGCAGCGCGCGTCAGGGAGGCTTCCAGAGTCTGGATCGGCTTGCCCGGCGCGAAGCCGCCATAGCCCAGGCCGTCGGTCAGACCAGCTGTGTGGCTTAGCAGGCGCCGGACGGTCACCTGGGAGTTATCGAACGCGCTGGGCGGGAGCTTCCAGCGGGAGAGGTAGCTGTCCACCGGCGCGTCGAGGTCCAGCCGGCCGTCCTGCACCAGGGTCATCACGCCCCAGGCGGTGATCCACTTGCTGAGCGAGGCCACCTGAAAGAGCGTGTCGCCATCCACGGGACGCCCGCGAGAGACGAAGTGGCTGTCCACCACCCGTGCGTCGTCGATCAGCACCATGGCCAGATTGCCCGGGTGGCCCGTCCCGATCTTGCTGACCGCGGCTTGCATGAAGGCCCGGGGCTCCGCTCGCGGCGCCAGCGGTTGGCGGCCCCACCCCTCGAGGGTCGCAAACACCACCAGCACGCACCAGGCGGCGGCGGCGAGGACCGTGGCGAGGCCGATCCCGATCAGTCGGCGCATGCTGACATCCCATGGGGTCCCGGCGGGATCCGGAGCGGCCCACCCTGCGTCAGCCCCGGTGAAGCTTCAAGCCGGCGGAGTAGGCTAGAGCCCCGCGTAGGCTGCGTCGATCAGGCGCCGCGCCCGCTGGTCGCCCAGGAGGTCGGTGGACTGCTTGTTCATCACATAGGCGCCGGCGAGGTCGGTTTCCGGGTCGGCGAAGGCGCAGGAACCGCCCCAGCCGGAGTGCCCGAAAGTGGCGTCGCCAGGTCCCCAGGGGTGGACCGTCTCGTTGCGCATGAACCCCGCCCCCCAGCTCATCACAAAGGGCAGCACCAGGTCCTGGCCGCGGATGCGCTGGCGCGAGGCCTCGGCGATCAGCGCCGGCGACAGGACCTGTTCACCGTCCAGCCAGCCGCCATTGGCCAGGGCGCCCATCAGCCGCGCCAGGCCGTGGGCCGTGCAATGGCCATTGGCGGAAGGGATTTCCATGCGCCGCCAGTCGGCCTGGCCGCGGCCGGCGGGTGAGGACCAGGGCGTCAGGAAGGCCGCGCGGGTGGCGGCGTTGGGCTCGCCGAAGTCCGGCAGGGCGCTGGGTCGCTGAAGTTCGGCGACGCGGGCGAACTCAGCGTCCGGCAGGCCGATCCACAGGTCGAGACCGAGCGGCCCGGCCAGGTCTTCGCGCAGCGCGGTACCCATGCTGCGGCCCTCCACCCGGCGGAAAATCTCGCCGGCGATGTAGCCAAAGGTGATCGGGTGATAGCCGCTGGCGGTCCCCACCGGCCACAGGGGCGCCATGGCCGCCAGCCGGGCGCAGATGGCGTCCCAGTCGAACCACTCCACCGGGTCCATCTCGTCGGGGAAGCCGGAGAGGCCGGCCTGGTGCGACAGGGCCTGTTCCACGGTGACCGCGCCCTTGCCGGCCTGGGCGAACTCCGGCCAGACCGAGGCCACCGTCTGGTCGTAGGCGAGCTTGCCTTGGTCGACGAGCCTGGCGATCAGCAGGGCGGCGATGGCCTTGGTGGTGGAGAACACCGGCGTCAGGGTCGCCGCGTCGAAGGCCAGCGTGCGCTTGCGGTCGGCGTGGCCGGCCCACAGATCCAGCACCACCTCGCCGGCCTGCACCAGGGTGAACCGCGCGCCCAGCTCCTCGCCCGCCGCGAAGTTGGCGGCGAACGCGGCCTTCACCGCGGAAAAGCGGGCGGGCGCGAAGCCTGCGATCTCGACCATGGAGCCTCCGGAACTCAGAGCCGCTCTATACGCAACCGGGCGGTCGGACGCACCAGCCGCTCACCGAGCGCTATGATCGGCAGCTCCCGGGCGCGCCAGTCCTGGGCGGCCTGGACCGCCTCGGCGGCCGCCCGGGCGGCGCGTTCGGCGGCGGCCAGCGGCTCGAGACCCTCCACGAGCCCAGCGCCGAAGCTGGCCGTCACCAGGTCGCCCGTGCCGTTGGGAACGCCGTTCAGCCGGCGATGGGCGAAGAGGGTGGCGCCGTCCGCATCCACATAGGCCAGGCCGATCTCGCCCGGCCCCGCGGGCGCCGAGGTGACCAGCACCGGGCGGCCGAGCCTGCGCGCCGCGCCCGCGATGTCGCCCTGCGACAGGTGTTCCAGCTCCCAGAGGTTGGGGGTCAGGTAGTCGGCCAGGGGGACCAGCCGCTCGGCCACGGCCAGGGCCACCTCCGGCTTGACATAGAGGCCGCCCGGGGCGTCGCCGAGGATCGGATCCACCACCACGATGACCGACGCCCTGAAGGCGCCGTCCCGGGGCGCGGCGCGGATGCGGGCGATGGCCTCGGCGGCGATGGCCACCTGTTCGGGCAGCGAGAAGTGGCCGGTGATCACCAAGTCGCAGAGGCCGAACAGCCCCTCGGCCTCCACGTCGGCCAGCATGCGGGCGAACAGCTCTGGGTCCGTGGCCTGGCCCCGGGCGCCCCTGGCTGGGCTGCGGCCCAGCAGGACGGTGGGGACCAGCACGGGATCAATGCCGTGCCGGGCCAGCACATACTGCTGCGCGGCCCCGCCGATCCGGGCAGCGGCCACATAGGAGGAAAGGATCAGGGCGAGCGGCACACGCTCACCCTAATCGGCTTGCGCCTAGTACCGGTAGTGGTCCGGCTTGAACGGGCCTTGGGTGGGCACGCCGATGTAGTCGGCCTGGTCCTTGGACAGCGTGGTCAGCTTCGCGCCCAGCTTGGCCAGGTGCAGCATGGCGACCTTCTCGTCGAGATGCTTGGGCAGGGTGTAGACGCGGGTCTCGTACTTGGCGCCGTTCATCCACAGTTCGATCTGGGCGAGGGTCTGGTTGGTGAACGAGGCGCTCATCACGAAGCTGGGGTGGCCGGTGGCGTTGCCCAGGTTCACCAGGCGGCCCTCGCTGAGCACGATGATCTTCTTGCCGCCCGGGAATTCCACGTGGTGGACCTGATCCTTGATCTTGTCCCACTTGAAGTTCTTCAGGCCGGCGATCTGAATCTCGGAATCGAAGTGGCCGATGTTGCAGACGATGGCGTTGTTTTTCATCTTCCGCATGTGCTCGACCGTCAGCACGTCCTTGTTGCCGGTGGCGGTGACGAAGATGTCGGCCTTGTCGGCCACGTCTTCCATGGTCTGGACCTCATAGCCCTCCATGGCCGCCTGCAGGGCGCAGATCGGGTCGATCTCGGTGACGATCACCCGGGCGCCGCCGTTGCGCAGAGAGGCCGCCGAGCCCTTGCCCACGTCGCCGTAGCCCAGGACCACCGCGACCTTGCCCGAGAGCATCACGTCGGTGCCGCGGCGGATGGCGTCCACCAGGCTCTCGCGGCAGCCATAGAGGTTGTCGAACTTGGACTTGGTGACGCTGTCGTTGACGTTGATGGCGGGAAACGGCAGCTCGCCGCGCTCGGCCATCTGGTAGAGGCGGTGGACCCCCGTGGTGGTCTCTTCCGACACGCCCTTGCAGGCGTCGCGGATCGCCGAATAGAAGCCGGGCTTCTCCGCCAGGTAGCGCTTCATCACCTCGAAGAGGGCTTCCTCCTCCTCGTTCTGCGGATTGGCCAGGACGCTGGGGTCCTTCTCGGCCTTGGGGCCCAGCACGCAGAGCAGCGTGGCGTCGCCGCCGTCGTCGAGGATCAGGTTGGGATAGCCGCCGTCGGCCCACTCGAAGATCTTGTGGGCGTATTCCCAGTACTCGATCAGGTTCTCGCCCTTGATGGCGAACACCGGGGTGCCCTGGGCGGCGATCGCCGCGGCGGCGTGGTCCTGGGTGGAGAAGATGTTGCAGGAGGCCCAACGCACGTCGGCGCCCAGGGCCTGCAGGGTCTCGATCAGCACCGCCGTCTGGATGGTCATGTGCAGGGAGCCGGCGATCCGCGCGCCCTTCAGGGGCTGGCTCTTGCCGAACTCGGCGCGCACGGCCATCAGGCCGGGCATCTCGGTCTCGGCGATATCGATTTCCTTGCGGCCGAAGTCGGCCAGCGTGATGTCCTTCACGACATAGTCGGTCATGGAAAAGTCCTTACGGCGAGAAGCAGAAGTCGCAGGTGTATAGCGACCTGAGCAGGTCGCCGCAATTGGGATATAAAGAAATCTTTATGTGATCTTTCGCGGGCGGATCCAGCGTGTGGGGGCCTCCCGCCCGAGACGATCGGGGTATCTGGCGAGGTGCGGCGGGGGGTGGGCCGCCCGCGCGCGCCCGGCGATGGCGGCGGGCAAGATCAGCGGCGCCAGAAGGGTTCTGTCTCTCGCAGCCGCTCCAGGGCCCTGGCCGCCCGGCCCAGGTGGCGCGGGGTCTCGGCGGCCTTCAGGCCCACCAGTTCGCCCGCCGCGAAGGCCGCATCGGCGTCCAGCTTCAGCCCGGCCACCAGGGGCTCGGCGGTGGCCACGTCGTTGAGCACGCCCAGCTCGTCCTGCAGCCCCTTCAGCCGGTCGATGAACCTCTCTGCGGCCTTCTGCGGGTAAAGGCTGGAAAAGGCCTCGGCGGCGTAGCGCAGCTTCTTGGCCTCGATCCGCGCCTCGTGGCGGGCCGCATCGTCCGTCTCGGCGAGCTTGCGGCCGCGCCTGCCGAGCTTCTTCAGCCGCCGGTCGAGGGCCTCGGCGGCGAAGGCGGTGGCCAGGGCCTGACGCGGCTTGCGCAGGCCGGGGTCCTCCAGCCAGCCGCCGGTCTCCACCCAGGCGGCGGTCTCCAGCAACAGGGCCCGGAAGCGCTGCGAGGACGCGGCGCGGGCGACCTTGCGCGCGGCCCGCCGGCGGGCGGCCTCGACGGCGGCGCAGAGCGCCTCGAAGCCCCGCGGCTGGGTGTCCATCTCGCGGGCCGGGCGCAAGATCTCGGCGCGGAACACGTCGAGATTGCGGGCGTCGTCGCAGGCCCGCGCCAGCCACCTGAGCTCACCCCTGACCCAGTCCGCCCGCTCGCCGCGGATCACCTCGGCGAAGGTGGAGAGCGTGCTGCGCAGCCGGCGCGCCGCCACGCGCAGCTGATGCACGGCGTCCTCCTGCGGGCCCTCGCGCAGGATCTGGGCGTTGCCGGCGATGTGGGCGAGCGCGCCGCGGGCCACCGCCTGGAAGGCCTCCGCAGCGGTGGCGTCGGGCGACAGGCTCACCCGCTCCTTGCGGCGGGCCTGCGGCCGGGAGCCCGCCACCAGCGCCTGGCCCTGGGAGGACTTGCCGTCGAACGACAGATAGAGGGGGGCTGCCTGGGACAGCTCCCGCGCCATCTCGAACAGCGCCGCGGGCGGGCCGGACTTGAGCTCCAGCTCCACCTCGCTGATCGGCGCCTGCCCGGCTCCGCCCTGCACCTCGCCCAGGTCGATGGCCAGCTCGATGGAGGTCCGCCCCAGGCGGATCAGCCGCTGGCGGCGCGTGATGCGCACGTGGAAGGCCGGCTTCAGGACGTCGGGGCCCATCTGCGGCAACAGGTCCGGCAGGGGGCCCAGGCTGGGATCGGGCGCCAGGCTCTCGATGTCCGCCTCATGCTCCTCGCGGCTCATCCCCTGGCCGCGCTTCAGCGTCTGCACGCGCCGGCCGTTGCTTTCGCGCACCCGCAGCGAGACGCCGGCCTTTTGCAGGTCGCCGTCCACCGTGTCGAAACAGACGCTGATCAGTTCGCGGCACTCGTCGTCGCCGGCCGGCGCCGCGGCCAGCACCGCGCCCAGGTCGGCGGGCGCGCAAAGGAACTTCAGCTCGATCTCACGGCCCTGGCCGCTCATCGCCGCCTCGCGGTTGCCGTCCCCAGCAGGGCCGCGCTATGGCGGGCCTCCGCTCTCCAGGAGTTCCTCATGAACGCTCACGTCCGCCCTGTCGACTCCGGCCAGCCCCGACACGACTGGACGCTTGCGGAGGTGGAAGCGCTGTTCGAGCTGCCGTTCACCGAACTGGTGTTCCGCGCCGCGCAGGTCCACCGGGTGTGGTTCGACCCCACCGAGCTGCAGCTCTCCCAGCTGCTGTCGGTGAAAACCGGCGGCTGCCCGGAGAACTGCGGCTACTGCAGCCAGTCGCAGTCCTTCCAGACCGGGGTGGCCGCCACCAGGCTGATGGAGGCGCAGGCGGTGATCGCCGCGGCGGCCGAGGCCAAGGCCGGCGGGGCGCAGCGGTTCTGCATGGGCGCCGCCTGGCGCGACCTGAAGGACCGCGACCTGCCGAAGGTGGCCGCGATGATCGCCGGCGTTAAGGCGCTGGGCCTGGAGACCTGCGCCACCCTGGGGATGCTGACGCCTGACCAGGCGCGCGGCCTGAAGGCGGCCGGGCTCGACTACTACAACCACAACCTCGACACCGGGCCGGAGTACTACGACCAGGTGGTCACCACCCGCACCTACCAGGACCGGCTGGACACCCTGGCCGCCGTGCGCGAGGCGGGGATGTCGACCTGCTGCGGCGGCATCGTCGGCATGGGCGAGACCCGCCGTGACCGGGCGGGCCTGCTGCACCAGCTGGCCACCCTGCCGGCCCACCCCGACAGCCTGCCGGTCAACGACCTGATGCCGATCGCCGGAACGCCCCTGGGCGGCTCCACGCCGGTGGACGGCCTGGAGTTCGTGCGCATGATCGCCGTGGCCCGCATCGTCTGCCCCCGGTCGGTGGTGCGGCTGTCGGCGGGCCGCGAGCACATGAGCCGCGAGCTGCAGGCCCTGTGCTTCCTGGCAGGCGCCAACTCGATCTTCGTGGGCGCACGCCTGCTGACCACCGCCAACCCTGACAAGGACACCGACGAAGGCCTGCTGGCCGACCTGAAGATGCGGCCCATGACCATGGGCGTGTCGCAACCGGCCTAGTTAAACCGTCCTGAGGGACCTATCTCGGGGACCACGGGGGAAGCGCGTGCAGCCGATCATTTCCATTCAGGGCCTGACCAAGACCTATGCCGGTGGTTTCCAGGCGCTGAAGGGCGTCGACCTGGAGATCCGCCGCGGCGAGATCTTCGCCCTGCTGGGTCCCAACGGCGCGGGCAAGACCACCCTGATCAGCGTGGTCTGCGGCATCGTCAACCCGACCTCGGGCATCGTGCTGGCCGACGGCCATGACATCGGCCGCGAGTACCGCGCCGCCCGGGCCAAGATCGGCCTGGTGCCGCAGGAACTGTCCACCGACGCCTTCGAGACCGTCTGGGCCACGGTGAACTTCTCCCGCGGCCTGTTCGGCAAGCCCACCAACCACGCCTATGTGGAAAAGGTGCTGCGGGACCTGTCCCTGTGGGACAAGAAGGACGCCAAGATCATGACGCTGTCCGGCGGCATGAAGCGCCGGGTGATGATCGCCAAGGCGCTGTCCCACGAGCCCACCATCCTGTTCCTGGACGAGCCCACCGCGGGCGTCGACGTGGAGCTGCGCCGGGACATGTGGGAGATGGTCCGCGGCCTGCGCGAGAACGGCGTCACCATCATCCTGACCACCCACTACATCGAGGAGGCCGAGGAGATGGCCGACCGGATCGGGGTGATCTCCAAGGGCGAGCTGATCGTGGTGGAGGAGAAGGCCGCCCTGATGCGCCAGCTGGGCAAGAAGCAGCTCACCCTGCACCTGCAGGAGCCGCTGGCGGTGATCCCCGCCGACCTGGGCGGCTACCAGCTCGAGCTGGCGGCGGAGGGCGCCGAGCTCACCTACACCTTCGACGCCCAGGCCGAGCACACCGGCATCGCCGAGCTGCTGCGCGAGCTTTCCAAGCGCGGGGTGGACTTCAAGGACCTGCAGACCAAGCAGAGCTCGCTCGAGGAAATCTTCGTCAGCCTGGTGAGCACGCGCGCATGAACCTTTATGGAATCCGCGCCATCTACCGCTTCGAGATGGCGCGCACCTTCCGCACCATCGTCCAGTCGATCGCCGCGCCGGTGATCACCACCTCGCTCTATTTCATCGTCTTTGGGGCCGCGATCGGCTCACGGATGGCCCAGATCGACGGGGTCAGCTACGCGGCCTTCATCGTGCCGGGCCTGATCATGCTGTCGATCCTCACCGAGAGCATCTCCAACGGCTCCTTCAGCATCTACATGCCCAAGTGGTCCGGCACGATCTACGAGATGCTGTCGGCGCCGATCTCGGCCACCGAGATCGTCATCGGCTACGTGGGGGCGGCGGCGTCGAAATCCATCCTGATCGGGTTGATCATCCTGGCCACGGCGCGGCTGTTCGTGGACTTCGAGATCGCCCACCCGGCGGTGATGCTGCTGTTCCTGGTGCTGACCTCGGTGACCTTCAGCCTGTTCGGCTTCCTCACCGGCATCTGGGCGGATGGCTTCGAGAAGCTGTCGATCATCCCCACGCTGGTGATCACCCCGCTGACCTTCCTGGGGGGCAGCTTCTATTCGATCAGCATGCTGCCGCCGGTCTGGCAGACGATCGCCCTGTTCAACCCGGTGGTCTATCTGGTCAGCGGCTTCCGCTGGAGCTTCTATGGGGTTTCCGACGTGGGCGTTGGCGTGAGCCTGGCCATGACCCTGGTGTTCCTGGCGGCGTGCCTGACCGCGGTCACCTGGATCTTCAAGACCGGCTGGCGGCTGAAGACCTGACGGCGGGGTGAGGGGCGGCGCCAGGAAACGCCCGCTACTCGTCCTCGTCGAAGCGGGCGGCGACCAGGGCGGCGAGGGCGTCGAGGGCGGCGGCGGCGTCGCGGCCCTCGGCGACAATCTCGATGCAGCAGCCGGGGCCGGCGGCCAACATCATCAGACCCATGATCGAGCGGGCGTCGACGCTATGGCCGTCCTTGCTCACCATCACCTCGGCGTCGAAGGTGGCGGCCGTCTTGACGAACTTGGCGGAGGCGCGGGCGTGCAGGCCGCGCTTGTTGACGATCTCGACCGTGCGGGTGTTTGCGCTCACTTCTCGCCGGCCAGCACGTAGGAGGCGACGGAGATATACTTGCGCCCGGCCTCCTGGGCGTGGGCCACGCAATCCGCGAGGCTCTGGCGGCCGCGGACGCTGGCGAGCTTGATCAGCATCGGCAGGTTGAGGCCGGCGATGACCTCGGCCTGGGTCTGTTCCATCACCGAGATGGCGAGGTTGGAGGGCGTGCCGCCGAACATGTCGGTGAGCAGAATGACGCCGGCGCCCGTATCGACCCGCTCGCAGGCCAGCAGGATCTCGCGCCGGCGGCGCTCCATATCGTCCTCGGGCCCGATGCAGATCGCCTCCACCGCCGCCTGCGGCCCGACCACATGCTCCATGGCGGAGATGAACTCCTCCGCCAGCCGCCCGTGGGTCACAATCACGAGCCCGATCATGCCTGTACTTCCAAAGGGTATCCCCACCCGAGCGGCGGAGACGGCCGCGAGCGGTGCTAAATACGCCTCTTGCGGCCGGCGTCAAAGGCGTCGAGCGCGCGGCGGAGTTTCGCAGGCGCCGAGGGCTCGCGCGGGTCGAGGATGACCACCGGCAAGGTCACGCCGACCAGGTCCTCGGCGCGGGCCTCGGGGACCCGCTCGGCCGCCCCGCAGCGCACGATGAGGGCGATCTCGCAGAACGGCAGGGCCGGTTCGGGCAGCACCCCAAGACCCCGCGCCTCGATCAGGTCGCGCAGGGCGTCGGGCGCCCGGCCGAACAGCCGCCCCCGCGACGTCCAGACCAGCACCCGGTCGTCCGCCACCAGCCGAAAGCCCTGGTCCAGCGCCCGGATCGCCAGGTCGCTCTTGCCTGCGCCGGACGGCCCCTCGATCAGCACTCCGCGCCAGCCCGCTTGGTCGTGCAGAGCGATCAGGCCGGCGTGACGGATCACGGTCCGGCCTCGGGCAGGGTCAGCACGAAGAGCGCGCCGATGATCGCGTCGCCTGCGCCCAGCCGATTGTCGGCGGTCAGCGTGCCGCCGTGCGCCTCGGCGATCTGGCGGGCGATGGACAGGCCCAGGCCGGAGTTGCCGCCGAACGCCGCGCCTTTGGGCCGCGAGGTGTAGAAGCGCTGGAACACCGTCTCCAGGTTCTCCTGCGGGATGCCGGGGCCGTTGTCGGAGATCATCGCCAGCACCTGGCCGCGGACCTTGGCCATGGTGATGCTGACCTGGTCCCCCGGCTGGCTGAACGAGCGGGCGTTGTCGATCACGTTGCGGAAGATCTGGCTGAGCGGCACCTCGCGACCGGATACGCGGATGGGCTCCAGGCCGCCCGGCGGCTGGAAGTGGACGCTCACCTCGCCTGGCTTGGCGGTGGCCTGGTAGAGCGCCACGATGTCGGCCACCAGCCGCTCCAGGTCGACGATGCGCGGCTGGTCACGGGAGAGCTCCGCGTCCAGCCTGGAAGCGTTCGAGATGTCGGTGACCAGCCGGTCCAGCCGCTGGACGTCGTTCTTCAGCACGTTGAGCAGCCGCTCGCGGGCGCCGGCGTCGGTGACCAGGTCCAGGGTCTCCACGGCTGAGCGGAGCGAGGTCAGCGGGTTGCGGATCTCATGGGCGACGTCGGCGGCGAAGCTCTCAATGGCGTCCATCCGCTCGGACAGCGCCTGGGTCATGTCTTCCAGGGAGCGGGTCAGGTCGCCCAACTCGTCATCGCGGTTGGCCAGGTCCGGCAGGGAGATCGCCCGGGCCCGCGACAGCCGCACCCGGTCCGCGGCCCGGGCCAGCCTGCGCACCGGCTGGGCGATCAGGCGGTTCAGCAGCAGGGACGAGGCCAGGGTCACGGCGATGGCGATCAGGATGAAGGGGATCAGGGCGGCGCGCTCGCGCGCGATGATCGCGTCCACGTCGCTGGCCTCCAGGGTCAGCACCCCCAGCACCGCCTGCACGTGCTGGATCGGGATCGAGACCGAGACCACCCGGTCGCCGTCCTCGCCGCGCCGGACGCTGGAGACGTGGCGGCCCCTCAGGGCGCTCCGCACCTCCGCGGCCAGCGCCTTGCGCGCCGCGGCCGGCGGGGCGGGCGCCGGCTTGGGCATCTGCAGGTCGAGGTTGAGCCCCTTGGCGTCCTCGCGGGCCCTGGCCGGCGGCAACACCTTCCACTCCACCCGGTCGACCACCCAGTCGCTGTCGGCCACCAGTGCGCCCTTGGCGTCGAACAGCCTGGCCCGCTGGGTCTTCGGATTGGCCAGCATCCGCAGGACGATCTCGTTGGCGTAGTCCGCGTCCATGGAGGGGGCCGGCTCGCCCACCGTAGCGCCGGAGTTGATGATGTCCGCCATCAGCTCGCCCTGGGTGGTCAGGCTGTCGATGCGCGCATTGACCAGGCCCCGGCGCAGTTCGTTCAGCACCAGGGCCCCGGCGATGAGGATCGCCAGGCCCAGGACGTTGAGCGCGATGATCAGCCGGCCAAGCCGCGTTCCGGGCAGCCAGCGGAACCGCGAGGGCCGGGGGGCCCGCCGCTCAGGTTTCGCGGTATCGGTAGCCGACGCCATAAAGGGTTTCGATCGCGTCGAACTCGGGGTCGACGTCCCGGAACTTCTTGCGCATGCGCTTGATGTGGCTGTCGATGGTGCGGTCGTCCACATAGACCTGATCGTCGTAGGCCGCGTCCATCAGGTTGTCGCGGCTCTTCACGAACCCGGGGCGCTGGGCCAGGGACTGCAGCAGCAGGAACTCGGTGACCGTCAGCTTCACGGGCCTTCCCTCCCACAGGCAGTCGTGGCGGGCGGGATCAAGGGTGAGCTTGCCGCGCTTGATGGCCCGCGACGCCTCCGCCGCCGCGGAGCCCGCCGGCGGCGGTTCCTCGCCGTCGACGCCGGCCCGGCGCAGCACCGCCTTCACCCGCTCGATGAGCAGGCGCTGGCTGAACGGCTTGTGCATGTAGTCGTCGGCGCCGAGGTTGAAGCCGAGGATCTCGTCGATCTCCTCGTCCTTGGAGGTGAGGATGATCACCGGCATGTCGGAGGTGCGCCGCAGCCGGCGCAGCACCTCCATGCCGTCCATGCGCGGCATCTTCACGTCCAGGATCGCCAGATCCGGGGCGTCGTTCTCCAGGGCGGCGAGGCCGGAGGCGCCGTCGAAATAGGCTTTGACGGTGTGGCCGTGGCTCTCCAGAGCCAGGCTGACCGACGTGACGATGTTCTCGTCGTCGTCCACCAGGGTGATCTTGGCCATCTGAGGTCGAGGTCTCCGCGAGTTCGGTTGTTCAGGCTATTCGCCCCGCACCATGGCCTCAATGGGGCTCAAGCCGCAGGTGTTCCGCACAGTCTCCGCTCAGTCAACGCAGCCTTAAGCTTGTTCCGCCAACGTTGCGCCGTCCGGGGGGATACCAGATGGACGGTCTTCGCGTGCATTTCGAGGTGTACGTCCGAAAAACATCGGGCGCCGGCTGGACGTTGGAAATGGCCTGCGAGGACCGCGCCCTGGCCGTCGCCACGGCGAAGGACCTGGTGGCCGAAGGGCGCGTGGCTGCCGCCAAGGTCACCAAGGAGGCCCTGGACGAAGAGACCCGCGAGTTCAAGACCGCCACCATCCTGAACCTCGGCGCCCCGGAGACCGCCCACAAGCCTAAGGTGCGCGTCGAAGCCGAACCGCTGTGCGTCACCCCCCAGGACCTCTACACGCCGCACGCCCGCGAGCGGATCGGGCGGCTGCTGGAAGGCTGGCTGGAACGCAACCACGCCACCGCGTTCGAACTGCTGCACCGCCCCGACCTGGTGGAGCAGCTCGAGGCCTCCGGCATCGACCTGCAGCACGCCATCCAGAAGATCGCCATTCCCGAGGCCCAGGCCCGCGGGGCCACCGTCCACGAACTGATCCGGGTGTTCCATGCCCTGGTGGAGCGCGCCATCGAGCGGCTGCTGCGCGACGCCCGCAAGGGTGTGCTGCCGGACGTGGACAAGGAAGGCTTCGCCGCCACCGCCGCGCGGGTCGGCAAGGACCCGGACCGGGCCTATCTGCTGGGCGCCGGCGTCGCCGCCTGCATCGCGCCGGCCCTGAGCTGGGCCGAGAAGGTCGCGCGCCTGCTGGACCTGGCCGACGCCGCGCCCGAGGCCGGCCCGTCGCGGGCCCTGGCCATCGCCACCCTGGAACAGCCCCTGGCCGAGATCCTCGGCTCCAAGCCCGGCCTGGAGGACATCCTCGGCAAGGGCATGGACCTGGGCGCCAAGCTGGGGGCCATGACCCGGCTGGCCGGCGGCCGCGCCGTGGAGACCCTGGTGAGGACGGAGGCCTCGGTGGCCAAGGTGATGCCGCCGCTGTCGCCGGCCGCGGAACGGCTTGCCCGGTGGCTGGGGGCGGAGGACTTCGCCGATGTGCGCGCGGCGCTGGGCCGCCGCATCCTGCGCGAACTGAACGGGCCCCAGCGGCTGCGCCCCGGCGACGCCGCGGGCGAGATCGACATTCTGCGAGCTCTGGCCATGTCGCTCACCGCGGCGTCGGGCAAGCTCCTGCCGCTGGAGGACGTCCAGGCGGCGTTCTCCGCCCGCTCGCGGATGCTGGTCACCGGCGATTTCGTCGAGGCCTACCTCGGCCAGGGCCAGTCGGCCCGCGAGGAGGTCGCGGCCCTGGTCTGGCTCACCGAGAACGTCATCGGCGGCGCCAACAAGCGCCAGGCCGGCCGCTGGCTGCACGCGGTGATCGCCGCTCTGCGGTTCGAGAAGGAAATCCGCGGCGGGCCGGACAGCGCCGCCGTGCGGCTGGGGGCGCTGGCCGCCCTGCAACGCTCGGTGGGGCGGTGCGGCCTGGTGGAGGAGGATTTCGTGCCCATCCAGACCAAGCTCGGCGACCTGGGCGGCCTGGTCGAGAGCCACGCCCGGCTGGCCGCCAGCCTCGCCAAGGCCAATGCGCCGGCGGTGCACCGGCTGACCTTGCTGCTGAAACTGGCGATCGGGGAGACCGCCCCGCTGGGGCCCGCCGCCAACCGGGCCCGCGCCGAGGCCCTGAAGCTGGTCCGCCACGACGCCACCCGCAGCGAACTGGCCAACGCCCCCGAGCAGGTGGAGGCCGTCCGCGAGCTGATCCAGCAGGCGGGGCTAGCCGCCTAGGGCGGCCTTCAGCGCGCCCGCCACCCGGCCCACGTCCGCGTCCGCCATGCCGGGGTAGAGCGGCAGGGAGAGGCAGCGGGCGTACCAGGCCTCGGCGCCCGGCAGGTCCAGCGCGCCGTAGCGGCCGCGGTAGTAGGGCTGGCGATGCACGGGGATGTAGTGGACCTGGCTGCCGACGCCTTGGGCGCGCAACGCGTCGACCACCGCCAGCCGGGACCGGCCGGCGGCTTCGAAGTCGATCAGCACGGTCATCAGGTGCAACACCGGATCGCTCCAGGCGGGGGAGGCGGCCTGGCGAATGAGGGGGGCCAGGGGCGCAAGGGCCTGGGCATAGGCGCTGGCCAGGGCGCGGCGACGCGCCGCGAACCGGTCGAGCTTGGCCAACTGGGACAGGCCCAGGGCGCAGAGGATGTCCGGCAGGCGGTAGTTGAAGCCCGGCTCCGGCATCTCGTACCACCAGGGCTCGGCGCCGGGCGGCCTGACCATGCCGTGGCTGCGCAGGGTCCTCAGGCGCTCGGCCAGCGCCGGGTCATTGGTGGTGACCATGCCGCCCTCTCCGGTGGCGATGGTCTTCACCGGATGGAACGAGAAGGTGGCCATGGCCGAATGGCGCGCGTCACCCACCTGCTCGGCCACGTCGCCGAAGGTCATGGTGGTTCCCAGCGCATGCGGGGCGTCCTCCACCAGCACGGCGCCGGCCTCGGCGGCGGCGGCCCGCAGGCCCGGCAGGTCGCAGGCGTCGCCCCGCAGGTGCACGGGCAGGACGCAGCGCAGCCTGCGCCCGCCCAGCCGGCCCATGGCCTCGCGCAGGGTGTCCGGCGTCATCAGGCCGCTGTCGGGGTCAACGTCGGCGAACACCACCTCGGCGCCCACGTAGCGGGCGCAGTTGGCGGTGGCCAGGAAGGTGATCGAGGGCGCGATGCACACCTCGCCCGGCTGCACCTCCAGCGCCAGCATCGCCAGGTGCAGGGCCGCCGTGCCGTTGGCGCAGGCCACCGCGTGGCGGGCGCCGACCGTCCGGGCGAACGCCGCCTCGAAGGCGTCGACGGTGGGCCCGGTGGTGAGGAAGTCGGCCTTCAGCGCGGCCACCACCGCGGCGATATCGTCGTCCTCGATGGTCTGGCGGCCGTAGGGAAGGACGACGTCGGCCATCAGTCGGTCAGGCGCCGGCGCGGCTCGCCGTCGTGCAGCAGCGCCAGCAGGCCCTCGCCCGACAGCCACTCCTCGTTGGTGTCGCTGGCGTAGGAGAAGCCCTCGTCCGGCCGGCCGCCGGCGAAGGGCTCGCGGGTGTACTCCACGAACGCCGGCTCGATGGCGTAGCGGTCGCCCAGGTCGACGGTGGCCCTGGCGTCGTCGGCGGAGATCATCATCTCGTGCAGCTTTTCGCCCGGCCGGATGCCCACCACCTTGACGCCAAGGCCAGGCGCCATGGCGGCGGCCAGGTCGGTCATCTTCATGGACGGGATCTTGGGCACGAAGATCTCCCCGCCGCGCATCACTGCCAGCGACGACAGCACGAAATCAACGCCCTGGTTCAGGGTGATCCAGAACCGGGTCATCCTGGGGTCGGTGATCGGCAGCTCGGTGGCGCCCCGGGCGATCAGCCGCTGGAACAGCGGCGCCACGGAGCCCCGCGAGCCCACCACATTGCCGTAGCGCACCACCGAGAACCGCGTGCCGATGTCGCCCGACAGGTTGTTGGCCGCCACGAAGGTCTTGTCCGAGGCGAGCTTGGTGGCGCCATAGAGATTGATCGGGTTGCAGGCCTTGTCGGTGGACAGCGCCACCACCTGCTGCACCCGGTTGGTCAGGCAGGCCCAGACCACGTTCTCCGCGCCCATGATGTTGGTGTGGATGCACTCCGAGGGATTGTACTCCGCCGCCGGCACCTGCTTGAGGGCCGCGGCGTGGATCACCACGTCGACCCCGCGCAGGGCCAGGATCAGCCGCTCGCGGTCACGCACGTCGCCAAGGAAGAAGCGCATGGCCGCCAGCTTCTCCGGCGCGAACTTCTCGGCCAGGTCGAACTGCATCTCGCTCTGCTTCAGCTCGTCCCTGGAATAGACGATCAGCTTGCGCGGTTCGGCCTTGGCCAGCACCGTCTCGATGAAGCGGCGACCGAAGGAGCCGGTGCCGCCGGTGACCAGGATGACCTTGCCGTCGAGGTCCAGGGAGGTCGGCGAAAATCGGCCCAAGGGGGGCTCCGCAGCAGCGGGACGAATCGTCCCGGCCCCACAGTCGCGCACGCCGCGTAAAGAGAGCGCTAACCCTAAGGCGCGCCCTATGCGGGCATGCTTCGCCGCCGCCTCATCACCCTTGTCGCCAGCGCCGCCCTGGCCCCGGCCGGCGCGCTGGCCGCCGGCAAGTCCGAGAAGAAGCGGGTTGGGGGCGACAGCTATGTGGTGATCAAGACCCTGGTGGGAACCACCGTGCGCCAGGGCGGGCGGCGCGGCGTGATGACCGTCGACTGCGGCCTCGACATCCCCGACGCCGCCCTTCGCGACCGCGCCGAGAGCGTGCTGCCCCGGCTGCGGGCGGCCTACGCCCAGATCGTGCAAACCTACGCCGCGGGCCTGCCCTCCGGCGCGGCGCCCAACGCCGACTTCATCGCCCGCGCCCTGCAGCGCCAGACCGACGCCGTCCTCGGCAAGCCCGGCGCGCGGCTGCTGGTCGGCGCGATCCAGGTGAACTGAACCGAGACGCTCCCCCTGTCCGCGCGCGCCGCGCTGGGGCGGCAACCCGCGCGGCGTCCGCGGCGTGCCCAGGCGCCACGTTGCGGATCGTGAGCCGATGGCTGCTTTCGACCCGGTGCGGATAGTCGTCATGGAACATGCCTGACGGGTGTGCGCCATGCGCCGAAATGGGGCTGCCGCGCAGTACGGATCAAGCTTGCTGTGAAGGTTCCCCAGACGAGGCGCCGTGGGTGTGGACTCGCGAGCGCCTGAGGAACGACCGGCTGCGACACAGGCGCGCGATCAAGCGGGTGTGGCATTTGACCCACGCGACCTCCAGCGCGTCCTGACGCACGTCTGAAACGCAGCTGGGCGGCTGCGCTTCGAGTCGGGGAAACTGAATGTCTCTTTACAAGTACGACGGGTCTGCCGCGAGCCAGACGCCTGATCCCGTCGCCCACTTCTACGGGACCGACGGAGTCGACACGCTGACGGGCTCCGAAAAGCCCGAGTCCTTCTGGGGCGGTCAGGGCGACCTAATGACCGGAAATGCCGGCGACGACACCTACTATGTCCGCTCCACGCTGGACCGGGTGGTGGAGCAGCCCGGCGGCGGCTTTGACCGCATCTCGGCCTGGCTGAACATTGACCTGGCGAAGTACGCCAACGTCGAGAACCTCAAGGTCGAGAACAGCGGGACCTACGGCGCGGGCAATGGGCTGGACAATATAATCGAGGGCGGCGCCGGGTCGCAGCAGCTCTATGGCGGCCTGGGGCAGGACATCCTTATCGGAGGCGCGGGCGCTGACACCTTCATCGTCGTGAAGGGCGAAGGCAGCGACGTCATCCAGGACTTCAGCGTCCTTGAGGATAGGGTCCGATTGAAAGCAGGCCTGACGGATTTCGCCCAGGTTCAGGCGAAACTCACCCAGCTCGGCTCCGACGTGAGGCTCGACCTCGGCGACGGCGACGGACTGATGTTCCGCAACCTGCTCACGACCCAGTTTACGGCGGCCAACTTCCAGCTGGAGTTCGACCCTTCAAAGCTCGGCGCTCTTACCTTCGCCGAGGAATTCTCGGGACCGCTGTCCGTCTGGGACGCGCAGAGCAATCCGACCGGCATCTGGCGGCCAGACTACGGCTACCAGGGCTCTCAAGGGGTGGGATCGTACACTCTCGTCGGCAACAACGAGACGCAAATCTACACGTCCCGTTACTTCCGCGATCATCCCGGCGACTTCACGATCAACCCGTTCGTTCAGAACGCCGACGGCACCCTGACCATCCAGGCGCGGCCCACCACGAATCCTGAGGTGACGGAATGGGGCTACAACATCACCTCCGGGATGCTGACCACGCGTGGAGGTACACCCTGGACCAGCGAGGCCAACTATCCGGCCTCCTTCGCACAGACCTACGGGTACTTCGAAATGCGCGCCGACATGTCCGAGGCCAAAGGGACCTGGGGCGCCTTCTGGCTGGCGACCGCGGACTACAGCTGGCCTCCTGAGCTCGACATCGTGGAGAACCCCATCGGGGACGCCAACGAGGCGTGGACCAGCGCACACTCGAACGCCACGGGCTTACACACCTCGGTCGGCCAGGCCAATTTCGTGCCCGGCAGCAGCCAGGGCTTCCACACTTACGGCGCGCTTTGGACCCCTACGACCATCACCTGGTACGTCGACAAGGTTGAGGTGTTCAAGACGGCGACTCCGGCCGACATGAACAAGCCGATGAGCATCATCGTCAATCTGGCGACGGGCGGTTGGGCGGGCAGCGTGACCGACCTCGCCGGCGCCGACATGAAGATCGACTACATCCGGGCTTACACTCTGCCGGGGACAACGACCACGGAACCTGCACCGGCGCCCACTCCGAGCCACCAGAACACCCTCTTCAGCCTTGCCCCAAGCGAGGCTCCCACCACCAGCGTGGTCGGCGGAGTGAAGAGGGACAACTTGGCAGGCACGATCGGAAACGATCTGCTGGACGGGAGAGGCAACAACGACACCATGAGCGGCGGAGCCGGCGACGACACCTATCTGATCGACCGCTCCGGCGACAAGGTCGTGGAAAACGCCGGCGCCGGGATCCACACTGTGCGCAGCACCGCCAGCGCGTACACGCTAGGCGCGAACGTCGAGCACCTAAAGCTTGAGGCGACGACCGCCCAATCCGGCACGGGCAACGAGTTCAATAACATCCTCATCTCGAATGATGCCGGCGCAACACTGTCTGGCGGCGCGGGCAATGACATCCTGATCGCCGGCCGAGGCGGCGACGTGCTCACCGGTGGTGCGGGCAAGGACATCTTCGATTTCGACCGAATCCCCACCAGGGGCGCACGGATCACCGACTTCGTACGGGGCGAAGACATGATCGATCTGCGAGGCCTTTTCACCGCCGCGGGGTACAAGGGCGCAGATCCAGTCGCAGACCGTTACCTTGAGCTGAGATCGGACGGCGCGGGCGGCACGGCGATCTACTTCGACGCGGACGGGGCCGGCTCTTCTGGCTGGAGCTTGGTGACCACCGTGGAAAAGGTGCAACCCGCGAGCCTCACTGGGCAGAACGACTGGTTCTTCGCTTGACCCGGCTCGCAAGGGCCTTGTCCGAGCGCGCGCGATGCGGCAGCCAGGCAAGCTAGGTCTCGACACACTATTGAAGGCCGCTTCCGCGCCGGCTTTCCACCCGCAGTGGAGTCTTGCCGGGTCGGTAGTTGGGGCGGAGGGCCTGCCACAGGCGGCGTCAAGGCCGTCACATCGCCGAGATGCCGCCGTCGAGCTTGAGTTCGGCTCCGGTCATGAACTTGCTCTCCTCGGAGGCCAGGTAGAGCACCGCGTTGGCGATGTCGTCGGGCTCGCCGATGTGGCCGATGGGGATTTGCCGGGCGAGCTTGCCCTCCGCCACCTCCTTGCCGAATCGCTGGCGCAGCGGGTCGAGGATCGGGGTGTCGATGAAGGTCGGGTGGATGGAGTTGGAGCGGATCGCCAGCCCCTGCTTGGCGCAGTGCAGGGCGATGCCCTTGGAGAGCAGCCAGACCGCCGCCTTCGACGCGTTGTAGACCGGCGAGTTGTGGGCCGCGATCAGGCCGGCGATCGAGGAGATGTTGATGATCGAGCCGGGCTGGTTCTGGCGCATGTATTTCAGGGCGTGCTTGGTCCCCAGGAACACGGAATCGACGTTGACCCCCATCACCAGCTTCCAGTCCTCCAGGCTGAGGCTCTCGATGTCGCCGCCGCGGCTGATGCCGGCGTTGTTGACCAGCACGGAGATGCCGCCCATGGCCGCGTCGGCCTCCTCCAAGGCGAAGATCCACTGCTCCTCGCGGGTGACGTCCAGGGGGAAGGCGAAGGCCGTGCCGGCGCCGTGAGCGGCGTCGATGCCGGCGGCCACCGCCGTGGCGCCCTCCAGGTTGATGTCGGCGATGGAGACCTTGGCGCCCTCGGCCGCCAGCCGCCTGGCCATGGCCGCGCCGAGGCCCTGCGCGCCCCCGGTGATGAACGCCTTCTTGCCCGCGACCCGTCCCGTCATCGTCAACTCCTCAGTCTTTCGCACCGAGACCCTTGGCGGCCTCGTCCATGAATGTGGCCAGGGCGACGTCCAGCTCGGTCACCCCGTCGGCGTCGTGGGTGGTCAGGGTGACCTCGACCTTGTTGTAGATGTTGGACCACTCCGGATGGTGGTCGAGCTTGTCGGCCATCAGCGCCACCCGGGTCATGAACCCGAAGGCTGAGTTGAAGTCCTTGAACGCATAGGTGCGGCGGATCGCGTCGCGGCCCTGGCTGCCGCCCACCCAGCCGGGCAGGCGCCCCAGCGCCGCATCAGCCCCGATCTTCACCGGCCGGCTCACGCCGCGGCCTCGGCGGCGAAGGCGAGGCCCGTGGCGGCGGCGAGGTCGGCCAGGGTCTGGTCCACATCCACCACCTTGATGGCCCGCATGCCCAGCGCGGCCGCCGGCTTACAATTGATCCCCAGGTCGTCGAGGTAGACGCAGGCTTCGGGGCGCACCGCCAGCAGGTCGCACATCATCAGGTAGATCTTCGGGTCGGGCTTGCGCACGCCGGCCTTGGAGCTTTCGATGATGGCGTCGAACAGCGGCATCACCTGGCCCATGGCGCCCGCCGCCTGCTGGCCCGCGTCGGCGCCGGGGCTATGCATGGAGACCACATTGTTGGTGATGCAGCCCACCTTGAAGTGCTGCTTGCAGGTGTTCAGCGCCGCCACCATCCGCGGCCGCAGCGCGCCTGAGAGCAGGGGCAGCACGTCGCGACCCGGCAGGGGGTGGCCGAGCGCTGTGGACTCGGCCAGGAACAGCACATCGAACCCCGCGGGGTCCACCTCGTTGCGTTCAAACAGCGCCCAGGCGTTGGTGTCGGGGTTGGTGGCGTTCACCCGGCGGATCAGGTCGCGGGGCAGGCCTCTGTCGGCTTCGTAGCGGTTGAACGCCTCGAACGGCGAGGTGGTGAACACCCCGCCGAAATCCCAGATCACCGCCTCGACCGCCATCGTCCGCTCCAATCCCGCAACGCGCCGGAAGCTAGAGAGAGGGCCCGAGACGTGCAAGTAAGCGGCATGCAGTTTGATCGCCTGCCCCAGCCGTTGCGGGTCGCCCTGTTCGCCGCGGCGACGGGGCTGATCCTCTATCTGTCGCTGGCGCCCACCACCGCGATCCCCAGCGTGGACCTGTGGGACAAGGCGCAGCACGCGCTGTCCTTCGCGAGCCTCACGGCGCTGGGCCTCGGCTTCTGGCCCAGCCGCTGGAAGGCGGTGGCTGGCCTCGCCCTGGGGCTAGGGCTGGCCATCGAGGGGCTGCAGGCGAACATGGGGCTGGGGCGCCATGGCGACTGGCGCGACGTGCTGGCCGACGCCGTGGGGGTGCTGGTGGCGCTGCGCCTCGTCCAGGCGCTGCGCTGGATGCGGAGACCCCGGTGAGCCTGCGCCATGCGCCCTGGGAGGAGGCCCACGCGTTCACCATCGGCCTGAAGCCCATCGCGCCCGGGGCCTGGTTCGAGGGCGGCGAGGCCGATCCGGCGCGGCGCAAGGACACCCTGCTGGCCGCGCAGGGGGGCCTGGTCTGGGCCGAGGCGCCGGGCTCGCGGGGCGGGCAGGCGGAGGTGCTGGCGCTGGTCGCCCAGGCGCTGGGCCGGGAGATTCCGCAAGGTGGCTGGCCACCGCTCTACGCCGCATCCCGCCAGGTCGCCGACGACCTCTGCCTGATGGAGACGCGCGACGGAGAATGGCGGCTGACGGCGCTGTCGCTTTCCGCCGGCAGCTTCTTCACGGCGTCCGGCGTGGTGGGCCGCAACCTGGCCGAACTGCACGGCCCGGTGACCGGTTTCGCCGAGCGCCTGCTGACCCGCGTCACCCGCATCTTCGAGGGGCTGCGTGACGGCCTGGTGCTGGAGCGCCGCAACTGGTCGGTGGTGAGTTCCGACGAACTGTTTGCGCCCTCCTCCAGCGCGCAGCGGGCGCGGATCGGCGAGATCGACCCGGAGCGCGCGGCCGACGCCCTCTACGTGCGGGTGGAGCGCCAGACGCTGCGTCGCCTGCCGCAGACCGGGGGCGCGGTGTTCACCATCCGCGTCTGGCTGGACCCGCTGGCGGCCAGGCGACCGGGCTCCGCAGCGATGGCCGACAG
>NZ_JBKJTG010000084.1:0-4642 GCF_046590535.1 Phenylobacterium sp. | reverse complement strand
GGCGAGGGTGCCTTCGATGATGTCGATGTCAGCCTGGACATTGTCGCGCTCGGAGACGCCGCCGCCGCGCTTGCCGTACATGCCCACGGCATGGACTTCGTCGAGGTAGGTGAGCGCGCCGTATGTCTTGGCGAGCGCCGCCAGCGCCGGCAGATCGGCGATGTCGCCGTCCATGGAATAGACGCTCTCGAAGGCCACGAGCTTGGGGGCGTCCGCAGGCGCCGCGGCCAGCAGTTCTTCCAGATGGTCCAGGTCGTTGTGCCGGAAGATGTGCCGGGGACCGCGACCGGCGCGGATTCCGGAGATCATCGAATTGTGGTTCAGCTCGTCAGAGAAGACGATCAGGCCGGGCAGGATCTTGTAGAGGGTCGACAGCGACGCCTCATTGGACACGTAGCCCGAGGTGAACAGCAGGGCGCCTTCCTTGCCATGCAGATCGGCGAGCTCGCACTCCAGTTCCACATGATAGTGCGTGGTGCCCGAGATGTTACGGGTGCCGCCGGAGCCGGCGCCGGCCTCCTCGATCGCCTGGTGCATAGCGTCGAGCACCACGGGGTTCTGCCCCTGGCCGAGATAATCGTTTGAGCACCAGACCACCACGTCCTGGGTGGAGCCGTCCGGACGGGTCCAGGTGGCGCAGGGGAAATTGCCTCGATGCCGCTTCAGGTCAGCGAACACCCGGTAGCGGCCCTCGGCGCGGACCGTTTCCAGGGCGGTGCGGAACGCGTCTCTGTAATCCATCGACCTGAAATCCGGCCGCGCGTTCGACGATCTCGCGCGAAGCGACCGGTCCCCTTGAATAGGCTCGGCTTGTCGCACCGAGATGGGAGCTTGTCCATATGAACGGCGGTCACGAAGGAAGACCTTTCGTCAGCGGACGCTTAGATTTCGTGAGTGAAACCAGGCTTGGCCTTGGCGGCCGAGGCGGCGGTGGCGTCGCGGGCCGGTTTGCGTCGGCGAAGAAAGATTCAGCTAAGGCGCCCGGCCACGGAACATCTCCAGGATGGCCGAGAAGTCCTTGGACCCGCCACCCAGCCGTTCGAACAGGGCGTAGAGACCTTCGGCCTGGGCGCCCAGGGGCGCAGCCGCGCCGGCCTTGGCGGCGGCGTCCTGGGCAAGCTTGAGGTCCTTGAGCATCATGGCCGTGGCGAAGCCGCCCTCGTAGTTTCGGTTGGACGGCGCGGCTGGCACTTGGCCGGGCCAGGGGCAATAGCTGGTCAGGCTCCAGCACTGGCCGGATGACTTCGAGGCGATCTCGAAGAACCGATCCGGCTCCAGGCCCAGCTTCTCGGCCAGCGCGAAGGCCTCGCAGACAGCGATCATCGTGGCGCCCAGCACCATGTTGTTGCAGATTTTGGCGGCCTGCCCGGTTCCGTGGTCGCCGGCCCGGATGGTGGCCCGCGACATCGGCTGAAGGATTGCCTCGACCGCCGCGAAGTCGGCCTCGTCGCAGCCCACCATGAAGGCCAGCGTGCCGCCGTCGGCCGCCGCCGTGCCGCCGGAGACCGGGGCGTCGGCGAAGCTGAAGCCCTTGGCCCTGGCTTCAGCAGCCACGGCGCGGGCGCTATCCACATCGATGGTCGAGCAGTCGATCAGGAGCGCGCCCTTCGCCGCGTGGGGGAACACCTGCTCGGCATAGACCTGGCGGACGTGAGGGCCAGCCGGCAGCATGGTGATGACCGCCTCGGCGCCCGTCACAGCCTCGGCCACTGAGGAGGCGGCCGAGCAGCCGGCGGCGACGGCCTTTTCGACCGCCGCCGCCTGCAGATCGTAGCAGACCACATCGCGTGCCGCCTTCGCCTGATTGGCGGCCATGCCGCCGCCCATATTGCCAAGACCGATGAAGGCCACGCGAGCCATTATATCACCATTACAAATGCTTAAGCAGGTTTACGGAACTTGTAGACGAACTGGTCGGTCTTGCCGCGGACGGAGGCGTCGAAGACCCCTTTGGTCTTGTCGTCGGCGGGGTTGCGCAGGGCGTTCAGCTCGCCCTCGTACTTGAAGCCGGCGGCTTCCAGCTCGGCGCGGACCTTGGCCGGATCGATGCGGTGCAGGGTATCGGCGACCTCTAGCGGCGCGCCGGCGGCCGCCGCGTGGTCGATCACCAGCAGGACACCGCCGGGCTTGATGGCCCCCATCAGCGCCTTGTTCACCGCCGCCACGTCCAGGTTCAGGCGCTTCAAATGGAAGTCGTGGTAGTTCTGGGCGGTGAACATCACGTCCACCGGCTGCGGCGTGGCGAAGGTGGCCGGCGACAGCAGGACGGGGGTCACATTGCCTTTGGCCATGGCCTTGGCCAGGTCGGCGGCCGGCATGGCGGCGTAAACCGCCCCGGTGGGACCCACTGCCGACGACAGGAGGCGGGTGAAGTAGCCGCCGCCTGGCAGCAGTTCCGCCACCTTGTCGCCTGCCTTGACGCCGGCGAAGGCCAGGATCGGGCCGGGCTTGCGGTCGGCGTCGCGCTTGGTGTCGGCCTCGGGGCGGCTGGCGTCGGCCACCGCCTTGGCGATGTGCGCCGGGACCATTTCGTTGTGCCCGGCGGCCATGGCGGCGCCGGACAGCGAAAGTGAAATCGCCGCCACGGCGGCCAGGATGAATTTGCGAGACATGTTCGTCCTCCCGACGGCCTTCGCGGGCCGCCCATGGTCAAGGTAAGGGCGTCCACTCCTCAGCGGAAGGCAGGGACGCGAAAATGGCGTCAAGCATGGCCTCGCTGACGCCCTCCAGGGTGGCTGGCTCCCAGCGCGGCTGGTTGTCCTTCTCCACGATCACTGCGCGGACGCCCTCCGCGAAGTCGTGCCGCTGCACCACGCGGGCGCCAATGCGGTACTCCATGGCCATGTTCTCGGCGAAGCTCTTGGCCTGCCCGCCGAGCACGAGCTGGCGGAACGCCACCTTCATGGTCTGCGGGGACTTGGTCCCCATCACCTTGAGTTGGTCGCGAGCCCAGTCGCTTTCGGCGGCCCCGAGCGCCGCGACGATGGCCTCGACGCTGGCCGCGCCGAAGATCCGGTCGATCTCGTCCTGATGGGCGGCGATGGTGGGCCGGCCGGCGTCGGCCTCAAACTCGGTGAGCAGGGTTTCGACCCGGTCGGGGGCCTCCAGGATCGCCGCCTTAAGCTCGGGGATGCGGGCACTTTCCACATAGTCGGTGGCCACTCCGACCAGCTCGCAATCGGCCGCCTTGATCCGCGCGCCGGTAAGCGCCAGCCACAGGCCGATGTGACCGGGCATCCGCGACAGGTACCAGCCGCCGCCCACGTCCGGGAACAGGCCGATGCCGGTCTCCGGCATGGCGAAGGTGGTCCGCTCGGTGGCCACCCGGAACCGGCAGGGCCGCGACAGGCCCACGCCCCCGCCCATGGTCACCCCGTCCATGATCGCCACCCGCGGCTTGGGGTAGTGGAACAGCAGGTGGTTCAGCCGGTACTCGGTGTGGAAGAAGTCCCGGGCCTGGGCGCCGTCGGCCGCCCCACTCTCGGCCAGCATGCGGATGTCGCCGCCCGCGCAGAAGCCGCGCTCGCCGGCGTGATCCAACAGCACCAGTTCGACGGTCGGGTCGTCGCGCCAGGCCAGGAGCGCGGCGGTCATATCGCGACACATCTGGGTGGTCAGGGCGTGCAGCGCCTGGGGCCGGTTGAGCGTGATCCGCCCGACGCGTCCCTCGATGCGGGTAAGGACTTCGGGTTCGCCGCTCATTGCCGGAAAAGCTCCCGCGCTGTGATGACCCGCATGATCTCGTTGGTGCCTTCGAGGATCTGGTGCACCCGCAGGTCGCGGACGATGCGCTCCAGCGGATAGTCGCGCAGGTAGCCGTAGCCGCCGTGCAACTGCAGCGCCTGGTTGGCGACCTCGAAGCCGGCGTCGGTGGCGAAGCGCTTGGCCATGGCGCAGTACTGGGTGGCCTTGGGGTGCTTGGTGTCGAGCGCGTGGGCGGCGCGGCGCACCATCAGCCGCGCGGCGTCAAGGTCGGTGGCCATGTCCGCAAGCCGCCATTGCAGCCCCTGGAATTCCTTCAGCGCCTGGCCGAACTGCTTGCGGGTTTCCAGGTAGGATTTGGCGGTGTCGAGAGCCAGACCGGCGCCGCCCAGCGAGCAGGAGGCGATGTTGATCCGCCCACCGTCCAGCCCGGCCATGGCGAACTTGAACCCGTCGCCCTCGGCCCCGATCCGATTCTCGGCCGGGACACGGCAGTCGTCGAAGTTCACCTGGGCGGTCGGCTGGGCGTTCCAGCCCATCTTCTTTTCCTGAGCGCCGAAGCTGAGGCCCGGCGTCCCGTTCTCCACCACGAAGGCCGACACGCCCTTGGCGCCGCCCTCGCCCGTCCGGGCCATGACGACGTAGATGTCCGAGGTCCCGGCGCCGGAGATGAAGGCCTTGGAGCCGTTCAGGACGTAGTCGCCGCCATCCCGCCTGGCGCTGGTCTTCATCGCCACCGCGTCTGAACCCGAACCCGGCTCGGTGAGCGCGTAGGAGGCGATCAGCTCCATGGTGGTCAGGCGCGGCAGGTAGCGGCGGCGAAGCTCCTCGCTCCCGAACCGGTCGATCATCCACGAGGCCATGTTGTGAATCGAGATGAAGGCCGCGGTGGAGACGTCGCCGTAGCTGAGCTGTTCGAACACGATCGAGGCGTCGAGGC
>NZ_JBKJTG010000039.1:0-14321 GCF_046590535.1 Phenylobacterium sp. | reverse complement strand
GTGGACCTCGTCTTCGCGCGAGTGCACGTGCGGCGGCGCACCGGCCCCTGGCGGTACGAACACGCGCACGGTGGCCACCGTGCCCTTCGTGTCAGCGCTGTCCACTTCAACGAACATCTTTAGGCCCAGGAATTCGAACGCCTGTTGCTCCTTCTGCGCCGGGCTCGTCGCCTGGTGTCGATGGCTGGCCGGCTGCGCCTGAACCGCGCCGGCTACAAGAAGACCGGCGCCAAGCAGGGATGCCCGCGCGAAGGTGACAGCTCGCCGCATGTTCGATAGCTCCTTCTCAGACAAGCTTGAACGTGAGGTGGAAACTAGACCCCTGAGCGAACCGATAGCAAGTCGGACAGCAGATTGACTTCCAGCCGCACCAGTCCTGCCGAAAGCTCATCTGCAATGCCCGGGCTGGAAGGCCGTGCAGAGGGCGCGGGATGTCCGCAGCGGCCGCTTCCTGTCCGCGAGACGCGGCCCCACGAGCGAACCCGCCGAACGTGCGCAGTTGGGTAGTGAACCGAAATCGGGATCGCGCCAGGATGTGGACGTTCAGGGGACAGCTATGGCGGCGTCAATCCGCTAGGTCTTCGGGACGGCGCGGGTGTTGGTCCAGGCGACCAGCTGCCCCAGCACATCGGCTACCGCCCGGTCATAGGCCGGCACGATCGCCGTGACCCGGTTGTCGCCGGCCGGGACCCTGGACTCGAAGATCTGGTCGGCCAGGACGGCGCCCTCGACGCCGCGGGTCATCGCCGCGCGCAGCCGGACCACAACCGTGGGCGCGGCCTCCGGCCCGGCGTCATAGCGGGTCTCGAAATTGCGCATGTCGATCCGCAGGATGTAGTCCGCCGAGGCCGCCTCGCCCCGCGACACCAGCCGGGTGCGGCCCGGATCGGCGTCGAACGCCGCCAGAACCGCCTGGTCGAAGAGCACGCTGGCCGCCGCCGCCCAGCGGGTGTCGGCCACATAGGCGACCTTGCCGTTGGTGACGGTCAGCAACCGGTCCCCGGCCGACTCCTGCTGGAAGACGCCGTTGGCGCGGAACACGCCCACCGTGCCCGCCTGGACGGGACCTGCCGCCGTGGCGGGCTGGCCGAACCGGTAGAGATGGACGGGCTTGGTCTTGGGAAACAGCGAGATGCAGCCGCTCAGCGCCAGGGCGGATGCGCCGATCACGGCGAGCCGAAGGAGGTTGGTCGGGCGGATCATTGCGGCACCTTCATCTCTTCGGCCTTCGCCTTGCCTATGGCGCCGGTGGGACTGGATTGCACTTCGCTCACCAGGCGTTCGAGGGCCTCGGCTGCGCTCTGCAACTGAATCACCGCCGAGGTGACCTGCGGCAGGCCGTTGGTGGCGAAGTCGGTGGTCGGGCCCTGCAGCCGTGAGATCATGGTCCGGGCGTCGGTGGCGGCGGCCTTGGCCTCCTCGGCGGCGTCGGCGACGTTCTTCATGGTGCGCCGCCCATCGTTGTCCACCAGCTGACGGCCCGAACGGGCAAGCTGGGTGAACTCCACCGTCGCTGCGTCGATGCCCTGCAGCGCTTTCTGAGCGTCGGCGATGATCGCCTTGCGCTCGCGAACCTCCGACGTGATCGCCTGGGCGTCGGAGACGGTCGCGGTGAAGGTCTTGATGTTCTGGTCGGAGAGCACGCGGTTGACCCGGTCCAACGCCTCGATGGTGCGGGTCAGCACGGTGCCGCCGCCTTCCAGGAGGTCGGAGAGCGCGCTGCGCTGGCTGCGCAACACCGGGATGCATTCGCGGATGCCCGAGCGCTCGCAGCGTTCGCGGGTCACCGTCTTCAGGAGCGGCTTGGACGAGGTGCCGGCGGTAATCTGTACATAGTTCACCCCGGTGATCCCCTGCGGCTCCAGGGTGGCGTAGGAATCGATGCGGATAGGCACCTCGGAGCCCACTTGCGCGCGGGCGATCACCCGGCTGGGGTTGGTGCGGTCCAGCGCGATCTTGGTCACCTCGCCGACCTTGATGCCGTTGAAGTGGACCTCGCCCCCCTGGTTCAAGCCGCGGACCGGCCCCTGGAAGACGATGTCGTAGAGGTCGTTCTCCTGGCTGAACTGCAGGCGCGCCAGCCAGACGATGAAGATCATCAGGCCCACGAACAGGATCAGCGAGGACAGGCCCACCAGGGCGTAGTTGGCGTTCTTTTCCATCAGGCCTCCGTCTTCTTCCGGGCGGACCGCGCGGCGCGGCCGCGCGGCCCGAGGAAATACTCCCTGATCCAGGGATGCTCCGATTGCTCGAGTTCGCCCACCGGCGCCGTGGCGACCACCTGCTTGTCGGCGATGACGGCGACGCGGTCGGTGATCTCGTAAAGGGTGTCGAGGTCGTGGGTGATCATGAACACCGTCAGATCGAGGCTCTCCGACAGATTCTTGATCAGTTCGTCGAAGGCCGCGGCCCCGATCGGGTCAAGGCCGGCCGTGGGCTCGTCCAGGAACAGCAACTCGGGATCCAGCGCCAGGGCCCGCGCCAGGCCGGCCCGCTTGCGCATGCCGCCGGACAGTTCCGCAGGCTTCAGCACGCCGGCCTCCGGCTCCAGGCCGACGAGGGCGATCTTCAGGTCCGCCAGTTCGAAGACCCGCTTTCGGTCCATGTCGGTATGCTCGAACATTGGCGCGGCGACGTTCTCGCGCACGGTCAGGTTCGAGAACAACGCGCCCTGCTGGAACAACACGCCCCAGCTACGCTCAATGGCGCTCCAGCGGCGCTTGGAGGCCCGCTGAAGTTCCTGGCCAAACACGCGGACCACACCATCCTGCGGTTGGCGCAGACCGATGATGGTGTTGAGCAGGACCGACTTGCCGGTCCCCGACCCGCCGACGACGCCCATCACCTCGCCGCGCTTGACGCTGAGCGTCAGGCCTTCGTGGACGACGTTTTCGCCGAACGCCGAGCGGAGCCCTTCCACCTCGATGGCCGGGCCCTCCATGTCGAGCAGCTCCTCGTCGGAGAGTTCGTCCTCGTTGCGCGCGTCGCTCATATGTCCAACTGCATGTAGACCAGGGCGAAGATCGCATCGATCGCGATGATCGCGAAGATCGCGTGCACCACCGCCGCGGTCACCCGCTTGCCCAGCGACTGCACGTCGCCGCCCACCTCAAGACCCTGGCGGCAGCCGATGCCGGCGATCACCATCGCCATCACGGGTCCCTTGGAGAGGCCGATCCACAGCTGCTCGACGCCGACATTGGCGACGATGCGCTGCAGGAAGAAAGAGGGGCCCAGGTCGAGGGCGGCCCAGGTCACCATCATGCCTCCCGCAAGGCCCGCCAGGGTGGCGACGAAGGTGAGCAGCGGGATGGTCAGCAGCAGCGCTCCGAACCGTGGCAGCACGAGAGCTTCGAACGGATCCACCCCCATGACCTTCATGGCGTCGATCTCCTGGTTCATCTTCATCGAGCCGATCTCGGCGGCGAAGCTCGAGGCCGAGCGGCCGGCCAGCAGCACGGCCGTGATGATGATATTGAACTCGCGCATCACAGCGATGCCGATCAGTTCGACGGCGAACACCTCGGCCCCGAACTGCCGCAGCATGTTGGCGCCCAGCAGCCCCACCACCGCGCCGATGAAGAAGGAGGTGATCGCCACGATGGGGATGGCGTCGAGGCCCGCCCGTTCCATCATCGTCACCAGCGACGCCCACCGGATGCGCCGGGGATTGACGAACAGGTTGACCAGGGTCTGGCCCAGCACAACCAGCAGTTGGCCGAGGAAGGCCATGGTGTCGAGGGCCTCCTTGCCGACGTTCACCACCCCCTTGCCGATGCGGATGGTCAGGTCGTGGAAGCCCTTCGGCTCGTGGCGGACCACCGGCTCGACCTGGACCGCGTCGCCGACCAGTTGCATCAGCCGCAGGGTCTCGGGCCTGGCCTGGATCTTGGTCAGGTCGAAGCCACGACCCAGTGCGCCGATCACCGCATAGGCGCCGGCGGTGTCCAGGCGGCGGATCTTTCGCAGGTCGAGCGCGATGTCGGATTGGCCGCGCAGCGCGTCAGACAGCTTCTCGCCGGCCCCGCCTATCTGCTGGGCGGTCCAGTCGCCCACCAGGGCCGCGGTGGGACGATCCGCCGCGGTGGTCAGGCTGAAGTCGGCGGGCTTCTCCATCGTTGGCGGTTCTCGCAGGCTCCGGCCACTTTAAAGCGCGGGCTCGAGGTCATTCGAGTCGCTTCGCTTTTTTTGTCCAGCGGCGACCCTAGCAGAGGCGACGCGCGGGCCGAACGCCCTTATGGCGACGTCTGTTCCGCAGCCGGAAGAACCTGACCGGCGTCGGGCCAAGGTCAAGCTAGGCCCACATTTGGCCCAAGTCCGCCGGGTATGCATGGCGCAAGGTCGCGGAAGCGGACCCTTTCGTACTTTTGAGGCTGGAGACTAGCTTTGAGCCGCCAGATCGAACTCGCCGGCAAGTCCGGCGCCCGGTACCGCTACACCCCTCTGGAAGAGGAACGCTTCCTGCCGCCTGCGGGTGCGAACTTCGTCATCGCCCAGATGGCCAAGGAGGGCCCGCAGATCGTCTTTGCGGGGGAGACCGACAACCTGGCCAACCAGACCTGGCGCGCGGCGCTGGAGAAGGCTCGTCAGACCTATGCCGACGCCAAGATACTCACCCGGCTGAATGTCACCCGCGCGGTGCGCGAGGCCGAGCGCGTCGACCTGATCGAACAGTATGAGCCGCCTATGAACCGCGAGCGACGGGCCACCTCCACATAGCGCCGGCTTGGTTGCGTGGGCGCCCTTCCGGGCACGTCCGCCCCGTTGATCGTCATCTTCGGAGCCGCCGTGCTGCCTGACGGGCGGCGGCTGCTGGCGAAGATTGGCGAGCGCCGGGGCTTGCCCCCGTCATAGAACCGTCGAAGTCTGCGGCAAGGTGAGGCGGCGGCTCGGGCGGGCCGCGACCGGCCGGAGCGAATGCGATGTCAGACCCCTCGAACAAGGACGATCCGGCCAACCTGTTCGCGCGGCCCAGCGCCTGGCCTCGCATGCCGCAGGCGCCCTTCCAGGTGGGCCCGCTGCCCAAGGCCGCGGCGCCCGCCCCGGCCGCGGCGCCCGCCCCGCCACCCGCCGCGCGGCCGACCCCGGCCGAGGTGCTGGCGCGGCCCCCCGGCTCGATCCTCTCCGGCGGTTCGCTCCTGCCACCTCACCCCCGCGCGGCCCCGCAGGCGCAGCCCGAAGTGCGCCCGCCTGCGCCCAGGCCGCTTGAGCCGCCACCGCCCGAGCCGCTCGCCATCCCGCCCACGCCGGTGCTCGCCCAACCTGTCGGCCGCACCCGCAAGCGGGCCAGTGGCGCCCGCCTGCCGCTGATCGCCGCCACCGCGGCCGGCGGGGCCGGTATCGCGGTGCTGGTGGTCCTGTTGCTGCGTGGTCCCGCTGCGGCCCCCGAGGCCCCGGCCGTGGCCGGCGCGCCGGCCGCGGCGCCCGCGCCCAGCCGGCTGACCGAGACCGACCTCGCCGCCGTCGCGCCGCCGGTGGCGCCGGTCCCCGCCACGGTGCTGGCCCAGGCGCCGCCGCCGCCGCGCGCGCCCCGCCGGGCCACCGCCACCGCGCCGATTGACGCCCCCGCGGCGAAATCACCCGCGGCGATCCCGCCCACACCCCTGGCCATCCCGACCGTGACGCCGCCACCACCGGCCGCCCTCTCCGCGCCGCCGCCGGGGCCGGCCTACGTCCCGCCGGGCGCCCCGGATCCCAACGCGCCGATGGTCACCCGCACGCCCTTCTGACGGCCTCGCCAGCGAGCGTCACATTGGCGTAGTGACACAGGCGCAAGCTGTGCCAATGTCAGCAACGGACCAAGGGTCCAGCCGGGGGGCGGCGCGTGGCTACCTATCGAACAGCAAGAGTTTGGCTCGCCGCCCTGACCGCCGTCGTGCTCGTCGCCTGTGGCGGCGGAGGCGGGGGCGGAGGCGGGGGAGGCGGCGGGCCCCCGGTCGCGCCGCCGCCGCCGGTTGTCGTCCCGCCCACCACCGCCGAGGCCGGCCGTTTCCTCACCCAGTCGACCTTCGGGCCCGACGAGCCGTCCATCGGCCTGGTGCGGTCCTCGGGCTACGCAGGCTGGATCACCGAACAGATGGCGCTGGCCCCGTCGGCCACCCACCTGGCCTTCGTCGACGAGCGCCTGGTGACGCTGCGAGCGACCAACGCCAACGCCCAGCTAAGCGCCACCGAGTTCTACCAGAGCTTCTGGCGCCAGGCCGCCACCGGGCCGGACCAGCTTCGCCAGCGGGTGAAGCTGGCGCTCTCGGAAATCTTCGTGATCTCGCTGCTGGACCCGAACATCGATGTGCGGGGCGCGGCCTCCTACTACGACATGCTGGGCGCCAACGCCTTCGGCAACTACCGCACCCTCCTCGAGCAGGTCAGCCTGCACCCGATGATGGGTATCTATCTGACCCACCTCGCCAACCAGCGGGAAGATCCGGCCACCGGCCGCCAACCGGACGAGAACTACGCCCGCGAAGTCATGCAGCTGATGTCCATCGGGCTCTATCAGCTCAATCCCGACGGCAGCCAGCGCCTCGACGCCGCCGGCCGGCCGATCAGCAGCTACACGCCGGACGACATCTCCCAGCTCGCCCGGGTGTTCACCGGGTTCAGCTGGTACTCGCCGACGCCCACCAACAGCCAGACCTTCTTCGGCCGCAACCGCGATCCGACAGCCACAACCCGCGCGATGATCGCCTATCCGTTCTACCACTCGACCTCGGCCAAGGCGTTCCTGGGGGTCACCATCCCCGCCAATGTCACGGCCGATCCCGAAGGCGATCTGCGGATCGCGCTCGACACCATTTTCAACCACCCCAACACCGGGCCGTTCATCGCCCGCCAGCTCATCCAGCGGCTGGTGACCAGCAACCCCAGCCCCGCCTATGTGGGCCGGGTGGCGGCGGTGTTCGCCAACAATGGCGCCGGCGTGCGCGGCGACCTGGGGGCCACGGTGCGGGCCGTCCTGGTGGACGCCGAGGCAAGGGACATGACCATGGTCACCAGCCCGACATTCGGCAAGCTGCGCGAGCCGGTCGTGCGGCTGGGCAACTGGATGCGGGCGTTCGGCGCCACGTCCCAGACCGGCGCCTGGTTGATCGGCACCACCAGCTCCAACACGTCCCTGGGGCAGTCGGCCCTGGCCTCGCCCTCGGTGTTCAACTTCTTCCGGCCCGGCTACTCGCCGCCCAACACGCGGATCGGCCAGCAGAACCTGGTCGCGCCGGAGTTCCAGATCGTCGATGAGGTCTCGGTCGCTGGCTACCTCAACACCATGCAGAACGTGATCAACGCCGGCATCGGCTCGACGCCGCCCGGCGGGGCCGGGCCCGACGTGCGCTCCGCCTACACGAGCGAGATCGCCCTGGCCGCCGACGTCACAGCTCTGGTGGACCGCGTGAACCTGCTGCTGCTCTACGGCCAGATGTCGCCAACCCTTCGCGGCCGGATCGTCGAGGCGGTCACCGCCGTGGCGATCCCGGCTACCGGCACGCCGGCCCAGATCGACGCCGCGCGGCTGAACCGCGTGAAGCTCGCCATCCTCTTGACGATGGCGTCCCCCGAATACCTGGCGCAGCGGTGAGGTCCCGATGACCATGCGACCCCCAAGCCGCCGCGGCCTCCTGGGCTATGGCGGCGCCCTGTCGATGCTGGGCGCCGCGGCCCCCTTCGCCTGGCAACTCGCCGCCGCCGGCTCCGCCGCCAGCCAGTCGGCCCCGGACTACAAGGCGTTGGTCTGCGTCTTCCTGTTCGGCGGCAACGACGCCCACAACATGGTGCTGGCCACCGACACCGACAGCTGGGGCCGCTATTTCCGCACCCGCAACACGGGCCAGGACCCCATCGCCCTGATGCCGGTGGGAACCCCGCCGACCGCCGTGGGCCAGACCTCGCCGGTCACTGGCCGGGTGGCCGCGGCCAACACGCCGGAGGCCTGGGGCGGGGTCCTGCCGATCACGCCGGCGACCCCCCAGGCGATCCCGGCGGGCACCACGGCCACGGCGCCACGCACCTTCGCCCTGCACCCCTTCCTCGGTCCCCTGCAGAGCCTCTTCAATCAGGGCCGGCTGGCGGTGGTGGCCAATGTTGGCACCCTGATCAACCCGGTCACCAAGGCCCAGTATCAGGCGCGCAGCGTGCCCCTGCCGGCCAACCTGTTCTCTCACAACGATCAGCAGTCGGTGTGGCAGGCGGGGGCCGCGGAAGGCGCCAGGCGGGGCTGGGGCGGGCGGTTGGGCGACATGATCGCCAGCGCCAATGGCGGGGCCAGCCTGTTCACCGCCGTGTCCACCGCCGGCAACGCCGTGTTCCTGGCCGGCCAGAACGTGATCCAGTATCAGGTCTCCACCTCGGGCCAGCCGGCCCTGTCGATCACCTCGGCCAATGGCGCCACCCTGTTCGGCTCCAGCGTCGGTCCGGCCCGGATGCGCGACATCATCCAGGATAGCGGCGGCGCCAGCCTGATGGGCGCCGACTACGCCACCACCGTCACCCGCTCGATCGCCTCGGTGGGCACCATCAACACCGCCTACGCCCAGCCGATCGTCACCGGGGTTGCGTCCCCGACGCCCTACGTCAATGCGATCACCGGCAATGTGGAGACCAACTCGCTCGCCGTGCAGCTACAGACCGTGGCGCGCCTGATAGCCGCAGCCCCCAGCCTGGGGGTCACCCGCCAGGTGTTCTTCGTCAGCCTGGGGGGCTGGGACACCCACGACTTCCAGAACACCACCCAGCCCAACCTGCTGGCCAAGGTGGCCCATGGCCTGGCCTATTTCGACACCGCGCTCGGCAATATCGGCGGCACCGATCGCCGCGCCAGCGTCACCACCTTCACGGCGTCGGACTTCTCGCGGACCTTCAACACCAACGGCGACGGCACCGACCACGCCTGGGGCGGCCACCAGTTTGTCATGGGCGGGGCGGTGCGCGGCCGCGACATGTACGGCCAGTACCCGACCCTGGGCGTCGACGTGACCGGCTTCAACAACCCCAACAACGTCGGCAACGCGGTGATCCCGACCACCTCTGTGGATCAGTTCGCTGCGACGATGGGCGCCTGGCTGGGCGTCGCCGACACCGACCTCGCCTCGATCTTCCCCAACCTCAGGAACTTCGCCCGCCCGAACCTCGGGTTCGTCTGACGGGGCGGCGTGCGCGGGAAGGCGATGGTGGATGGTGACGCGACCGGGGATAAGCCTGGGCGTAAGGCTCGCATGCGTCGCCTCAGTTCCCTTTAATGCATTGGATCATATGAGGTTTCTGGACGTTGACCTTGCTCGTGGCAATGGCCGTTAACAAGTGTCGCGGCGGCGTCTTGGCAGACTAGGAGATTTCCTTGCAGCACCATCGACCCTACGTCCGCAGTGGGCTCATCTTGGGCGCCGTCCTTCTTGGCTTGGCGTCGCCCGCCGCAGCGCACGACTTCTTCCTGCTCCCGTCTGACTTCGTGTCGCGGCCAGGCCAGGCGGTGACGGTGTCCGCCACCGTCTCGGCTGCCTTCCCGAAGATCGAGACCGCTGTCGCCGCAGATCGCGTCTCGACCTCAAGCGCGGTGGGCCCGACCTCACCGGAGCCGTT
Source organism: Phenylobacterium sp. (assembly GCF_046590535.1). GTDB lineage: Bacteria > Pseudomonadota > Alphaproteobacteria > Caulobacterales > Caulobacteraceae > Phenylobacterium. The sequence continues at coordinate 4,751 of NZ_JBKJTG010000039.1, read as the reverse complement.
GCTACACGTTGGCGAGGGCAGGCTGCAGTTCCAGGCCAAGTCGGCCGGCGCCGTGGTGGCGGCAGTAACCCTGGCGCGGCGCGACGTCGAATACCCCAATGATCGCATCAGCCTGATCCTGCAGGAGTACGACATCGACGGGCCTGCCGTGGCCGCGGTGGATGCGCTTGCACAGCCACGCACCCTGCGGGTCAGTTCGAGACGCTTCGCCAAGTCCATCGTCTGCGTTGCCGACTGCCGCGACAGCAGCGCCGCCGCCCGACCGACGGGCCAGGATCTTGAGTTCGTGTCCAGCGACGCCGCGACTGGCAGCTTCGTACTGCTTTCCTTGGGCAGGCCGTTGGCGAACCACCCGGTCTCCCTGGCCCAGATGGGCCGGCGCGACCGCCTTCGAACCGACGCCCAGGGCGTCATTATCGTGCCTTCGAGTCACAAGGGGCCGTTGATGCTCTTTGCCGCCCAGATGACGCCGCCCGCGGCCGAGCATGCGCGCTTTACCCTCAACCTGGCGTCACTCACCTTCAGCCGCTGATGCGCGCCTTCGGGAGCCCGGGAGGTGTCTGGCTGCACAATGGAACCACCCCCCATGGCGCCCTATCTCGTTCAAGCGTCGCCGCCGGCCCGAAAGCGCGGGCGCGGGCCTGTAAGCGAGGCCCACCTCCTGCGTCCTATCCCGTGCCGCCCGAGCGGCTCGCACGAGAGGTGAGTTGGTGCCGTCGCATTGGGCCGAAGACTGGAAGGCTGGCTACCGGAGGCTCCAGCGGGATCCGGTGACCCTTGCGCGCGTTGAGGCGTTGGCCGATCGTCTGGTGAAGCGCCGCGCTTGGCCCGACACCGAGTCGGTATACCGGGTCCTCGCGGCCGCCGACCGCCTGACCAGCGCGGCGATGTGGCTGGTGGTTCATATGAGCTACGCCCGGCAAGTGGACGTCGGGGGCTCGCCGCTACCGGCGGAGGCGTTCAAGTCCGATCCCGAGGGGCATACGGGCGGTTCGCTGAACATGGTCCCGGCGTTCGTCGGCTACCTCGCGGCCAACGTGCTTTCCGGCGTGACCCGCTCCTGGATCATGGGGCAGGGCCATTGCGCCGCGGCGATTGAGTCCGTGAACGTTTTGACCGGCGACGTCTCGGCCCATCAACGGGGGCGGTACGATCGCTCGGAGGCCGGGCTCTCGCAACTAGTCTCTGATTTCTATGGTTACGCGATCCAACCCGATGGACGCCCGGCCGCGCCGCTGGGCAGCCATGCAGGGCCGACGACGGCGGGCGCCGTTTCCGAAGGCGGCTACCTGGGCTTCGCCGAGCTCCAGTATGTCCACATGCCGCTTCCCGGCGAGGGCCTGGTGGCCTTCCTCAGCGACGGGGCCTTCGAGGAACAGCGCGGCTCAGACTGGTCGCCGCGCTGGTGGCGCGCTGAGGACTGCGGGCTGGCGACGCCGGTGATGATCCTGAACGGCCGCCGGATCGAGGAGCGCACCGAGATCGACCAGGAGGGCGGGGCGACCTGGCTGGAACGCCATCTGACACTCAGCGGCTTCGACCCCATGATGATCGACGGCCACGATCCGGCGGCCTTCGCCTGGGCGATCCTGGAATCGGAAGAGCGGCTGAAACGATTCACCGCGAACCCGGCGCGCGCCTATCCCGCGCCGCTGCCCTACGTCATCGCCAAGACCGAGAAGGGCTTCGGATTCCCAGGCGCGGGCACGAACCGGGCGCACAACCTCCCGCTCGCCGGAAATCCGCGCACCGATCCGGTGGCGCGCACCCAGTTCAACAACGGCGCCGCGGCGCTGTTCGTGCCCAAGCGGGAGCTTGATGCGGCCATCGGCGTCCTGAAGACGCATCAGCTGCAGCAACGCCCGCTCGAAAGCGGTCACCCGGCCGCGACCCGCAATCCCGTGGCGCCACACCAGCCGGCCCCCGCCTGGGCCGACGCACCGGCCTCGCCGATGGACGCCATCGACGCCTGGTTCGTGGAGTTCGTGGCGGCCAATCCGCACCTTCGGCCCCGCGTGGGCAATCCCGACGAGCTGCGCAGCAACCACATGGGGCGGACCCTGGACCGCCTGCGGCATCGGGTGAACCGGCCGGAGCCGGGGGTACCGGAGGCCATCGACGGCGCGGTCATCACGGCCCTGAACGAAGAGGCGGTCTCCGGCGCGGCCCTCGGCAACAAGGGTGGGCTTAACCTCATCGTCAGCTACGAAGCCTTCGCGGTGAAGATGCTGGGCGCGCTTCGCCAGGAGATCGTCTTCGCCCGCCGGCAGCGCGAGACCGGTGCGCCGCCCGCCTGGATTTCCATTCCGCTGATCGCGACCTCCCATGCCTGGGAGAACTCGAAGAATGAGCAGTCACACCAGGACCCGACGCTGGGCGAGGCTCTGCTGGGTGAGATGTCGGATACCGCGCGTGTGCTCTTTCCCGTCGACGCCAATAGCGCGGTGGCCGCGCTCAGCGAAATCTATCGGGGTCGCGGCGAAATCGCCTGCCTTGTCACGCCCAAGCGCGTCATGCCCACCTTGCTCGACGGCGCCAGCGCGCTTGAGCTGGCCCGCCGAGGGTGGGCGCATCTGGCCGGTACGCCAGCGGAGGCCGACGTCCATATCGTGGCCATCGGCGCCTACCAGGCGGTTGAAGCCCTCCAGGCGCGCGAGCGCCTGGAGGCGCGCGGCCGGCGCGCCTGCGTCTCCGTGCTCCTGGAGCCGGGACGACTGCGGGCGCCGAGGGACGACATCGAGGCGGCGTTCACGCTTGCCGACGACGCGCTGGCCACGGCGTTCCCACGACAGCTGCCGCGCGTGCTGGTCACCCATACCCGCCCGGCGCCGATGCTGGGTCTGTTGCGGCGGCTGGACGGAGGGCCGGACCGCCTGTTGGCGCTGGGCTACATCGGCCGAGGCGGCACGCTCGACGTGTTCGGGATGCTGTTCGCCAACCGCTGCACCTGGGCCCACGTGGTCGAGGCCGCTGGGCGCCTGCTGGATACAAATCCCGGCGATCTCCTGGAGCCGACCGAACTGCTGGCGATCCACGCCAAGGCCAATCCCCGTACGCTCCAATCGAGCCACGGCTGAACGAGGAAAGCCATGGAATGAAGCTCACCAGCCTCGGCGGCGCCGCGACTGTGACCGGCTCCAAGCACCTCCTGGAGTCGGACGGCCACCGGCTGCTCGGGCGGGCGATGGTCGAGGGCGCGCGCGAGGTGAGTGCTTATCGACGACATCGTCTCGTCCGGCCGCACGATGATCGAGGCTGCCCGGGGGATGCGCGCGCAGGGCCTGCCGGCGCCGCTATGCGTCGCAGTCCATGCTCTATTTGCGGAGCAGGCCTTCGCCGAGCGGTCCAAGCTCGCCAGCCGGGTGGTCTCCACCGACGCCGTGCCGCATGCGAGCAACGCCATCCCGATCGGCGGCCTTGTGGCCGAGGCTCTGAGGACGGGATTCTAGGCGGCCTGAAGGACCCTAGCGGCTAAATCGCACGGGTTGTCGCAGGCGGCGCACTGAGCGCGCATCTCCCGCCGCAGGGCCTCGCGGGCGCGGTATGCCCGCACGCCGACGTTGTTGGCGGTCAGGCCCGCGTCGGCCGCGATGGCCTTCAGAGGCGCCTGTTGGAGCTCGACCCGTCGGATCAATTCGCGGGCCTCGGGCTTCAGCCGTTCCATGGCCTGGGTCAGGCATATGAGCGCGGTCTCAAGGTCGTGGTCCGTCTCCGGAGCGGCGCTCGGCTCGACGATGACCGCCTCCTGCATCCGCCGGCGGCCGGCGTCGCGGCGGTACCGGTCGAAGAGGGCGTTGCGCAGGGTGACCCCCAACCAGGCGTCGATCTTGGCGCCGTCGGCGAGGTGGGCGGCGCCATGGATGGCCTTCAGGGCGAAGTCCTGTAGGACATCCTCGGCGTCTTCGCGGCAACGAAGCCGGCTCAACAGGAAGCGGAGATGCCCAACCTGGCCGGACCGCAGCTTCTCCGCGACCAGCCTCTCGATCTCAACGCATCGTGTGGCGCCCGACGCCAAGTGCAAGGCAGGCTGCCGCGCGGACGAGGACGGGTCGGACAGTGGGCTGGCGTTGGCTCGCATGATCGTCCCGATCCAGGTCGACGGACGATCATCACCCACACCCCCAAAACCGGCCTTGCGTCAGATCAAACGGTGTTCCGGCAACTCGTCGACAAGGCTAACCTGTCGGCGGCGTATAGGTTCCGATCTGCGGCGCTCGGGGGGCCAGCGTGGCCGTGGCCGGCATGCGAAACTGTATCGCGGTCGGCTTCACAGACGCGCCGGGGGCCACCTCGCCGCGGCAATGCAAACCGCAATCGCGCACCGCTTGTTCTAGGTCGGCTGCACTCACCTTTGCCTCGTCGAAAGTCGTGCTGGCGGAGGCCGACGCAAAATTCTCCTGACCCGCACCTTCACCGAGATCATGACGGGCCCTTGTGGGACGGAGATCGTCTGAGCCGCCAATGCCACCCCTCCGAGCCGTAATATTCGCCGCGCTGTCGCGTCTCTAGGGCGACGGGGAAGCGCGCGACCACCGGGCGCCTAACCTCCATGGGCGACGCGGCGGCGCCGACTCCTCACTCAGAACCCACCTCTCTCCCCTCCACGCGACCTACGGACGGCAAGGACAGCGATCCATGGACAACTCCGGCAAGATCCGCGTCGCGGTGAACGGCTATGGCGTGATCGGCAAGCGGGTGGCGGCCGCCGTGCGGGAACAGGACGACATGATCCTTGTGGGCGTCGCCGACGT
>NZ_JBKJTG010000156.1:0-4891 GCF_046590535.1 Phenylobacterium sp. | reverse complement strand
AGGGCCCGAACCTGGAGTTCGCCGTGGAGACCCGCGAGGAGCTCTACTACGACAAGGCGCGCCTGCTCGACAACGGCGACCGCTGGGAACGTCAGATTGCGAAGAATCTGGAACTGGATGCGCCCTATCGCTAAGAGACGGGCGCGATTCCAGGCGCTGCAAGACGCACGTCGTGGCCGGTCATGCCGGGCCACGGCATTGGTACTTTCGAGGGGTTGAGAAGAGCCGGATGGCCCTGCAGGCGATCGCATTCTACTTGCTGGCGGCGGTGACCGTCGTGGCTGGCCTCGCCGTGGTCTCGGCGCGCAATCCCGTGCACTCGGTGCTGTGGCTGATCCTGGCGTTCTTCTCCGCCGCGGGCCTCTTCGTCCTCCTGGGTGCAGAGTTCCTGGCGATGCTGCTGGTGGTGGTCTACGTGGGCGCCGTCGCGGTGCTCTTCCTGTTCGTGGTGATGATGCTGGACGTAGACTTCGCCGAGCTCCGGCAAGGTTTCGCCCGCTACATGCCCCTGGGCCTCTTGATCGCAGGCGCCCTGGCCATCGAGATGGTGGTGGTCGCCACCACCGTCGCCAGCCGCGGTGCGGCCCGCGACAGCGACGTGCCGATGCCCTCGGGCGCCGGAGTGGTGGACATCTCCAACGCCGAGGCGATCGGGCGGGTGCTCTACACGGACTATGTCTACTTCTTCCAGGCGGCCGGCCTGGTGCTGCTGGTGGCGATGATCGGGGCCATTGTGCTCACCCTGCGCCACAAGCCCGGCGTACGCCGCCAGGTGATCGCCGACCAGGTGCTGCGCAGCCCCAAGACCGGGATGCGCATCGTCGACCTCAAGTCCGGCGAAGGGATCGGCGAATGATCATCGGCCTGGCCCACTACCTGGCGGTCGCCGCCATCCTGTTCACCATCGGCGTCTTCGGCATCTTCGTGAACCGCAAGAACATCATCGTCATCCTGATGTCGATCGAGCTGATCCTCCTGGCCGTGAACATCAACCTGGTGGCCTTCTCGGTCTATCCCGGCAGCGTCACCGGGCAGATCTTCGCCATGTTCGTGCTCACTGTCGCCGCCGCCGAGGCGGCGGTCGGCCTGGCTATCCTGGTGACCTTCTTCCGCAACCGCGGCGACATCTCCGTCGACGACGCCTCGATGATGAAGGGTTGAGCGCGCGAGCATGACCGCCGAGACCCTGCTCCCCATCATTGTCCTCGCACCGCTGCTGGCCGCGCTGATCGCCGGGCTCGTGGGCCGCCGCATCGGCGACGTGGCCTCCCAGAGCGTGACCACCGGCGCCCTGCTGCTCTCGGCTGTCCTGTCGTGGGTGGTGTTTAGCCAGTGGACCTGGGGCGGGCTCGAACCCTTCACCCTGACGCTGGCCCCGTTCATCAACGTCGGCGACTTCCAGTCCAACTGGGCGATCCGCCTGGACGCGCTTTCCGCCGTCATGCTGGTGGTGGTGACCACCGTCTCCGCCCTGGTCCACGTCTATTCGTGGGGCTACATGGCGGAAGACCCCGACAAGCCCAGGTTCTTCGCCTACCTGTCGCTGTTCACCTTCTCCATGCTGGCCCTGGTGACCGCCGCCGACTTCATGCAGCTGTTCTTCGGCTGGGAAGGGGTGGGGCTGGCGAGCTATCTGCTGATCGGCTTCTGGTTCAAGAAGCCGACCGCCAACTCGGCCGCCATCAAGGCCTTCGTGGTCAACCGGGTGGGCGACTTCGGCTTCGCGCTGGGCATCATGACGGTGTTCTGGGCCTTCGGGACCATTCAGTTCGCCGAGATATTCCCGCAGGTCGCCTCGGGCGCGGCCCGCTCCTGGGAGTTCGTCGGACAGACCTGGAGCCTGATGGACCTGGCCTGCGCGCTGCTGTTCGTGGGCGCCATGGGCAAGTCCGCCCAGTTCTTCCTGCACACCTGGCTACCCGACGCCATGGAGGGCCCGACCCCGGTCTCGGCCCTGATCCACGCGGCGACCATGGTCACCGCCGGCGTCTACATGGTCTGCCTGCTTTCGCCGATGTTCGAGTACGCACCCGTGGCGAGGCATATCGTCATCGTCGTGGGCGCCGTCACCGCCCTGTTCGCCGCCACCGTCGGCCTGGCCCAGAACGACATCAAGCGGGTGATCGCCTATTCGACCTGCTCGCAGCTCGGCTACATGTTCTTCGCCGCCGGCGTCGGCGCCTATCAGGCGGCCATGTTCCACCTGTTCACCCACGCCTTCTTCAAGGCGCTGCTGTTCCTGGGCGCGGGCTCGGTGATCAACGGGATGCACCACGAGCAGGACATGCGCCGCTACGGCGCGCTCGCGAAGGCTCTGCCGATCACCTATGCGGTGATGACCATCGGCACCATCTCGATCACCGGCCTGGGCATACCCTTCCTCGACCTGGGTTTCGCCGGATTCTACTCCAAGGACGCCATCATCCACGCGGCCTACACGGCCGGCGAGGGCGATCCGCTGGCCTATTTCGCCTTCATCATCGGGGTCCTGGTGGCCGGGCTGACCGCATTCTACTCCTGGCGCGTCGCCTTCTTCACGTTCAACGGCCACGCCCGCTGGAGCGACGACCACGGCCACCACGCCGACGACCACGCCACCACCGCCCAGGCCGAGACCCACGACGAGCCCCTGGCCGACGACCACGCCCACGGCCATGGCCACAAGCCGCACGAGAGCCCCTGGGTCATGCTGGTCCCGCTGATCCTGCTGGCGGTAGGCGCCATCGGCGCCGGCTTCGCCTTCCACGAGCAGTTCATCGGCCATGAGCAGAAGGAATTCTGGCGCGGCGCGATCTTCAACGCCCCCACCAACCACGTGATGGAGCCCCATGAGGCGCCCCTATGGGTGGTGCTGGCCCCCATCGTGGTCTCGGTGCTGGGCCTGCTGGTGGCGGCCTATGTCTATCTTGTGAAGGAAGGCCTGGGCGCGCGGATCGCGGCGCGAGGCGGGCTTCTCTACACGTTCTTCTACAACAAGTGGTTCTTCGACGAGATCTACCAAGCCACCTTCGTGCGCGGCGCCAAGGCCCTGGGCGACCTCTTCTGGAAGGGCGGCGACCAGAAGATCATCGACGGCCTGGGCCCCGACGGTGTCTCGGCGGTGACCTACGCCATGGGCCGCGGCGCCGGACGCCTGCAGACCGGCTACCTTTACCACTACGCCTTCGTGATGCTCCTGGGCGTCGCGGGCTTGCTGACCTACGCCCTCTGGGCGTGGAATTCCTGAGGGGCAGATGACCGGCATCCTCTCCCTCATCACCTATGCGCCGCTGCTGGGCGCTGCGGCGATCCTGATCCTTCGGCTGTTCGGCGGCCGGGACGAGGCGCGCGCGGTGAACGCCTCCAAGTGGATCGCGCTGGTCACCACGCTGGCGGTGTTCGTACTCAGCGTGCTCCTGGTGGCGCGCTTCGATCCCAGCGATCCGGGATTCCAGTTCCTGGAGGAAGTTCCGTGGTTTGCGAGCTTCTCCTACCGCATGGGCGTGGACGGAATCTCGATCCTGTTCGTGCTGCTGACCGCCTTCCTGATGCCGCTGTGCATCGCGGCGTCGTGGCGCTCCATCGAGACCCGCGTCCCGGAATATATGGTGGCCTTCCTGCTGCTGGAGACCCTGGTGATCGGGGTCTTCTGCGCGCTGGACATCGTGCTGTTCTATATCTTCTTCGAGTTCGGCCTGGTGCCGATGTTCCTGATCATCGGCATCTGGGGCGGTCAGCGCCGGGTCTACGCGGCCTTCAAGTTCTTCCTCTACACGCTCCTGGGCTCGGTGCTGATGCTGGCCGCGATCCTGGCCATGATCGGGGTATCCGGCACCAGCTCGATCCCCGAGCTGATGGCCTACAAGTTCGACGAGGGCTTGCAGGTCTGGCTGTGGCTGGCCTTCTTCGCGTCGTTCGCTGTGAAGATGCCCATGTGGCCGGTGCACACCTGGCTGCCCGACGCCCACGTGGAGGCGCCCACCGCGGGCTCGGTGATCCTGGCCGGCATCCTCCTGAAGATGGGCGGCTACGGATTCCTGCGCTTCAGCCTGCCCATGTTCCCCAACGCCTCGGAGCTGTTCACGCCGCTGGTGTTCGCGCTCAGCGTAATCGCGGTGATCTACACCTCGCTGGTGGCGTTTCGGCAGACCGATATCAAGAAGCTGATCGCCTATTCCTCGGTGGCCCACATGGGCTTCGTCACCATGGGCATCTTCTCAGGCAACGTGCAGGGCGAGCAGGGCGCCATCTACCAGATGCTCAGCCACGGGGTGATCTCCGCGGCGCTCTTCCTGTGCGTCGGCGTGGTCTATGACCGCATGCACACCCGCGAGATCGCCTTCTACGGCGGCCTGGTGAACCGGATGCCGTTCTACGCGGCGGTGTTCATGCTGTTCACCATGGGCAATGTCGGCCTGCCGGGCACCAGCGGCTTTGTCGGGGAAATCCTGACCATGGCCGGGGCCTATGGCGCCTCAACCTGGACGGCGCTGTTCGCGGCTACCGGCGTGATCCTGTCGGCGGTCTATGCGCTGAGCCTCTACCGCCGGGTCATGTTCGGCGAGATCACCAACCCGGCCTTGGCCCAGATCAACGATCTGACCTGGCAGGAGATGGTCATCTTCGCGCCGCTGATCGTCTCGACCCTCTACCTCGGGGTCCAGCCGGACGTCGTTCTCAACATCACCGGGCCGTCGGTTGACGCCCTGGTCGGCGCCTGGCGCGCCGCGATCGCCGGGTGAGCCGCCGATGACCCTCGCCGATCTCAATCTCGTCCGGCCGGAGCTGATCCTCGCGATCGGGGCCCTGCTGTTGCTCATGGTCGGGGCCTTCCGCGGCAAGGGCGGCGGCTGGTTCGACGGCCTCGCCATGCTGGTGCTGGTTCTGGCCGGCGTAGCCGCGGTGACGGGCG
>NZ_JBKJTG010000069.1:0-17384 GCF_046590535.1 Phenylobacterium sp. | reverse complement strand
GGAAGAGCCGTTCAACCAGCCGATCTTCAACGCCCCGCTGTTCGGCGGCAATTCAGGCTCGCTGCGGGTGTCCACGGCCAACCCGTTCCTGAGCGCCGCGGCGCGCGCCGCGATCCTTGCCCAGCCCGTCCCCCTGCCGGCCGATACAGCCTCGCCTGGCGACCAGATCTTCTTCCTGTCGCGCTCGTCCACGGACATCGGCACCAACAAGACCACGGCGGAAAGCGACACCCTTCGCGTGGTGGCCGGCCTCGAGGGCGAGTTCGACATCTTCGACCGCAACTTCGCCTGGAACGTCTCGGCCAACCGCGGCCGCACGGACGGCACGTTCCGCAGCCCGAACATCGACCAGTCGCGCTTCGTGCAGGCCATCGACGCGGTGCGTGACGGCGCCGGCGCCATCGTCTGCCGCGACCCGGTCGCCCGCGCGGCGGGCTGCGCACCGCTGAACCTGTTCGGCTTCGGCGCCCCCAGCGCCGCCGCGCTGACCTACGTCCAGGTGCAGTTCGCGAGCCAGTTCGAGATCACCCAGACGGTCTACGAAGGCAACCTGAACGGCCCGCTGATCAAGTTGCCGGCCGGCAACGTCAATGCCGCCGTCGGCTTCGAGTACCGTAAGGAAGAGAGCCAGTTCACGCCGAACGATCCGCAACGCCTGGGCATCGGCCGCTCGGCGCCGATCAGCGCGCTGACCGGCGAGTTCGACACCAAGGAGCTCTACGGCGAAGTGCTGGTCCCGCTGTTCGGCGGCGACTTCACCCTGCCCTTCCTGCACAGCCTCGAGGTCGAGGGCTCCTACCGCAAGATCGACCACAGCCAGGCGGGCGAAGACAAGGCCTACACCTATGGCCTGCGCTGGAAACCCATCGAGGACGTACTGTTCCGCGCCCAGCGGAGCCGCTCGTTCCGGGCGCCGGCGATCACCGAGGTCAACCTGCCCCAGGCGACCTCGTTCATCTCGGCGAATGACCCCTGCGACTTCCGCAACATCACCACCGGCCCGAACCCCACCGCGCGCCAGGCCAACTGCCGCGCCGCCTTCGCGGCCCTGGGCCTGCCCGCCACCTTCAGCCTGACCTCCCAGGTCCAGGCCGCCACGGTGCAGGGCGGCACATCGGGCAATCCGAACCTGAGCAATGAGATCGCCAAGCAGTGGTCGGCGGGCTTCGTGTTCCAGCCGCGCTTCGTGCCGAACCTGGCGATCAGCTTCGACTGGGTCGACATCGACCTGACCAACGCGATCTTCAACTTCGGCCTGACCTCGATCTTGCAGGTCTGCTACGACAGCCCCGGCACGCCCCCGGAAGCCTGCAATCGCTTCCTGCGTGGTGCGGCGGCGGCGGCCCGGCCCGGCCAGATCCTCGGCTTCGGCGAGACCAACGGCGCGGGCGTCACCTCGATCGGGCCGCAGACCGGCTTCGTCAACGCCGGCTACATCAACTTCCAGGGCCTCACCCTGGGCGTGAACTACCGGGTGGACCTGGCCGACTTGGAAGACATCGCGCCGCTGTTGAACGGCAACCCGGGCAGCCTGGCCTTCGACTTCGACCTGTTCCACGTGAACAAGCAGGAGACCTCGGTCACCGGCCTCGGCTTCGACCTGAACGACGACAAGAACGAGATCGGCAACGCTGACCTGCAGTGGAAGCTGGAAAGCACTTATAAGCGCGACCCGTTCTCGGTGATCTGGACGATGAACTACATCGGCAAGTCCGAGTTCAACAACGACTTCACCATCGAGACGCGCTTTCCGCTCGTGGTGGACGACTACCTGGTCCACGACTTGGCGTTCTCCTACAACCTCGACGATCTGGCCTCGAGCTGGGGCTTTGGCCTCGACGAGATGACCGCGCGCCTGATCGTGCGCAACGTCGGCGACACGGAGGCCCCGTTCGGCACCACCGGCTTGGCCGTCTACGACGCCATCGGCCGCTACTACCAGGTGGGCCTCACCGCCCGCTTCTAGGCGCGTCGGAGAACAAGGAAAGGGCCGCCGGCGTCACAGCCGGCGGCCCTCTTCATGCGGGGATGTAGGCCGTCTAGGCCGGCTGCATCTGGCGCAACCCACTCATCCGGGCCAGGCGCTGCTCGATGATCTCCTCGGCCTCGCGCACGATCCGGTGGATCAGCTCGGCGCAGGTGGGGATGTCGTGGATCAGCCCCTGGACCTGGCCTGCCGACCAGATGCCGTGGTCTGGATCTCCGTCCTCATAGACCACCCGGCCGCGGACGCCGGCCACCAGCGCCTTGACGTCCTCGAAGGTGGCGTCCCCGCGCCGCTCGATCGCCACGACCTCCTGGCTGACCGCGTTCCTGGCCACGCGGGCGGTGTTGTGCAGGGTGTGGAAGATCAGGTCCGTGGCGCGCTCGTCATTGGCGACGATCTGCTCCTTCACCCGCTGGTGGATCGGGCTCTCCACCGTGCACATGAAGCGCGTGCCCATGTTGATGCCGTCGGCGCCCAGGGCCAGGGCCGCCACCAAGCCGCGGGCGTCACCGAAGCCCCCCGAGGCGATCATCGGGATCTTCACCTTGTCCGCCGCCGCCGGGATCAGGATCAGCCCGGGGATGTCGTCCTCGCCCGGGTGGCCAGCGCACTCGAAGCCGTCCATGGAGATGGCGTCCACCCCCATGCGTTAGGCCGACAGGGCGTGGCGCACGGCGGTGCACTTGTGGATCACCTTGATGCCGTGTTCCTTGAAGTGGTCGACGTGCTCCTGCGGCTTGTAGCCGGCGGTCTCGACGATCTTGATCCCGCTATCGATGATCGCCTGGCGGTACGCCGCATAGGGTGGCGGGGTGATCGTCGGCAGGATGGTCAGGTTCACCCCGAACGGCTTGTCGGTCAGCTTGCGGCAGCGGTCGATCTCAGCGCGCAGGGCGTCCGGGGTCGGCTGGGTCAGGGCGGTGATGAAGCCCAGGCCGCCGGCGTTGGCCACGCCAGCCACCAGCTCGGCGCGGCCCACCCACTGCATGCCGCCCTGGATGATGGGGTGCTCGATCCCGAAGGTCTCGGTGAACCGGGTCTTCAGCGCCATGACGTCCCTCCAAACGATTGTTTGGACGATACTGAAACCGCAGACGCAGCGTCAGGCAAGCGATCGGTTCAGGAGAGTCCCGAGCGACCGATGGCGTAGAAGCGCTCCGCCCGGCGCTTGCGCAGATCCTCAGCGCTCATGCCGGCCAGGGCCTTCAGCTCCTCCTCCACCGCGTCGCCCACCGCCTGCATCGCCGCCTCGGGATCGGAATGGGCGCCGCCGGCGGGCTCCGGGATGATCCGGTCGACGATCTTCATACCCAGCAGGTCCTGGGCGGTGATCTTCATGGCCTTGGCCGCCTCCGCCGCGGTGCGCCCGCCGCGCCACAGGATGGAGTTGGCGCCTTCCGGCGTGATCACCGAATAGATGGCGTGTTCCAGGATCAGCACGCGATTGGCGCCGGCCAATGCGATGGCGCCGCCGGAGCCGCCCTCCCCGGTCACAACCGCGACGTTGGGCACGTTGAGCATCAGGCACTTCTCGGTGGACCGCGCGATCGCCTCGGCCACGCCGCGTTCCTCGCTGGCCACCCCCGGATAGGCGCCTGCGATGTCGATGAAACTGACCACGGGCAGGTTGAACTGTTCGGCCAGCTCCATCAGCCGGACCGCCTTGCGGAAGCCCTCCGGCCGGCCATAGCCGAAGTTGTGTTTCACCCGGGTGACGGTGTCGCGGCCCTTCTCGTGGCCTATCACCACCACCGGCTGGCCGCGGAAACGGCCCAACCCGCCCATGATCGCCTGGTCGTCGGCGAACTTGCGGTCGCCGCGCAGTTCTTGGAATTCGTCGATCAGGGCGGCGGCGTAGTCGATGAAGTGCGGGCGGTCCGGGTGGCGGGCGACCTGGGTCTTCTGCCAAGGGTCAAGCTTGGCGTAGGCCTCGCGGCGCATCTGATGGGCGCGGCCGCGCAGGGCCTCGATCTCGCCCTCGAAGGCCCCGGGACTGGCGTCGGACAGCTTGGACAGCTCCTCGATCTTGGCTTCGAGGTCGGCGATCGGGCGCTCGAACTCGAGGTAATGCACGGCCATTCGAGGTTCGTTTCCTGGGTAGCGCGGGGGCGGCGGAAATTAGGCGCGATCGGTTGGCGGAACAAGCCCGCCACCACGGCGAAGCCTGAATGCAACTCGGCCCCGGCTTTGGCGTTCTGCTAGCGGAGGTCGAGCCAAGCCCGAGACCATTGGGGGGCTGGCTGCGGACGTGGCGCGTCTTTGTCGTAGTGCGCGGACCCTCGCTTTGACACCGAACCGTGCTCGAAGAGAAATGGAGATATGCCATGAACACGTCGATGAGAGTCGGTTTGGCCTCGGTGCTCGCGCTGGCGACCGCCGCGCCCGCCTTCGCCCAGTACCAGCCGACCCCCCAGTACCAGCGCGACCAGCGGGCCTATGAAGGCCAGCGCGCGCAGTACGAGCAGAGCCGCGAGAACTATCGTGAGGCCAGCCAGGACTACGCCCAGGCTCGCCGCGACTATGATCGCCGCCGCGCTGACTGGGAACGCGCCCGCGCGGCCTATGACGACCGCTACGGCTACGGTTCGTACAGCCGCGTCTATGGCGCGGCGCCGATCTGGGACGAGGCCCGCTATTCGACCCCGTCAGCCGCCTACTACGGCGCCAACACCGCCTATTCGAACGCTGACTGCCGCCCGAACAACAATTCGTCAGTGACGGCCGGCATCATCGGCGCGCTCGCCGGTGCGGCCCTGGGTTCCAACGTCGCGGCCCGCAATGCGCGGACCGAAGGCGCGGTGCTTGGCGCGGTGGTGCTCGGCGGGATCGGCGCCGCCGTAGGCGCCGCCAACGACCGCTACAAGTGCGACGCCCGCGGGCCCTACTACAATCGGGCCGACACGATGGCGTACCGCGAGAGCGCCTACGACCGCCGGCGCGCCTCGGGCCGCTACAACTACAGCTACTACAACCGCCAGCGGTGCCGCTTGGCGCCGGCCTCGGTGGATTCCTACGGCGAGGACTATCGCTACGTCCGGGTCTGCCCGGATCGCGACGGTCGCTATCGGATCACCGGCTAGGCCAACCTGATCTGAGATAAACTTGGAAGGCCGCTCCGCAAGGGGCGGCCTTCTGCCGTCTGGCTCAGCGCTTCCGGGACAGCGGGTGCTTGGTCTCCACCACCTCGCGCAGCCGTTCGCCCGCCACGTGGGTGTAGATCTGGGTGGTGGCGATATCAGCATGGCCCAGCAGCGTCTGGACGACGCGCAGGTCAGCCCCGCCCTCAAGCAGATGGGTGGCGAAGGCGTGGCGCAGGACGTGCGGACTGACCCGGGCCGGGTCGACGCCGGCGGCCACGGCCGCTTCATCCAGGAGCTGGGCGAACCGGCGCGGGGTCAGCTGCCCGCCGCGGCCCCGCGAGGGGAACAGCCAGGGATTGGCCTTGTCCCCCTTGGGCAGGAAGCCCGGACGCGCGGTCAGGTAGGCCTTCACCGCCGTCCGCGCGGCGTCGTTCAGCGGAGCGAGCCGTTCCTTGCCGCCCTTGCCCTTGACGATCACATAGGCCGGGTCGTGGGCCACGGTCGCCAGCGGCAGGCTGGTGAGTTCTGAGATGCGCAGACCGGAGGCGTAGGCCAGCTCCACCATGCAGGCCAGCCGCAGCCCCTGGCCGCCGTCGCGCGCCGCCGCCGCCGCGATCAGCCGGTCGATCTCGTCGGCGGTCAGCACCTTGGGCAGGCTGCGGCCCTGGCGGGGCGCCTCGACCCGGCGCGAGGGATCGTCGGCCCGCCAGCCCTCGCCCAGCACGAAGCGGTAGAACTGCCGCACCGCCGATCGGCGCCGGGCCGCCGTGGCGGGCGCCAAGCCGCGGGCGCCCAGGTCCGCGAAATAGGCCTCCACATCCTGCGTCGCCGCATCCGCCAGGTCCCGCCCGCGGGCCGCCAGGAACCCGGAGGCGTCGGTCAGGTCGCGGGTGTAGGCGGTGAGCGTGTTGCGGGCGGCGGCGCGCTCCACTGACATCATCTCCAGGAAGGCCTCGGCCCAGGCTGGCCCCTTGCCGCTCATTTCAGCGCAACCAGGCCCTCGACAGCGAAGGCCCGCGCGTCAGCCTCCAGGCCAACCTGGGCGAGGGCCCGGACAATCTGCGCCCGGTCGACGACCCCCGGGCCCGCCGCGCCGGCCTCCGCCGCGGTCCACAGGACCAGGAGCGCGGTCTCGCCCATCAGCTTGCGGCTGGCGGCGTCGTCGAGGGCCAGCGAGCGCCCGGCCGGCGCCTTGCCCCCCGCCAGGGCGAACCCTGCCAGCCGGGCGCGGTCGTCGGGCGCCAGTTGCGGGCTGAGCGCGGCCGCCAGCAGGGCGGCGGACTGCAGCCGGCCGCGCGCCTTGGAGTCCGCGTCACCCGCCGCTTGGATCAGGGCGCCCAGGGCGCCCTCGGGCACAGCCTGGCCCGAGGCGATGATCCCGGCGACGCCGCCGATATCGTCCTGAAGGGTGGTGAGGTCCCAGGTGGGCCCTTTGGGTTCGCCAGCCGCAGGCTCCACCGCCAGACCCAGGCTGCGCGAGAGCGCCCGGTCGAGGCCGTTGCGGATGGAGGCCGCGCCCGGGCCGCCGCCGCCTGCGAGCTTCGCCGTCATCAGCCGGGCATAAATCGGGTCACGGGCCTGGGCCTGGGCCAGGTCGAAGGTTAGCTGGGCCTGGGCGGTCTCGCCGGCGAGCGCCAGGCAGTAGCTGCGCAGCCTGAGCCAGTAGACGTCATCGCGGCCAACTCCCAGCGCTTGGGCGACGGCGCAGGACCGGGCGTCGTCCCCGGCCACCAAAGCGCTTTCCGCGGCGGCGCGCGACAGTTCGGCGCTGCGCCCAAGTCCTGGCGCGCGCGCCAGGATGACGGCGGCGGCCCCGGCGTCGCCCAGCGCCAGGAGGGCGCTGGCCCGCAGGCCCGCCATGCCCGCGTCCGACCCGGCCGGCCCCGGCGCTCCAGTGGCCAGGATGCGCCGGGCGAGCGCCGCCGCCGCGGGCGACAGGGGCCGGGCGGCCAATCTGGGCAGGACGGCCCGGGCGGTTACGGCCGACGCCGCGCGCCACAGGTCCGCCGGCAAGCCGGTCGGCCGGCCGGCCACGGAGAAGGCGTCCGGCGCGGCCAGCGGCGCCACGTCGACAGGCAGGCCCGCCGCCGTCCCGCCCATGGCAAGGGCCGCCAGCGTCGCCACGATCATGGGGATACGCACCATCGGCGCAGCATACCGGCCCCGGGAAGTTGGCGCGAGGCCGCGCGCTCGTGTAAGCCTTCGCCGTTCATGGACCGCTACGTACCGCTGCGCCGCCGCACCATCGCCCTCGTGGGCCTGATGGGTGTCGGCAAATCCAGCGTGGGCCGCCGGCTGGCCAACGCCCTGGACCTGCCATTCCAGGACGCCGACGCCGAGGTCGAGGCCGCCGCCGGCCGATCCATTCCTGACATCTTCGCCGAACTCGGCGAGCCCGCCTTCCGCGAGGGCGAGCGCCGGGTGATCGCCCGCCTGCTGGAGCAGCCGCCACATATCCTGGCCACCGGCGGCGGCGCCTTCATGAACGACGACACCCGTGCGCTGATCAAGTCGAAGGCGGTCTCGGTCTGGCTGAAGGCCGACCTGGACGTGCTGGCCCGCCGGGTGGGACGCAAGGACACCCGCCCGCTGCTGGCTGGCCAGGACCCGCTGACCGTCCTGGAAGCGCAGGCCCAGGCCCGCTATCCCGCCTACGCCCAGGCCGACATCACCGTGGAGACCGGCGACGCCGCCCACCACGTGACCGTCGATCAGGTGATCCGCGCCCTGGCGGCCTATGTCGAGGCGCCCGCCCCATGATCCGCAGCATCGCCGTCGGCCTGGGCGCGCGGGCCTATGATGTGGTGGTCGGGCAAGGGCTGCTGGACACGGCCGGCGAACGGATGTCGCCCTTCCTGAAGCGGCGGCGCACCGCGGTGGTCAGCGACGAGACCGTCTGGGGCCTGCATGGCGCGCGCCTGACGGCCGCCCTGCAGCACGCCGGCATCGAGACACATCCGGTGGTGGTGGCGCCGGGCGAGCAGGCCAAGAGCTTCGACGGCCTAGCCGCGCTAACCGACCGTCTGCTGGCCCTAGAACTCGACCGCGGCGACGTGATCACAGCCTTCGGCGGCGGCGTTGTGGGCGACCTCGCGGGATTTGCGGCGGCCATCTACAAGCGCGGCATCGATTTCGTACAGATTCCCACCACCCTCCTGGCGCAGGTGGATTCCTCGGTGGGCGGCAAGACCGCCATCGACACGCCGCGGGGCAAGAACCTGGTGGGCGCCTTCCATCAGCCGCGCCTGGTGCTGGCGGACCTCGGTATCCTGGCGACCTTGCCGCAACGCGAGGTGCGCGCCGGCTACGCCGAGGTGATCAAGTACGGCCTCCTGGGCGACTTGGCGTTCTTCGAGTGGCTGGAGGCCAATGGCGCCGCGGTGCTGGCTCGCGAGCCCGCCGCTCTGACGCGGGCCGTCTCGCGGTCGGTGGAGATGAAGGCGCAGATCGTGGCCGAGGACGAGACCGAACAGAGCCGCCGGGCGCTGCTCAACCTCGGTCACACCTTCGGCCATGCGCTGGAGGCGGAGACCGGCTTCGGCGAGGCCTTGCTGCACGGCGAGGCGGTGGCCCTGGGCCAGGCTCTGGCCTTCCGCTTCTCCGCTGGCCAGGGGCTGTGCTCCAGCCAGGATGCCGGCCGCGCCGCAGCCGCCATCGCCGCCGCAGGCCTGCCGACCAAACTTTCCCAGCTCCCCGGCCCGTCCAGCGCCCAGCGCCTGGTGCGTCACATGGGCCAGGACAAGAAGGCTGAGGCCGGCAAGCTGACCTTCATCCTGACCCGCGGCCTGGGCGACGCCTTCGTCGCCCGCGACGTGGACCCCGAGGCCGTACGCCGTTTCATGATCACCGAAGGAGCCCAGCCGTGAACATCGCGGCCCTGATCGCCGGCCTCGCGCCCTCGCTGATCATCCTCCTGACCCTCTCGGGCCTGCTGTCGGCGGCCGAAACCTCGATGACGGCGGCCAGCCGCGGCCGCCTGCACCAGCTAGAGCGCGACGGCGACCGCGCCGCGCGCCGGGTGAACGAAATGATCGCCAACCAGGAAACCATGATCGGGGCCATCCTGCTGGCCAACAACGTCATCAACATTGGCGCGTCGGCCCTCACCACCAGCGTGCTCACCGCCGTCTTCCCAGGGGTGATGGGGGCGGTGATCGCCACGCTGGTGATGACCGTGCTGGTGGTGGTGTTCAGCGAGATTCTGCCCAAAACTCTGGCCATCGCCCGCCCCGACGACGTGGCGCGGGCGCTGTCAATCCCGACCTACTGGACGGTGCGGATCTTCGGGCCCCTGGCCAACGGCGCCCAGTGGATCGTGCGCCACACTCTGCGGCCGTTCGGCATCCGCCTGGACATGGGCACCGACGTGCTGGCCGCACACGAGGAGATCCGCGGGGCGGTGGAGTACCACCACTCCGAGGGCCTGGTGGAAAGCCACGACCGCTGGATGCTGGGCGGGGTGCTGGACCTGGGCGAAATGGGCGTCGGCGAGGTGATGGTCCACCGCAAGGCCATCGCGATGATCGACGGCGACATGACTCCGCGCGAGATCGTCGCCGCCGCCCTGGAAAGCGCCCACAGCCGGCTGCCGATATATCGCGGCGACCCGGAGAACATCGTCGGCGTCCTGCACGCCAAGGATCTGTTGCAGGCCATGGTCGAGGCCAACGGCAAGATCGACGCCCTCAACGTGCCGCGCATCCTGCGCGAGCCCTGGTTCATCCCGGAGACCACCAGCCTGAAGGACCAGCTGGCGGCCTTCCTTAAGCGCCAGACCCACTTCGCCCTGGTGGTGGACGAGTACGGCGCCCTACAGGGCCTGGTCACCCTCGAGGATATCCTCGAGGAGATCGTCGGCGAGATCGAGGACGAGCACGACGTGGTGGCGCCGGGCGTCGCGCCAGCCCCGGACGGCTCGGTGGTGGTGGACGGCTCGGTGACGATCCGCGACCTGAACCGGGCCATGAACTGGGACCTGCCCGACGACGAGGCGGTGACGGTGGCTGGCCTGCTGATCCACGAGGCGCAGAAAATACCCGACGTGGGCCAGGTGTTCAGCTTCCATCGCCATCAGTTCCGGGTGAACGAGCGCAAGGGCAACCAGATCACCGTTCTGCGGATATCCGCGCCCAAGGTCCGCCAGTAATGACCCTAGGTCGGGCGGCCTGCTCGATGCTTGACCGCGGGCGGCGTTTGCCCTCTGCTCACCCTACCGTCGAGGGCCGGGACCTGTTTGGACGCTTACGCCGCCTTGGGGGTCGCCTACTGATGATTGAAGAGAAAGCCCTCGCCGGCTTGACGGGGCCGACGGCTCACATTTATCGCCATCCGCCATCAGCCGCGGGGAGCCTTTTCCCGCAATCCTCGGAGCTCAACCGATGACCGACACGGCCAACCTCAAAGGCCTGCGGGTGCTCGTCGTCGAAGACGAGATGATGGTGTCGATGCTCATCGAGGACATGCTCACCGACCTGGGCTGCACCGTCGTGGGACCAGCCTCGCGGCTGGACGAGGCGATCGAGCTGGCCAACAGCGCCGAGATCGACTGCGCTGTCCTGGACGTCAACCTGGGAGGCCAGCCGATCTTCCCGCTGGCGGACCTGCTACGGGCCAAGGGTGCGCCGTTCGCCTTCGCCACCGGCTATGGCGACGCGGGCCTGCGCGATGTCGACAAGGGCTCCCTGGTCCTGCAGAAGCCATTCCGCGAGGGTGACCTGGCCCGGGTGCTGGGCGAACTGCGCGCCGCCGTCGCGGCGGACCGCTAGAGGTATCCGAACGCGCGTCCGGACCACTCGCTGACCAAGAGGCTCAGCGAGCCGGCCAGGCTGACCAGCGGCAACAACAGCTTCACGTTCCGTCTCCTCGAATGCCCTGCTCTGAAGCCAGGACGGGGGAGATAGACTGAATCCGACGCTAAGGCAGCGCCTGTTTCCGCAGAGCCGCTATGCGGAAACCCAGAGCCCTACCGGCCCTGGGCGATCAGGGCCGCAATTACCTTGTCCGGGGTGATCGGATAGTCGCGCAGCCGCACGCCGCAGGCGTTGTAGATGGCGTTGGCGATGGCCGCGCCAGCGCCGGCGATGCCAAGTTCACCGACCCCCTTGATGCCCAGGGGGTTGGCCTTGTCGTCCACCTCGTCCAGCAGGATGGCGTCCAGCTCGCCGATATCGGCCTGCACCGGCACCAGGTAGCTGGCCAGGTCCTGGTTGATCAGCGAGCCGTAGCGCGGATCGATGGCGTTGCCCTCGGTGAGCGCCGCGGCCACGCCCCAGATCATCCCGCCGGTTAGCTGGCTGCGGGCGGTCTTGGCGTTGATGATCCGGCCGGAGGCGAAGACCCCCAGCATCCGGCGCATGCGCACCTCGCCGGTGACGGTGTCGACGCCGACCTCGGCAAAGTGGGCGCCATAGGTGTGCTGGCTCCACTCCCGGGCATCCTCCGCCGGGCGGACCTGGCCCTCGGCGTAGAGGCCCTCCGGCGCCGCGCGGGCCACCAGGGCGGCCAGGGTCTCCGAGCGGTTGCCGATGGCGATGACGCCATCCTGGAAGGTCGCCTGCGCCGCCGGCCCGCCATAGAGCGGCGAGACGCTGTCCGCAGCCGCCAGGGTGGCGAGCGCCATCCGCAGGTTCATGCCGGCGTCGAGCGCCGCCGAACCGGCCGAGGCCGCGCCGAACTGTCCGCCCGACCCAAAGGCCGGCGGCAGGTCGGAATCGCCCAGCTCCACCCGCACCTGGCTCATCGGCACGCCCAGGGTCTCGGCGGTGATCTGCGCCAGGATCGTGTAGGTGCCGGTGCCGATGTCGGTCATAGCCTGGCGAAGGGTGACGATCCCCTCGGCGTCGATGAAGGCGCCGGCCTTGGCGGGGGTCAGGAAGTTGCCGCGGATCGCCGCGGCCATGCCCATGCCGACCTGCCAGCGCCCATCGCTGACCCGGCCGGGCTGCGGCATCCGCCGGTCCCAGCCGAACTGCTGCGCGCCTTCCTGCATGCAGCGGACCAGCTGGCGGATGGAGAACGGCTTGCCGGTCTCCGGGTCGCGTTCCGGCTCGTTGCGGATGCGCAGCTCGATGGGGTCCAGGCCGACCTTCTCGGCCAGCTCGTCCATGGCGCATTCCAGGCTGAGCATGCCGGGCGCCTCGCCGGGCGCACGCATCGGGCCCGCTGGCGGCAGGTCCAGCTGCACCAGCCGGTGGCCGGTCAGCCGGTTGGGCGCGGCGTAGAGATTGCGGGCGAAGTTGGCGGCATGCTCGGTGAACGAGCCGATCTGCTGGCAGTGGGTCCAGGCGATCAGCGACATGCCGGTGAGGCGGCCGTCCTTGCCCGCCGCCAGCCGCACCTTCTGCACGGTCGCCGGTCGGTGGATGGTGCCGTGGAACATGTGCTGGCGGTCGTAGGCGACCTTCACCGGCCGGCCCACGGCCCGCGCGCCCAGGGCCGCCAGCGTCAGATCCTCATAGCCCCGACCCTTCCCGCCGAAGCCGCCGCCCACATAGCGGGTGAACAGGTGGACGTTGGCGCGGGGCACCAGCAGCACCTCGGCCAGGGCGGCCTGGGCCGAGCGGACCATCTGCAGCGAGGTGTGGACGGTGAGCTTGTCGCCCTCCCACCAGGCGATGGTAGCGTGGGGTTCCATCTGGCAGTGGTTCTGGATCGGGGTTTCCCAACAGCCCTCGACGGTGACGGCCGCCTGCGCGAACGCCGCCTCGAAGTCACCGATGACCATGTCCTCCTCGCCGGGGGGATCGGTGGCGTCATCCAGGCTGGCGTGGAAGTCGGCGTCGGGGGTCTCCACGTCGTAGTGGAGGCGCACCAGGGCCGCGGCGGCTCGGGCGTTCTCGAAGGTGTCGGCGACCACGAAGGCGGCGGGCTGGTTGAAGTAGCTGATCCGGTCGGTTTCCAAGGCCGGGCCCGAGCCGCCGATGGCGCGGATCTCGTCCTTCTTGCCCTGGTCGGGGACGGTGGCGTGGGTCCAGACCAGCAAGACGCCGGGCGAGGCCTCCGCCGCACTCAGGTCCGCCCCGGTGATGCGGCCGCGGGCGATGGTGGCGGGCACCATCACGCCATAGGCGGGCGGCGAGGGCGGCTCGACCTCATAGGCGTAGGCGGCCGTGCCCGAGACCTTCAGCGGGCCCTCGTAGCGGTCGACACCCTTGCCGATAAGGCCCGAGCGGTTCTCCTTCACCGGATTGGACTGCGCGTCCCAGTCGAGCACCGAACTCATGCGACCCTCCCGGCGGCCTGATCGAGGGCGGCGGCGCCCAGCCGGCCCATCAGGGCGATCTTGAAGTCGTTGCGGCCATTGCCCGTGGCTGGCGCGAGCTCAGCGGCCATGGCCTCCGCGGCGGACGCGCCCGAGGCCAGCGCGGCCTCGGCCAGTTCGGCTCGCCACGGCTTGTGGGCGACAGCGCCCAGGGCCACCTGGCCACCGGCTACGGCGATGCTGGCCAGGCCCGCCGCGTAGGACGCCCGGTCGCGGACCTTGCGATAGAGTTGGCCGCCCTGAAGCGCGGGCGGCAGCACCACCGCCGTGATCAGCTCGCCCGGGATCAGGTGGGTCTCAATGTGCGGCGTGTGGCCCGGCAGGCGGTGCAGGCCGTCAAGGGCGAAGGCGCGGGTGTCGCCGGAGGGGGAGAGCGTCTCCACCACCGCGCCCAGGGCCACCAGCGCCACGGCCATGTCGGAGCTGTGGGTGGCGATACAGGCGGGGCTGGCGCCGAGGATCGCGGAGTTGCGGTTAAGGCCCTCAAGCGCGCTGCAGCCGGCGCCGGGCTGGCGCTTATTGCAGGGCTTGGTCACGTCATAGAAGTAGGCGCAGCGGGTGCGCTGCAGGAGGTTGCCGCCGACGCTGGCCTTGTTGCGAAGCTGCGGGGAGCCGCCGGCGACGATGGCCTGGGCCAGCACCGGATAGCGGGACCGCACGGTGGGATCGGCGGCCACCTGGCTGTTGGAGGCCATGGCGCCGATGCGAAGGCCCCCGTGGGTCGCCGGGCCGATGTCGGCCAGCGGCAGGCGGCCAACGTCGATCAGGTGCGCCGGGTGCTCGATCTCCAGCTTCATCAGGTCCAGCAGGTTGGTGCCGCCGGCGATGAAGCGGGACTCGGGGTTCTCCGCGGCGGCCCTTACGGCGGCCTGGGCGTCGCTCGCCCGCTCGTAGGTGAAGGGCCTCATGCCAGCGCCTTCGCGGCGTCCCTGATGGCCGCCACGATCTGCGGATAGGCCGAGCAGCGGCAGATGTTGCCGCTCATCCGCTCGCGGATTTCGTCGTCGCTCAGGGTCACCGGGCCGGCGATGTCCGGGCTCGCCTGGCTGGGCCAGCCATCGGCCACCTCCTGCAGCATGCCCAACGCCGAGCAGATCTGGCCCGGGGTGCAGTAGCCGCACTGGAAGGCGTCGCGCTCCAGGAACGCGGCCTGCATCGGATGCAGGCGGTCCGCCGCGCCGATCCCCTCGATGGTGGTGACCGCGTCGCCGTCGTGCATGGCCGCCAGCGACAGGCAGGCGTTGATGCGCACGCCGTTCACCAGCACCGTGCAGGCGCCGCACTGGCCGTGGTCGCAGCCCTTCTTGGTCCCCACCAGCCGCAGGTGTTCGCGCAGGGCGTCCAGCAAGGTGGTGCGCGGGTCGAGGTCGAGCGCGCGCGCCTCCCCGTTGACGGTTATCGTGGTCCGCAAAAGCCTGTCCCCTTCCAAAATAGCCCGGTGCGGCCCAGCGCACGTTACAACATGCGCGTGGCGCCTAGCCTTCGCCGGGCGCCAGCGCCTTCACCGACAGCGCGTGCAGCGGGCCGGCCAGTTCCTGCGCCAGGGCGTGGTAGACCATCCGCTGGCGGGCCACCTTGGCCGCGCCCACGAAAGCTTGCGCCTCAATAAGCACGTTGAAATGGCTCTCGCCCGCAGGGTTCGCCCCCTCATGCCCCTGGTGGCGCGCGGAGTCGTCCTCTATCTCCAGGCGCGAGGGCTGGAAGGCGGTCGTCAGCTTGTCGCGTATGGCATCGAATATGGCGCCCATCGCTCTCATCTTCAATTCTTGAACGGGATTCTTCTCCCCCCATACTTGGCCCATGCCCGGCGCGTTTCAATACAAGCCCAAGTTCAAGGACATCCGTGTCCGCCCGCCCTCCCTGGAGGAGGACGCGCGGGCGAGCGACGTGCATGCCCTGAAGCCCGGCGAGCGGGCCTGCGACCACCCCGGCTGCCGCAAGGCGGCCGGCGCCAGGGCGCCGAAGTCGCGCGACCTGATGCACGAGCACTACTGGTTTTGCCAGCCGCACGCGGCCGAGTACAATCGCAACTGGAACTTCTTCGCCGGGATGAGCGAGGGCGAGGTGCGGCGTCGCCAGCAGGACGAGCTGTTCGGCGGCGGGCGGCCCACCTGGGAGATGAAGGCCAGCCGCTACAGCCGTGAGGCGGCTTCGTCGTTCTCCAGCAAGTCCGCCCGGGGCCAGGGCTATCGCGACCCGTTCAACCTGTTCGGCGGCGGCGGCAACGGCGCCCGCGCGGCGGAGCCGCAAGGCCGCGCCCTGGGCAAGATCGAGCGCAACGCCCTGGCCGACCTGGACCTGGAGGACAGCGCCGACGGGGCGAAGATCCGCGCCCGCTACACCGAACTGGTCCGCCGCCTGCACCCCGACGCCAACGGCGGCGACCGCGCCGGGGAGAACCGCCTGCAACGGGTGATCAAGGCCTACCAGTCGCTGCGCAAGGCCGGGATGGTCTAGGCGCGCGCCGCCAGGATCGGCTGTGCCGGTGCGTCACCCTAAAAGCACAAAACAAGAACACACCAGTTGCCGATTGTCAAGGCCTTCCGCCACGAACGTCGCCAATGAGTGGAAAGTCGACGTTTGTGGGCTGCCAGTTGCGCCCGCGTGAGCCAGGGGCGAATATTTCGGACACTGCGCGGCATTGGCGGCTCGCCAGCAAATGATTGCCAACAACATCGCTCGGTGGCCAAAGCTGCCATGCGGCTCTCGGCTGCGACGCGCCTTGGGGGGATCGTCATGAGGATCAAACAGACAGTATGCCTGCTGGCGCTCGCCGCCTGTTTCGCAGGCACGGCCGGGGCACGGCCGCGCTCCGACACCACTGCCTCACCAACGAAACCCAGCATCGACGGGAACTGGCGGGTGAACTTCATCCTGCCGATGGAGTCGACGCCCGAGACACCCCAGTTGGTCGTGTCCGAGCAGGACGCCAAGGCCGTCGCCGCCGTCGCCGGCAAGGCGCTGTCCGACGAGTTCGCCGCGACGCTTGACCCCGAACTACCGATGCTGGTGACCCAGTCCGATGGCCTGGCGATCGTCCGGGGCCAGCGGCGCACCCGTGCGGTCGTCCAGCCGAGGGACGGCAAGCTGCCCTACACGGCGGCCGCGCGAAAGGAGCTCGCCGAGCCACCGCCCGACAGCCCGCGCGACAATCCCGAGCAGCGTCCCAATGCCGAGCGCTGCCTGGTGGGCCAGGGCCAGCCGCCGCTGTCGTCCTTCGCCCTGGATAGCCACATTCAAATCCTGCGGACGCGCGATCATGTGGTGATCCAGGTCGAATACGGCGGCGACGTTCGCATCGTGCCCCTGACGACGACGCACGCGCCAAAGGTGTCCTGGTCCCGACTCGGCGATTCCATCGGCCATTGGGAGGGCGACACCCTGGTCATTGAGACCGTAGGCATGCCCGACGCCGACCGCCTTCGCTTCGCGCCGACTCTGATCGTCCCGGGCGAGGCCACGGTGATCGAGCGGCTGACGCCGATCTCGGACCGCGAGATGCTCTATCAGTTCACCGTCATCGCGCCGAAGACCTACGCCGCCCCCTGGCTCGGCGAGTTCTCCTGGTTCCGCACCGACTTGCCGATGTACGAGCATGCCTGCCATGAGGGAAACTACTCCCTCGCCAACATCCTGTCGGGGGCGAGATACGAGGAGGCCGTCGCGAAGACCGCCGCCGCCTCGCGCTGAGAATATCCATGCAAAGGTGGAGCTCACCTCGGTTTCTTTGCGCGGAGAGCTGAGTCGGCCGACGTCCAGTTTGGGCCGGTAACGATCCCGATCCAGAAACCGGACATTGAAACTTGCCGCCAACGAGCGGTCGCTCAGAACTTCAGCTTAGGGTGGGGAGCGTAAGTTGGCGCACCACGCCGCAAGTGGGCGGGAATTGACCGCACGTCATCCGTCGGACACCGTGTCGACCATCAGGTCGGGGGACTGCGGACATGGCTGACGGAGCTGCGAACGCGCCGAGGCGAGGACGTGCCGCCAAGGCGTCGGCGCCCACCACGCCGGACCCTATCGAGATCGCGATGCTGGCGGTCAACGCCGGCGTTGC
>NZ_JBKJTG010000141.1:0-9029 GCF_046590535.1 Phenylobacterium sp. | reverse complement strand
GTGTTCGACGACATCTTCCGAGCACGCTGGGATACCTTCGTCGAGGCGGTCTATCGGCGCGCGCCTGTCCCCTGGCGCACCCCTCGGGGCGCGGCCGACACCTAGCGCCGCGCGACTACGTAGATTTCCCCCGCGGTGTCCGGATAGCGCTCGCCCAGCTTCATGAAAGCGGCCAGCATCTCGTCCGTCCAGTCGCGCTCGATCTGGCTATTCGACAGGGGTTTCAGCCAGTAACCCCCGAACACCTCGATGGTCAGGCCAGCCCGGAGAAAATCCCGCCGGTAGGTCTCGGGATTGTAGACCCGGCGATGGCCATGCCGGTGGTCCGCCGCGTTCAGTGCTTCCTCGAACGGGAGCAACCCCATGAGCACCGCCGCCTGACGATGCAAGGACCGCGAATTCGGCACGGCGGCGAGTATACGGCCCTCGGGCGCCAGCCACTCCCGGGCACGCTGCAGGATCGAAACCGGGTCATCCACGTGCTCCAGGACATGTCCAAGGACGATCGTCTGAAACGCCTCGTCCGGCTTGAAGTCCTCGAACAGGGAATGGACCACGCGGGCCTGGGGATGTCGGTCGCGCAGCGACTCACAGAAGGATTGAGCCCCCTCAACCAGGGTCAGCGGTTCACCGAGCGCGGCCAGGTCGCCCGTCATGTGGCCTTCCGCCGGCCCCATCTCCAGGATCGGCCCCGGGCGGATGAAGCGCTGAAACACCTTGAACGAATGCGCGATCGTCGCGCGGTTGGCCCCGTCGCCATAGGCGGAGTGGGCTGCGATGGCCTCCAGGCGGCCGCGCTCCTCTTGGGGGGAGGGGACAGTCATTCAGGCGCCTCGATAAGCTCGATCAGATTGAGATTGGGCAGCATGACGAAGGCGATGTCGCGGCCTTCGAAAGCCACGGCCGGCGCCGGCGCCGCCGTGATCTTGGCGCCGGCGGCGGAAAGAATCGCCAGGGCGGCCTCCAGGTCAGGGCATTCATAGGCCTGATGATAGATCTTGGTCCCCCGGGCGAGATAGCCATCCACGGGAGAGCCGTCGCCGTGCGGGGTCACCAGTTCGATGCGCGGGCCCGGTCCAGTCAGGAACTGGCCGCGGATCTTCTGCCGAGGGTCGAGAAACACCGCGCCTTCCTCCTGATATCCCAGCGCGAGCCATCCCGCGCGTTCACGGTCCAGGTCTCGGCAGGCGACGCCGAGGTGGTGAAATCGGGCATGCAGGCTGTCTAGCATCGGGCCCCTAGGCTTCCGCGATCCGTCTGGCGAGGGTGTCCAGCCTGGGGCCCAAGCTCGCCCAGAGGTGGCGATCCACCCGGTACTGCACACTGTCGCGCGCGTTGCCTTCGAGCACAACGTGTCCGGGAAGGCGCCCGTCGAGCTGCGCGCCCATGCTGCGGTGGAAGGACACCGCCCTCACGTTCTGCGCCACGGTGCGGGAATAGAGCGCCTGCAGGTTCAGCAGGTCGAAGGCGGCGCGGTGGATGAGCTGGGCCGACTCCACCGCCGCTAGCGAGCCCTGGACGACCAGCCACCGACCCCACTCGGCGGCGCCGCTGACCGGGTCCACGTCGTAGATTCCCACGAAGCCCGCGACCTCGTCGGGGCGCCGGTCGAAGATGGCGAAATAGTAGTCACCGGCCCGCTCGAAGTACGCCCGCAGCCAGTCCTCTTGGTCGGAAAGCTTGGCTGACGTCGCGTGCAGGAAGCGGCCGAGGTGGGGGTCGAGACGCAGCGCCAGGATGGCCGCAGCGTCTTCAAGGACGACGGGC
This sequence comes from Phenylobacterium sp., assembly GCF_046590535.1. Taxonomy (GTDB): domain Bacteria; phylum Pseudomonadota; class Alphaproteobacteria; order Caulobacterales; family Caulobacteraceae; genus Phenylobacterium. Next base: position 7,262 of record NZ_JBKJTG010000141.1, on the reverse strand, counting down.
CGCAGGCCGAACCGATGGCCATCCAGACTGAGATTATGACGCACGGCGGGCGTCAATCGTGGCCAACAGGGACGGCGTCCCGTCGATCGCCGCCATGTCCTCGGGGGTGAACGTCACGTCGAGCGCGGCCTCGACCGCGAAGATGATCTCCAGATGCTTCAGGGAGTCCCATCCGGCTTCCTCCTCGCGCATCACGCACTCGCCGACAGCAACGGGGCGTTCCAGGATGAGGGATAGGATTTCTGCGATCATGGTGTCGGCGTCGGCGCTCATCTAGGTCTTCCACTTGACGGTGACCGGTCCATCGGGCGCGGGGGATGGAACAGGCATGACAATCCTCCCGCCGGATTCCTCCAGCGTGGCTCCGGAGAACGCCGCCAGCCAGTCCCGAGCGGGGGCGTTGCGCGGGCCCGACGCATAGTCGAAGGCCACGGTGTCCGCGCCGAGCCGGCGCGCAGCCCCGGCCACGGCCACGGAGACCATCCTGTCCTCAAGCCTGCGCCCAAGCGCGCGGCAGGAGATGCACAGCTCCTCCACCAGGGCGACCGCGCCCTCGCGCCGGACGAAGATCGCCGCCACCGACCCCGAGTCGGCCAGCCGGTCGGCGAGGCGCACGTGCACCACTGCGCGTTCCGGATCATCGATGTACTGCGCCACTTCAACCTCGCTCAGGCGCCGGAGCGCGAGGTTGAACTGGTTGGTCTTGCGGCTCATGTCGGCCAGTCGGACGCGGTCATCGTCCGAAGCGAAGTTGAAGCTAAGCTCCGCCTGGAGCTCGGCCAGATAGGCTTCGTCGTCGAACGCCACTTCCGCCAAGGCCGCCCGGGCGCGGTTCGCCACTATGTCGGCCGTGCGGCCGGCGAAGTCCCGCCGGTCCTGCCAAAGTCCGGGATAGCCCCTGAGCGCCTGCACCGAGGCCCCGGCGGTGGGGCCGGCGGCTAGCAGCCGAAGGCCGGGCACGGCGCGGGCCGCCTCGACCAGTTCCCCGAGGTTGTCATCGATCATGAGGAAGCTGTCGGGCGCCACGTTGAACGCCTTGGCCGCAGACCCGATAGACCGGGATTTAGCGTCCCATCCGACCTGCCAGTCCGCCACGTGCTCCGGCCGCAGGGGGAAGTCCTCCCGAGCCGCGAACAGCGCCTGGACATCCTGCGCCTCGTTACGCGAAATCACCGAGACCAACACCCCGCGGCCGGCCAGTTCCGCCACCGTGGCCTGCAGGGCCTCGTGGTCGGGGGTCAACTCGACCCCCTCGAGGCCATCCTCGCCAAGGACACCCGAATAAAGGGTGTTGTCGAGATCGACGGCCAGGGCGCGGACCGGCGCGCCAAGGAACCTTGGAAGCACCTCGAAGGCCAGCGCCCGCGCCACCTGCAAGGCGGCCTGGTCAGAGTATCGGGCGCCCGTGGCCTCCGCCCGCCGGTCATCGAAAAAGCCCTCGCCCAGCCGCGTGGCGATGGCGTCGAGCCTCAGGACAGCGACGCCTGGATGGCTGCTGGCCCATTGATCAAGGGCGGCGTTCAGCGGGCGGTAGCGCGGGTCGGTCCCCGGCGCGTTCGCCACCACCAGCGGGGCCGTCGAGGCCTTTCGCAACGCGTCCAGGCGCCCAGTGACCCAGGCCGCCAACTCCCCATCGGCCAGCCGGCCATAGCGCTGGAAATCCAGCCAGATCAGTTCGCAGGCGGCTTCTCCCGATGGCAGGTTGAGGCTGTCGTCATAGGCGCCGGCGACAACGTGGGCCGGCGTTCCGGCATAGGTCAGGAAGGCCGGCGCCGCAGTGGCCATGCTCTCCACCGCGTGATTGCGCAGCACGCGAATGCGAGGTGCGTCGCTGGGGGTCGTCGCCCCAAGCTTGAGGAGCGCGAACCGGTTGAGGTGGGGCGCGAAGAGGACGGGCTGCCAGGCCAGGAGGTCCGAGGCCTTCACGTTGGGCCGGTCTCGAAGAGGGTCACCGCGTCAGCGACCGCCTCCACATCGGCGACCGGCATGCCAGGCCACATGGGCAGCGAAAGCACCTGCGCCGCCAGGGCTTCGGCCAATGGGAAGGCGCCGACTGCGAAGCCCAAGTCGGCGAAAGCGGGCTGCCGGTGGCAGGGGACCGGATAATGGATCAAGGTCTCCACGCCGCGCGACCTGAGATGGCTCTGCAGCGCGTCGCGCGCCGGGCTTCGGATCGCGTAGAGGTGGTAGACGTGATGCGCCCATTCGGCCTGCGTCGGCGTAACCACTGATTCCAGCCCCGCCAGCCGTTCCGCGTAAACACCGGCCACGGCGCGCCGCCGCCCATTGGCCAACTCCAAGCCTTGCAGCCTGACCCCGAGGAACGCGGCCTGGAGTTCATCCAGGCGGGAGTTCGCGCCTTGCTCCTCGTGGACGTATTTCTGCTCCGACCCGTAGTTCCTCAGGCGTCGGACCTTGGCCGCAAGCTCTGCGTCGTCCGTCACCAACGCGCCCGCGTCCCCCAGCGCGCCCAGGTTCTTGGTCGGATAGAAGCTGAAGGCGGTGGCGTGGGCCAGCGAGCCTGTGCGGCGACCGCGGCAGGCCGCGCCGTGGGACTGGGCGGCGTCCTCCAGGACGAACAGGCCGTGGCGCTCAGCCAGCGCCATGATCGCCGTCATCTCCGCCGGGTGCCCGTAGAGGGACACCGGTATGATGGCCGCGGTCCTCGGCGTCACGGCGGCCTCAGCGGCGGCCGGATCCAGGGTGAAGGTCGCGGCGTCGACCTCAGCCGGAACAGGCGTCGCCCCCACGGCGGTGACCGCCATCCAGGTGGCGGCGAAGGTGTGGCTGGGAACGATCACCTCATCGCCCGGCCCGACTGCGGCGGCCCGGAGCGCCAGCACCAGGGCGTCGAGGCCGTTGCCCACACCTACCCCGTGGCTGGCGCCGCAGTACCCGGCGAAGGCCGCCTCGAAGGCCTCGACCTCGGGCCCCAGCACCATGCGCCCGCTGTCCATCACGCGGTGGTAGGCGGCGTCGAGCGCGCGCCTGAGGGACGGCTCATCGAGCCCGAGGTCGAAGAACTTCATGACCTTGCGAAGGCCTGGAAGTCCCCGAAATCGCGGATGTAATCGCCTTCGTCATAGACCGCCGAGGCCAGCACGACGCACACCGAACCCGAGGAGAAGTTCTCCAGCTCCCGCCACAGCATCGGCCCGATGTGCAGACCCCGGCTCGGCCGGTTCAGCGTGACGACTTCCTCGCGCTTGCCGTCACGCAGACGGACGTCGAAGCTTCCCGCGACGGGCAGCAGGAGTTGGTGCAGGGCCTTGTGGGCGTGCCCGGCCCGTTGCGAGCCGCCCGGCACGTCGTAGAGGTAATAGATTCGCGCGATGTCGAACGGCACATGCACGGAGGATTCGGCGAAGCAGAGATTGCCCCGCGGATCGGAGACGATCGGAAGGTCGATGAACTTTGCGAGGGCACGTGGCGTCGACAGGGGGAGCAGCCTCGTTCGTGGGGGCCGCACGCGGTCCCAGGGTCCTTCACGGTGTCATAGAGGACACCGGTCCCCACGCCAATCGCAGGGCGATCCTCAGGACTGCGGCAGGGTGGCCAGGAACCGCTCCGCGCTTTGCCACACGACCACCTCGCTCCCGAACGCCGTAACCTGATCCCAGAGCACCGCCTTGGACCAGATGAACACCACCTCGCTGAACACCGCCGACAGGGCCGCCGCCAGCCCCTCGTCATAGGCGTAGCTGTCGCCGAACAGGATCAGCTTGCGCGGATCAGGCGCGGCGGGATTGCGCACCCCATAGCTGCTGCCGGTGACGCGGCCGGTGGTTTCGTACTGCTTGTTGTCCAAGAACACCTCGCCGGCCGGGACCAGCGTCAGCCGCTCCTCGAACGGCGCGGGCTCGAACATGTGGGCGGAAAGGTCCTGCTGCAGGGCTTCGCGGGCGCAGGAAAAGGTGATCGAGTTCAACGTCATTGCTGGCGCCACGCCCGCAAGGATCGTCCCCAGCGCGACGAGGCATCCGCTGGGGGTCCAGTGGGAGTTGTGCCGGAAATAGGTGGGCGCCCGGGATTTCTCGGCGCGCAGCTCGGCGTCCGGATAGAGCAGCGCGTCGCCCGGCAGGTTGGCCTGCAGGATCCGCAGCGGCCGCTTGGCGCCCGGATCGGCGACGTTCGGCCAGCGCCGCTCGAAATAGACCGCCTGCTTCTCGGGAACGACCATCTGGCGAAGCATGACGCCCCGCCCCTGCGCCTCGGCCCGGCGGCTGTCGGTGACCTTCACCCAGCCTTCGATCCACGCCGGTGGGACCGGCACGTCGCCTGCGTACTGCCGCTCCCACTGATTGGCGCCGTTGGCGATGAACATGTAGCCCGCCTCGCCGGCCACCGCGATCTGGTTGGCAGACGTGGTTCCGGGTTTCAAGGTGCTGGCCGGGTGTCTGGGGCCCGCCGCCAGATCCAGCGCGACGTCGAGATGGCGGATCGCCTCCAGGCTCAGCCGCTCCACCGGGCTCGCCGGGATCTTCACCATCGCAATCGCATCCTGCCGCCTCCCATAGAGGCGGTGTCGCAAACGGCGTGGGTCGCGGCAAGCGGCAAGGCGCACGCCCCGAAACGCCTCCCGCGGCGCCCGGTGTCTGGGTCAATTCCGTTTGCGCCGCCGAGGCCGGCGTTCTATCTCCACGCCCGTCCCAAAGCCGTCGGGACCGATGTCAGGCGCGTTTCCCCCAGAGGCGAAAACTCGACCGAGAAATGGCGCCGCCTTCCCAAGTCCCCGTGATGAGACCACTGCTCCCGCCTGCGAGCGAGCTTCTGCCGTTTCTGGAGGAGATCGACGCGGCGCGCTGGTACTCGAACATGGGGCCGCTGGTTCACAGGCTGGAGGCCAGGCTCGCCGAGCACTTCGACGTTGACGTCAGTCGTGTGGTGACCTCGGCCAACGGCACCCTGGCCATGGTGCAGGTTCTCCAGGCCATGCAGGTGAAAGCGGGAAGCCTGTGCGTCATGCCCTCCTGGACCTTCGTCGCCACAGCGGCGGCGGCCCACGCGGCAGGTCTCAAGCCCTTCTTTGTCGATATCGATCCGTTGACCTGGGCCATCGACCCGGCCGACGTTTCGGCCCTCATGGCGCAAGGCCACGATGTCGGCGCCGTGATCCCCGTGGCGCCTTTCGGCGCGCCCATCGCCTTGCAGGCCTGGGAGGATTTCCACACCCGGACCGCCGTGCCCGTTCTGGTCGACGCTGCGGCCGGATTCGACAGTTTCGCCAGCGTGAAGACCAGCTTGCCCTACATGGTCAGCATGCACGCCACCAAGGTGTTTGGCGTGGGCGAGGGCGCTGTGGTGGTCAGCCCGGATGCAGAGTTGGCCCGCGCCATTCGCCGGACGGGAAATTTCGGGTTTGACGGGTCGCGAGATGCGCAGGTTCCCGGTTTTAACGCCAAGCTGAGCGAGTACGCCGCCGCCGTCGGCCTCGCGGGCTTCCAGCGGTGGGCCGACACCCGCGCCAGCTGGGCGGACCTGGCGGCGCGGTTCCACGAGAAAACCCTGGCGACCAATCGGGTTCGTCTTGCGCCGGATTTCGGGAACGGCTGGTTATCCTCCTATGGGATCGTCGAGTTGGATCCTGCGCACAACGCGGTACGGGTCTGCGAGGCATTTGCCCGGCGGGGCGTCGAGACGCGGCTATGGTGGGGCAAGGGGTGTCATGCGCATCCGGCCTACGAAGGTTGTGGCCGCACGGCCCTGCCGTATACGGACGATCTGGCTAACCGAGTCGTCGGCCTTCCGTTCTGGGTGGGGTTGGATGCGGCGAGCCTGGACTACGTCTTCGACTGCCTGGGCGAAATCCTGGCACGCGGAGAATGACGCCCAGCGGGCGTCTGCGCCCCTGTAGCGGACCGCTGCGGTGACCCACCCCTACGCCAGCGAGGCTTACGCCGCGAGCCTCGCCCACTCGGGCGCCTCGGTCAGCGTTCCCGAATGGCGCGGACATGTGCTCAGCCGGGCGACACCCTGCGGGACCCGGCGCGATGCGATGGGCCCCTATCCGATCACCGTCCTGCCGCCTGACGCCGATCTGGCCGGCGGCCGGCAGCGGCTGGGGGCGGCAGGCTTCGTCTCGGTCGTGCTGGTGCTTGAGGAGCGCCTGCGCCCCCCGCTTGAGGCGCTCACCGACGGGTTCGACTTCGTGCGGCCGTTCAAGTCCCACTCAGTGTACGACCGCAGGCTTGGCCCCATCGCCTACAGCGGTCAGCACCGGACGAAGCTGAAGCGCGCCCTGGGCCGGGTCGAGCGCGCGGAACTGCGGCTGGCCGACCATCTGCCGGCCTGGGAAGCGCTCTACGGCCACCTGATCGATCGCCATGGGCTCACCGGGCTGCACGCCTTCCCGCCGGGCCACCACCAGACCCTCGCCCGGCTGCCAGGCGTCCGCGCCTTCGGCGCCTTCATGGGCGGGCGTCTGGTGTCGGCGCACGTCTTCGTGGCGCACCAGGGGCATGCGATCAGCCACCTGACCGCATCGGATCCTGAGGGCTACGCAAGCGGGGCAGCCTACGCGGTCAACGACCTTGCCATAGCCGCGCTCAGCGACTGCGAGACGATCAACTTCGGCGGCGGCGCGGGCCTGGGCGATGACCCCGGCGACGGCCTCGTTCAGTTCAAGAGGGGGTTCGCCAACACCGTCAGCCCCTCCTACCTGTGCGGCGCAATTCTCGACGAGGCGGCCTACCGCACGCTATCAGGCGACACGGACAGCGGCTTCTTCCCGGCCTACAGGGCGCCGGGGGGTTCCGCCTCGACACCGGCGACCCGCGGCTGATAGGAACCGCGCGATGGAGACCCTGGGGACTTCCCCTCTCGACGACGCCCGTGCGATGCGCGCATCGCTGGAAGTTGCGGTGCGGGAGGGCCGCTTCGGCCCGGCCCTGGCGCTTTGCGATCCGCTTCGGCGCCAGTCGCCCACCGATCCGTGGCTGGCGACCGTGCAGGCCTATTCCCACTTCAAGCTCGGACAGCACGAAAACGCCGTCGTCGCCGCGGCCGAGGCGGTCGGCCTGGATGCGGGCAATCCAACGGCGGCCTTCGTGCTGGGGGCGTCAAACCGCAATCTCGGGCGCCATGCCGAGGCCGCACGGGCGCTCCTGAGCGCCTATGAGCTGCTTCCGGACCGGGCCGACATCGCCGTACTGCTTCTCGAAGAAACCGTCACCGCCCAGGGGCTTGGGCCGGCGCGGCCGCTATTCCAGAGAATCTCCGCCCGGGTCGCCGACCGCAGGATCGCGGCCTCATGGGCGAGGCTG